>CAYUQM010000005.1:0-56055 GCA_964446855.1 uncultured Muribaculaceae bacterium
GAAAAAAATGGCAACCAGAAAAATTAATCCGACATCTCCGGGACAAAGAGGTATGGTAAAGAGTGATTACCAAGAAATCACTACTTCAACTCCAGAAAAATCCCTGTTGAAAAAAATGAAAAAAACAGCAGGTAGAAATAATACAGGTAGAATTACATGTCGTCACAAAGGCGGCGGTGTAAAAAGAGCGTACCGTGTAATAGACTTTAAACGTGAAAAGTTTGGAGTTCCTGGAACAGTTAAAACTATTGAATACGATCCAAACAGAAACGTAAGAATTTCATTGGTGTTCTATGCTGATGGTGAAAAGAGATATATCTTGACTCCGGAAGGCTTGAATGTTGGTGATACAATTGTTAGCGGTCCGGAAGCTCCTGTTCAAACAGGAAATGCTATTCCGCTCGAATTAATTCCGTTAGGTACTATGGTTCACAATATTGAACTTAACCCTGGTCGTGGCGGAGTTATGGTTAGAGCCGCTGGTAATGCAGCTCAAGTAATGGCTAAAGAAGGCAACTATGTTACAATTAAACTTCCATCTTCAGAAATGAGAATGGTAAGAAAAGAATGTATGGCTACTATCGGTGTCCTTGGTAACTCAGAATTTAAAAACTTATCATGGGGTAAAGCCGGTAGAAAACGTTACTTAGGTATCAAGCCTACAGTTCGTGGTGTAACAATGAACCCTTGTGATCACCCTCACGGTGGTGGTGAAGGTAAAACTGGTCCTGGCGGACACCCTAAAACACCTTGGGGTAAACCGGCTCTTGGCTATAAGACAAGAAAAGCAGGTAAAGCTTCTGATAAGTTAATTGTTAGAAGAAGGAAAAAGTAAGGCGTAAGCCGATGTGAGTCCGGTGTCGGCTTGCGAGGGCGAGCCGATCAGGGACGAACATAACGATGCCGCCGTTACGAATGGAGCGTTAGCGAAATGAGTGTACAAATCTTTGATTTGACAGGCGGAAAAGATTAAAATAAACAAACCAAACCAAAAGGAGAAAATATTAATGGCACGTTCATTAAAAAAAGGTCCATACGTAGAAGAAGCTCTACAACAAAAAGTTGCTAAGATGAATGCAAATTCTGAAAAGAAAGTTATCAAAACTTGGTCAAGAGCATCTATGATTGTACCTGATATGTTAGGTCACACAATCGCTGTTCACAACGGTAAAACTCACGTACCGGTTTATGTAACAGAGCAAATGATTGGACACAAATTAGGTGAATTCGCACCTACAAGATTGTATAAAGGTCACGCAGGTTCAGCTAAGACTGCAAAAATGAAATAATTATAAGGAAATTAAAAATGGAAGCTAAAGCAAAACAAACAGATATAAAAATGACAGCAAGAAAGTTGCGTCGTGTAATTAATGAAGTTCGCGGCAAAAAAGTTCTTGAAGCTCAAGATATGTTACGTTTTATGCCTTATTTTGCAGCAAGAGTAGTTGAAAAGAACTTGAAAGCTGCTGTTGCAAACGCTCAAGAAAAATTTGGCGTATCTCCGGAAGCTTTAAAGATTTCTGAAATCTTTGCTGACGAAAGCCAAACTCTTAGACGCGCTAAGCCAAGAGCACAAGGTCGAATCTATAAAAGACTAAAACGTACATCACACCTTACATTAAAAGTTAGTGATAATAAGTAGTAGGTAAAAATAAAGGTATAAAAAATGGGACAAAAAACACATCCAACCGGATTTAGAGTAGGTATCATAAGAACTTGGGCTAGTACTTGGTATGCTAAATTTAAAGAGTACGGTACCTTCGTTAAAGAAGATGATACAATTCGTAAATTCGTTAAGAAAAAATTATACGCAGCTGGCGTATCAAAAATATTAATTTCAAGAAAAGCTCAAAATACAACTGTTACAGTTGTTACAGCAAAACCGGGTATCGTTGTTGGTCGTGGCGGACAAGGTATCGACGAATTGAGACAAGAAGTTTCTAAACATATTGGTAAACCGGTTATTATTAACGTTGTTGAAGTTGCAAGAATTGATGCTGATGCTCAATTAGTTGCTGAAAATATTGCTCAGCAATTAGAAAAACGTGTAGCATTCAGAAGAGCAATGAAACAAGCTATGCAACGTACCATGAGATCAGGCGTTCAAGGTATTAAAGTTATGGTATCAGGACGTTTGGGTGGTGCTGAAATCGCTCGTTCAGAATGGGCTAAAGAAGGAAGAATCCCTCTTCAAACTCTTAGAGCTGATGTAGATTTTGGTTTCACTGAAGCTGATACTATCATGGGTAAAATCGGTGTTAAAGTTTGGATTTTCAAAGGCAACTTGATGCCTGGTGAAAAAGCTGACTTGAACATTAAAGCTAAATCAGGTAAAGAAGGTTCTGAAAAAGGCGCTCGTCGTCCTAGAAGAAGAGCCATTGAAACAACTGAAGGCTAATTAAAGTAAAAAGTTAAGTAAAAATAATTAACAGGAGCAAATAAAATGTTACAGCCTAAAAAAACAAAATACCGCAAAATGATGAAAGGCAGAATGAAAGGACACGAAACCAGAGGTACTAAATTCGAATTCGGTTCTTATGCATTGCAAGCCTTAGAACCTGGCTGGATTACCAGTCGTCAAATCGAGGCTGCACGTCGTGCAATGACTCGTGAAATCAAACGTGGCGGTAACGTTTGGATTAAAATTTTCCCTGATAAACCAATTACTGCAAAACCTGCCGAAACTCGTATGGGTTCAGGTAAAGGTAACTTGGAATATTGGGTTGCGGTTGTTAAACCGAACAGAATTCTTTTTGAACTTGAATATTTTGATAGAAATACAGCAGTTAGAGCTTTGGAATTAGCTGCTCAAAAATTGCCTATCAAAGTTAAAGTTGTAGAAAAGGCTAAATTAGAAGCAAAATAAAAGGAAATTATAAGATGAAATTAAGTGAAATGCGCGAAAAATCAACAGACGAATTAAAAAGTGCAATTCTTGAATGGAAAAAACAATTACTTGATTGCAAAATCAAATTGTCTACTCATAAACTGGAAAATACAGCACTTGTGTCTAAAACAAAACGCTTAATAGCTCAAGCAAAAACAGTAATAAAAGAAAAAGAGGTACAAAATGCCTAAGAAAGAAAAACAAGGAATAGTAGTAAGTAACAAAATGGACAAAACAATTGTTGTTAAAGTTGCTGATTATGAACCACATCCAAAATATAAAAAGATTATTGAATCTAACAAACACTACAAAGCTCATGATGAACAAAACGTTTGTGGTATTGGTGATACAGTAAGAATTGTAGAATCAAAACCTATTTCAGGTGACAAACGTTGGGCATTATTAGAAGTTGTAGAAAAAGCTCGTTAGTATATAGCAAGCCTTAAGCGTGCTTGGTACGAGTGAGTCTTGGACTTGCTTCAGGACCCCGATAAACAGACAACATTACCAGAGAGTAATGAGAGGTCGAAAGTAGTAAAATAAAGGAAAAGAACAATGATACAACAAGAAACTAGACTAGAAGTCGCTGATAATACAGGTGCAAAACAATTGTTATGTATCCGTGTTATGGGCAGCTCAAATAAGAAATTTGCGGCTGTTGGTGATGAAATAGTAGCAACAGTTAAGGATGCTACTCCTAACCAAGCTGTCAAAAAATCTGAAGTTGTAAAAGCTGTTATCGTTAGAACAAAGGCTGATATCAAACGTGCTGACGGTTCAGTTATCAGATTTGATGAAAACGCAGCTGTGATTATCAACAAAGACGGCAACCCTCGCGGAACTCGTGTTTTTGGACCTGTAGCCCGCGAATTGAGAGATAAAGGTTATATGAAGATCGTTTCTCTCGCACCGGAAGTTATTTAGTGGATTTTGCGTAGAGTGAGTGAGCAAAGCGAGCGAAACTCGAAGCAGCGAAAACCAAAGCGAATGGTAGCAAAGCGAAATGAGCGGATGGTTTGAGTGAAGCAATAATCCAAGATGCGATTTAAATTCAAGCAAAAATATAAAGGATAAAAAAATGACAGATAAAGATAAAAAAAGCTTGCATGTAAAAACCGGTGACAGAGTTATCGTAACAGCAGGCAAAGATAAAGGAAAAATTGGAAACGTTAAAAAAACTAATCCAACTAAATCAACAGTTATTGTTGAAGGCGCAAACATGGTGACTAAGGCTCAAAAACCTCAACCTATGGCTGGTATTCAAGGTGGTTTGATTAAACTTGAAGCCCCTTTGGATTCTTCTAAAGTTATGGTTGTATGTCCGGCTTGCGAAAAACCGACAAGGATCAAACACGCTGTCGTTGATGGCAAAAAAGTTCGTGTTTGTAAAAAATGTGGTGAACAATTGGATGTTTAATTTATATTGTGCTACAATATGAATGAACTTCCTCAGAATTAAGGAAATACGAAAATGACAAAAACAGAAAGTTTAAGAAAAAAATATAGCGAAGAAGTTAAGTCTGCAATGAAAGAAAAATTCGGCTATGAAAATGATATGCAGATCCCTAAACTTGATAAAATCGTTATCAACATGGGTGTTGGGGAAGCATCTCACAACTCTAAAATAGCTGAAGCAATTGAAGCTCAATTGACTAAAATTGCAGGTCAAAAATGTGTTGTAACTAAAGCTAAAAAATCAATCGCTTCTTATAAATTAAGAGAAGGTATGCCGGTTGGTGCTATGGCAACACTTAGAGGCGAAAGAATGTATGATTTCTTGCAAAAGTTAATCTGCGTTGTGTTCCCTCGTATTCGTGACTTTAGAGGTATCAGCGCTAAATCTTTCGATGGCCGTGGTAATTATACTTTAGGTTTGAAAGAACAAGCTTTGTTCCCTGAAATCACTTATGAAGAAGTTGATCTCGTTAAAGGTATGAATATTTCAATTATTACGACTGCTGAAACTGATGATGAAGCAAGAGAATTGTTGAAGTTATTAGGTATGCCTTTCAAAGGGATGAACAAGGGTGCCTAAGGCACCTTCTCCCCTGAGTCGTGTGGCTCGGAGGTTATATTACAAATTATAATAAACAAAGTAATAAAGGAGAAATTCATGGCTAAAAAAGCGATGATGGACAAAGAACTAAAAAGAGAAGCTCTTGTTGCAGCTGGTAAATATCCAAGAGTTAGACTTCATAACAGATGCAGCATTTGCGGAAGACCTCACGGTTACCACAGAGACTTTGGTCTTTGCAGAATTTGTCTACGTAAAATGGCTCACCAAGGTTTGTTGCCTGGTGTAACAAAAGCTAGTTGGTAAGTTAATAGCTTATTAATTTTAATATTAAAATTAAAACAATCGATTAAAAAAAGACCGACTGAGTAAGTTGGTCTTTTTTGCTTATTTTATGTAAAATATTTGACTTTTTGCTGCATTAATATTATGCTTAAAGAGTTATAAGTGTTTTATGTTATTGAGAATAGACTAGGGGTATTTATGAAAAAAAGACAAACAAATGTATTATCTTTGTTGGAAGAGAAAACCAATGAATATTTGGATAGAGTTGCGCTTGGTATAAAGACAAAAATGGGTTGGAAAGAGTTTACATATCGTGGAACAGGTTTGCTTGCCAGAAAACTTGCATCTCACTTGATTCATGAGATAGGAGTGCAAAAGGGCGACAAGCTGGCTATATTGTCAGAATCAAAGCCTGAGTATGGTGCTTGTGTTTTTGCATCTGTGCTTTCAGGCTTGACAACTGTTCCTTTGGATATAAAATTGACGCAATATGAACTTACATCTATTTTGTCAGATTGTGAACCTTCAGTACTACTTGTTTCCCAACATTATATTGATACAGCTAAGGCGCTTCAAAAAAATATTCCATCTATTAAGCATATATTAGTTATGGATGAGCCATCTTACAATCTCGAATTGACAAGTATTTATGAGTTGCCTGAAAATTACGATGCAAAATGGAGACATAGAAGCTCTAAGGAATCTGCGTTCATAATTTATACTTCAGGAACCACAGGAGCTCCTAAAGGGGTAGAGATCACTTTTAGAAATATGATATCACAATTGAATGATTTGAAAGATGCTCTTGATTCTATTTTGCCTTGGGATGAGTGTTCCATTCTTTCAATATTACCGATGAATCATTTATTTGAAATGACAGTTGGTTTTTCTATGTTTTTGAATTGTGGGTTTTCGGTTTATTATACTCAAAGTTTGAAACCAAAAGATATTTTAACATATATGCGCGAGAAGAAGATTAACTTCATGATTGTTGTTCCTGCGTTTTTAAAAATGTTGAAGACAGGTATTGAAACTGAAATTAATAATTCATCAAAATTCAGACAATTTATGTTCAAGTTTTTATACCATCTTGCAAAATTTGCACCATCTACAGCAATAAAGAAAGCTATGTTCAAGCCGATACACGATAAATTTGGCGGGCATTTCGTTGGATGTATTTCAGGAGGAGCTCCGTTGGATGTTGGTGTCGGAAGATTTTTCGAACGTATTGGGTTAAAGATATATCAAGGTTACGGTTTGTCAGAAACCAGTCCTGTAATTTCTGTTAATACTGATAAAAGAAGAGAGGTTGCATCTGTAGGAAGACCTCTAAGAAGTTTTGAAGTAAAAATTGATCCTGAGAATGGTGAGCTTATGGTTAAAGGGCCTTCTGTTATGAAAGGGTACCATAATCAGCCTGAGTTAACTCGAAGTGTATTGGAAGAAGATGGTTGGCTTCATACAGGTGATATTGCAAGAATTGATAAGGACGGTCACTTATTTATTACCGGCAGAATTAAAAATATGATTGTTTTATCAGGTGGTAAAAAAGTCTTTCCGGAAGAGGTAGAGGCTGTTCTTGAAAAAAGCCCTTATTTTAAAGAAGTTTGCGTGTTCGGACACAAGAGAACTTTCGGTAATAAAGACGGTACAGAAGAAATTACTGCTGTTGTTGTCCCAAGAGAAGATGTTGCTTCTCAGTATGATGAGGGTGCGTTGGATAAACTACTGAAGGATGAGGTTAAAACATTATCAAAACAACTGACAGCTTATAAACGTCCTGTAAATGTTGTTGTTTCTAAACAAGATTTACCAAGGACTGCGACTAGGAAGGTTAAACGAAACGAAGTTAAACAACTTGTTGAAGTTTAATCACAGATATGTCGGTCTTTTGAGTTACAATTGCTTGTGAGGACTCTAATATTAAAACATAGCAGATTGCGCCAATAACGCAATCTGCTATGTTTAATGCATAATAATTTTGTGCTATTCTTTTGCGATTTTTGACATCATTGCATCATATTCTTTTTGAGTAATAGTTCCGGCTTCCAAAAGTTGCTTAAGTTGTTTTTCTACTTTGTCACCTTCAAAATTTACTTTTGTTGGCAAAATTTGCATCATTTCGCCATGTACCTGCTGTTTCTTAAAAAGTTCAATCTGCTTTGAACTGAGTTTTTTAATTTCACCCAATTCAACTTTTTGGTAGTGTGGTATCGTATCTTTCGGTGTTCCAACCCCATCTGTTCTTGTTGTCATAATATTCTCCTTTCGTGTTTTTCAGTATTACTTATATATAAAGTATATACAAGTAATATAATTGCCTTCTTGTTAAATGCTAGGCTATGCCATGCATATATAATGCAGTATTGTAACTAAGTATTACCTGTTATAAAATTGTATTTACATTTTGTTACAATTTCGATTTTATTAAGATTTTTTAATAAAAAAGAACCTCATCGGAAACGATGAGGTTCTTTCGTGTTTGTATAATTATAGATTAGAAGTTCAAGCCTGCTTCACGAGCTGCATCAGCCAAAGCTTGAATACGACCGTGATACAAGAATCCGCCTCTATCAAATACTACACATTCCACGCCTGCTTTAAGAGCTCTTTTTGCCACAGCCTCACCAACAACTTTAGCAGAGTCGATGTTACCACCGTGAGCAAGTTTTTCTTTCAACTCTTTATCTACTGAAGATGCCGCAGCCAAAGTAACTTTGTTTACATCATCAATAACTTGAGCATAGATATGTTTAGTACTTCTATAAACAGCCAATCTAGGGCAGTCAGGAGTCCCTGAAATTTTAACTCTGATTGATTGGTGTCTTTTTTGAACTTGTGGTTTTCTTACTTTTCTTTTAATCATTTTAGTTTTTCCTTTCGATTTACCCAAACCTTCTTAAAGAACCACCTCTAAGGGTTTATGCGGGCTTAATGTTTACTTATATCCTGAAAAAACAACTTCAGGATAAGGTATCTGGAATGCTCGCTAACGCTTACAAACGGTTACCTTCTTTCTTATCGGCTTTACCAGCTTTACGTCTGATGTTTTCGCCTTCGTATCTAACACCTTTACCTTTGTAAACTTCAGGTGGGCGTTTGCCTCTGATAAATGCGGCTACATCACCAACTGTTTGTTTGTTAGAACCTTTAACACTGATTTTTGTGTTAGCTTCAACGGTAATTGTAATACCTTCAGGCGGTTCAACAACTACAGGGTGAGAATAACCTAATGCTAAGTTAAGGTTTTTACCTTCCATGTTAGCACGGTAACCAACACCTTGGATTTCAAGTTTCTTTTCAAATCCTTCTTTAACACCGTGAACAGCGTTAGCAACAAGGGTTCTTGACAAACCGAACAAAGCGTCAGTTTCTCTTGAATCGCCTACTTTTGATAAGATAATGTGATTATCTTCAATTTTAACAGCGATTTCAGGACGAACGTTAACAGATTCTTCACCCAAAGGTCCTTTAGCTGTAACTAATTGTCCGTCTATTTTAATTTCTACACCTTGTGGAATTTCGATAGGTTTTTTACCAATACGTGACATTTTAATTTCTCCTTATGGTATATTACTTACATACTTAGATTTTTCTACCAATTATATCTAAGCCTATGTCATTCTGAGCGATTGTGAGATTCTTCAGGCTAAAGCCTTCAGAATGACAGAGCGAAGAACCTCATCTTAAGCTAATTAATAAATATAGCAAAGAACTTCGCCACCAATATTTTCTTTACGAGCTTTTCTATCGGTCAACAAACCTTTACTTGTAGAAACGATTGCAACACCCAATCCACCCAATACTTTAGGAAGATTTTTAGCTTTGCAGTAGCTTCTCAAACCTGGTTTCGAAATTCTTTCTAATTTAGAAATAACAGGTTTTTTTCTTTCGTCGTATTTTAGAGTTACGACTAAAGATTTGAATTTGCCGTTTTCTTTAACTTCATAATCAGAGATAAAACCTTCTGATTTTAAAAGTTTAGCTAATTCAATTTTTAATTTAGAAGCAGGAATTTCAACAGTTTCGTGAGAAACCATGTTTGCGTTTCTGATTCTGGTTAGCATATCTGCTATAGGATCTGTCATTGACATCTCAAATACCTCCGGACTTACCTCACAGTTACAAGGCAGTATCCTGATTAACTATTACACCACTTACTGAATTAATTTTTGCCGGACATCCGCAATTGAATTTTTTGCTTACCGACTTGTTTCAGCAGTCTGGAACTGTACTGCTACAGTATCATAAAATATTTAATTTTACAAGTTATATTATATTTTTGCTTAATATATTTACATAAAAAAAGCGGGTGATGAAAATCACCCGCACACAGTCATAGCAATTAAAATTTATTATTTAGCAATGCTTACATCTTTAAGCATAATAACTTTAATTTCTTCACCTGCTTTAGCGTGATAGTTTAACCCTTTAGTGATTAAACCTGTAGCCAAACCAACGCCGGCACCTACAGGAGCACCGATAGCGATACCGGTACCTACTTTTGTAGGGTCAGGAATAAATGCTAAGCCAACACCTGCACCAGTACCTACTGCAGCACCTGATGCTGTGTATAGAGCTAACTTACCTGCTGTCATCCATGGACCTTCTTTTAATTCATAGTTTTTGTAGAACGGTTTAGCGTTCATAGAAACTACTTGTCCGTTAGGAAGAACTGCTTTTGTAATTTGAGCATATACTCTTGCGTTTTTGTTGAACCATTTTGGATCTTGAACTTTTAATACAGATCCTTCAAATTTAGTTCCGGCAGGGAACAATACAGTTCCTTCTTCTGTAGAAATGGCTTCGTTAGCAACAAAGTTCAAAATGTCACCTTCGTTAGCGATTTCTGATTTGAATTTTTCACCGAAAGCAACGTACATAGCGTTACCTTTTTTAATGATATTTCTTGTGTTTGTGATAAGAACTTCGTGGCTTGGAGCTTTTTTTACAGCTTTCAAGTGTTGAGTTCCCAATTCTTTTTCCAAACCTGAACCAACGTATTCGGATTTAATCAAACCTGCTTTTGCTCTTAATCTGTAAAGAATTACAGCAGCTTCAGCTCTTGAAAGAACATCGTTTGGTCTTAATTCAGAAGGATTAGGATAGTTTACGTAAATACCGTAATCCAAAGTTTTAGCATAAGCTTGTGTTGCCCAAGCCGGAACTTGTTTTGCATCTGTATAGTTCTTCAATAAAGAAGCATCAGCCTTCATATCTTTTGTGATGTGGCTGACTACAGATTGAGTTTCAGCTCTTGACATTAGTTTGTGAGGTTTGAAAGTTCCGTCAGGATAACCGTATACCAAACCTAATTGTTGAGATCTTAATACGTCGCCGTAGAAAGAATCAGATTTTTTTACATCTGAGAAGATGTTTTGAATTTTTACATCAATGTTGTCATTTGTTAAAAGTTTCAATAGAGCTTGAACAAATTCAACTCTTGATACAGTTCCTTCCGGATTAAATTTTGAACCGGAAAGTGACATAACGTTGTTGTCTACAACAGCGTTAATTTCTTTTGAAGCCCAGTAGGTAGAGCTAACATCAGAAATGTTTGCAGCAAATGTAGGCACTGTCGTGCTAAGTGCAACAACTCCTGCTGCAAATAAACCAACTAAAAGTTTTCTCATGTTTACTTCCTTTTTTTTTACCAACTCTAACTAGAAAACTAGTAAATATTTTCTGTTTGTAGTATATATTAGAAAAGAATATTTGTAAAGTCATAAAATATTTATTTTTATAGGAAGTAAGGAGATAAAAATGGACAATTACACGATGACGAAAATAGTGGCAACATTAGGCCCCTCTAGTAACACAAAAGAAATGATAAAATCTCTTTTCGAAGCCGGTGTTACCATGTTTAGAATGAACTCTTCTCATGGAGATGTTGAGTTTCACCAGAAAAATCTTGATGTTATCAGAGAGATTGAAAAAGAAGAAAATACATTAATCCCTGTTCTTTTGGATTTGCAAGGTCCGAAGATTAGAGTTGGTCAAATTAAAGATCCTATAGAAATTAAAAAAGACCAAATTCTTAAATTTAAGCACATGACCGACATGGAAGGTGATATCATTCCTGTTGATTACAAAGGTATTGCAGAGGATGTTACTCCCGGCGAAATGATTATGATTGATGATGGTAAAATTCAACTTGAAGTTCAAAAAGCTGAAAATAGCGTAGTTTATGCTAAAGTTTTGGCTGACGGACTTATTAAACCTAGAAAAGGTATTAATATACCTGGTTCTCAAGGTAGTTTGGCTGTCTTAACAGAAAGAGATAAAAAGTTTGTTGAGTGGGCTGCTAAACAGGATATCGACTACTTTGGGCTTTCGTTTGTAAGAGAAGCTAAGGATGTTGTTGAACTCAGACAACTCCTCGCAAGTCATGGAAACTTTACCGCTAAAATTATTTCTAAAATCGAAAAACCTCAGGCCGTTAATAATATTGATGCTATTATTGAGGTCTCTGATGGTATTATGGTTGCCAGAGGCGATTTAGGTATCGAAATTTCAACTGAAAAAGTGCCTATTGTTCAAAAAACTATTATTAGAAAAGCTAACGTAAAACGTAAAGTGGTTATCGTAGCAACTCAAATGTTGGAAAGCATGATTGAAAATCCAATTCCTACCCGTGCTGAAACTTCGGATGTTGCTAACGCAATTTTGGACGGTACAGATGCAATTATGTTATCAGGCGAAACCGCAGCAGGTGCATATCCGCTTCAAGCTGTTCAAATGATGAAGAAAGTTGCAGATTCTGTTGAAGATTCTTCATTCATGAGAAGAAATAAATTCCCAAGAAAAATGATTGAAGAAGAAAAAGATAGCCAAGCTATGGCAATTGGTATGTCTATTGCGGATATGTCCAAAAAAATGAATGTTAAGGCTGTTATCGCATTGACAGGTTCAGGCTTTACTGCAAGATTCTTGTCCGAAGCAAGATTGAGTGTTCCGATTATTGCTTGCTGTCCTAGCAAAACAATCTGCCGTGATACTAAGTTATACAGAGGTGTATTCCCTTATCCGATGGCTTATAATGGCGCTATCGACGAAGGTAGCTTAGATTTGTTGGATTCTTTCCTATTGAAACATTGGAATATTCAACAAGGTGATACAGTTATTATTACCGGTTCTGTTCCGGAACTTCTTGTCGGTGGTACTAACTTCATTAAAATTCACCAAATCGGTTCAAGAAGAAAATAAACTTGTTTTAAGTTTAAAAGAACCCTCATCGGATGAGGGTTCTTTTTTTTGTAACACTTTGTAACGAATTATAAGATGCCTGAAATTTAAGGCTGTGTATATACTTTATATATACAGAGAGAAAACATTAAATAAACACAAAGAGAGAGTATTTTAGAATCCGTTTAAACACAAGAGAGAGAAAAATTTATTCCTATTCCTACCTTCCTAAAAAAATTTAGCCCCGAAACTCGGGGCTTTTTTATTCTTATATAATTTCTCCGTTCAAATACCAAGTTTTGCAGTTTGTTATTTTTACTTCCAAAAAGTCACCTGTTCTGTCGGTATCACACGGTATGTGGACAAGTTTGTTGTTTCTTGTGCGTCCCGTAATAATATTTTTCCCTTTATGGTTTTCAAAGCCTTCAATAAGGACTTCCAGTTTTTTCCCGATGTATTTTTTGTTTGATTTAAGGCAGTTTTCTTTCACCTTATTGTTTAATCTGGCAAGACGTTCTGTCTTAATATCTTCCGGAATATATTTGTCAACCCATTTTGCGGCAACTGTTTTTTCTCTTGGAGAGTATGCTGCAGTGTTTGAGTAATCTAATTCAAACTCATCTATTGCCGTGAGGGTATCGACGAACTGTTCTTCAGTTTCTCCGGGGAAACCTGCGATAAAGTCGCTTGTAATGGTTACATCCGGAACCATTTTTCTCACTTTTTCAACAATTTTGCCGTAAGTTTCACGGTCATATCGTCTGTTCATTTTCTTCAAAACTTCGCTGTTGCCTGATTGCATAGGGATATGGAAGTATTCACATACCTTATCAAGTTTAAGTGTAGTTTCAATCAGTTCGTCAGTAATATCTGTCGGATAAGACGTAACAAAACGAATTCTGAATTTGCCATCAAGTGCGTTAAGTTCTTCCAATAAATTTGCGAGTCTGTAATTTTTATCTTTAAAATCTTTCCCGTAACTGTCAACGTTCTGGCCCAGTAGTGTAATTTCTTTAAATCCTTGTGCAAGTGCATCCTTAGCTTCTTTTATAATAAGCTCTGGTGCTCGTGAACGCTCACGACCTCGTGTATATGGTACTATGCAATATGTGCAGAAATTGTTACAGCCTTCGGTTATCGGAATCCATGCGTTAACTGATTTTACACGGTTAATTTCGTAGTTTGCGGCTTTGTCGTCTTCGGTTGTGTGGGTTTCTTCGCATTCGCAAACTCTTTCGTCATTATTAATTCTTTTAAGAATTTCAGGCAGTGTATATATTTTATGAGTTCCTAAAACAAAGTCAACGTAATGGGCGCGTTTAAAGATTTCTTCCGCTTTCTGCTGGGCAACGCATCCGCAAAACCCTATTTTAATATGTGGTCTGGATTCTTTTTTCCATTTGCCCCATGTCCCAATCAGGCTAAACGCTTTATCTTCGCTTAGCTGACGAATGGAGCACGTATTAATCATCAATAAATCAGCTTCTTTTGGGTCTTTGGTTTCATCATAACCAAGATGTGAGAGCATTCCGAACATTCTTTCCGTGTCAGATTTATTCATCTGGCAGCCCATTGTTTCAATATATACCTTTGCCATTGTTTAATCCCTTGTAATTTATTATTCAAATTAATTAATAAGATTCTTCGGCTAACGCTTCAGGATGACAGCGAGAAGAATCTCCTTAATTTACTACTATATTTTAGCATAAAAATACTGCCTATATTAATTACTCTTATTTTCTAATTCACTATAGCCATTCGGGCATAGCAACTTGTTGGTAAAAGTTTAAAATAAAACTGGAGCTTATGAATAGGCTCGTTAGAATTAAGGAGATAAAAGTATGAAGAAAATTTTGATGTATTTAGGTGTGGTTTCACTTCTCGCTATTCCGGCACAAGGTGCTTTTGCTTGGCAGATTTCTGATTTAAATCCGCTTCCATATATTGGTATCGGACCGAATTATACGAATTTCAGCCTCAATCCGTTTACGGGTTTCAGAAATTGTACTCCTTGTAAGCGTGTTGAAAAATGCAACAAGTGTGCTAAGGTGGAGCCTACAAAATGCCCAACCTGTCAGAAGGCTTTTGTAGAGGAAGTTCCTGACTGTGGTTGCAGGATTAAACACTAAATACAGGCAAAAGAGAACCGGTAATCTTACCGGTTCTTTTTAACTGGCTATATCTTCAAGAGCTTTGAATATTTTATCCGTAATCTCCTGAATGTATTTTTGCGAAACCATTCCGTTTATTACCGCATCTGAAATTTGATAGGTAGGACGGATGTATTGCTGTGCTGTTTTGTTAACGTCTTGGAACTGTAAATCGGCAGCTGCTCCGGTTTTTCCTCTGCTCGCTGCTCTTGAGTACCAACGTTCTTTTATCACTTCTAATGGTGTGTATACGTACACTTTGACATCCATTATATCGCGTACGCCTTCATTTAGGACATACAAGCCTTCTGTTAAAACTACCTTTGCAGGCTTCTTTAAATCTCCGTCCGGATGAGATTCGCATGTTACGAAGTCATACCTTGGTGATTTTATTGCGTTGCCTTGTTTTAGTTCAATAAGGTGTTGTTTCATTAATTCAAGATCAATAACATCAGGGGTATCAAAACTGAAACCTGTTTTGAAAAGTTCTTCGTAGCTGCCGGCTTCCTGAAGTTCTTTTGAAGTATCTTTATAGTAGTCATCACAACGAATAACTGTATAGATACCTTCTTTTTCGCTTTTTACGCATGCCTTGATTGTGTTGTCAACAAAAACAGTTTTTCCCGATGCGCTTTCGCCGGTTATCCCAATAAGGAAGGTCTTTTTTTTCTCTTGAACAACCATTCGTGCAATATTCATAATAAGATTGTCGGAAATCTTTAGAAATAACGGTTGGTCTTGTTTTTTGTCTTCTTCTAAAATCTTTTTCAGAGCTTCTACTATATTCGAAATGACTTCCATGTCACTCCTGCTTGAATAATAGTTGTAATCTGTTAAATGAAAACTTGTACTCATAAAATCATTTTCCCTATAACCAGCTTTTCTAATATTGTACTTTAAAGTAATTTATTTTTCTCATAATGCTAAATTTTGTAACAAATTTGTTATAATGTTAAAGTTTTTTTATCGGATATCCGTAATCTATATTGTTGATAATAACGGGAGTCAAATATGAATAATATTGACGGTATGACAGATTTACAATTAACGGAGGAACGGGCTGATATGGATAGTAATGCGATGGACTTAGCGTTAGAGCAGTTTTTCAATAATGTGCTCGAGTGTATTAATCTTGAAGAAGATGAAAAAGATTGTGTTTTGAAATGCATCCATTAATAAATATTTAAGTTTTCTTAACCTATGCTCTGTTTGTAGTTACCCCAAGACTTGAATTTTTTTTTGTTTCAGTTTAAAATACTGGTACAGATATAAATACAAGACTACAAAGGTGGTGAAAATATAAATGGCAGAAGTTAAAGTTGGCGAAAACGAAAGTATCGAAGTAGCACTTAGACGTTTCAAGAAGAAAATCCAAAAAGCGGGTATTCTTTCTGAAGTTAAGAAACGCGAAAGATATGAAAAGCCAAGCGTGAAAAGAAAACGTAAATCTGAAGCTGCTCGTAAGAGAAAAGTGTAAGGTTTAAAATGTTTATATAAAAAAGGAACTGATTAGCCAGTTCCTTTTTTTGTTATTAATTATTTAGTTCAATGAAGTTTGTATTTAGAATGTGTTGAGAATTCTCATTAATATCAAGCTTATTTATAATTGTAGCTCTTTTTTTACGGAAAAGCATATCAACAAAAGCTTCCAATCTGGTAATAAATCCGGCTTCTCCCGTTTGTTCATCAATTGTTAAGTTAAGAATTGGTTTCCCAAATTGTTTAGCTTTTCTGGATATTCTTTCTATCATTAGGGAGTCCGGTCCGCAACCAAATGCATTTAACGCTATTATTCCGTCAATTTTGTTATCTTTAAGATAGTGACCTGCTGTTCCTGTCATTTCAAATTCATTTGCCCAGTATAACTTTTCACCCAGTGCATTAATTCCTTCCATGGTTTGTTCTTTTGATAATTGGAGTGAAGTGTATACTTTTACATCCATTTCTTCAAGTTTATTTATAATTTTCATGGAAGTTCTTTCATCAAAAATGTTGTATCCGTGTGATACCAGTGCAATAGATATCGGGCTTTCTTTAGTGTTATTTTCAATGAAAACTTTTCCTTGTAGTGCATAATTCATAGCTTTTTTATAGCTCATGCCGGATTTTGTCATGATATGAAAGTTGTTATAAGTTCTCCAACCGGCTTTTGAGGCTTCTTTTATTTTTGCTTCATCAGTAATCCCGAATGGAGCTGCTGCTTGTTTTAAGAACTCATATATTCCTTGATTTTTTTCTGATTTGTCAAGTGTGGCCTCTACCATAGTGAAAGGTTCTTTTATGACATTTCTGATTAAATCAGGCAAGCCTCTGATTTTTGAACAATTATATATTTTAGGTGCAATAGACTGAATGGAAGGTACAAAGATCTTATCAACACCTTTGTCCAATAAGTTGAGAATATGACCCACATATACTTTAATAGGCAGGCATGTTTCTGTTACTACGAGAGCGGAGCCCCGTGACATGGTTTGTTTTGTTGTCACGTCAGACAAAACTATTTTAATACCGAGTGCGGTGAAAAATCCGTAATAAAACGGGTAGTTGTGATAAAAATTCATTGCTCTCGGAATTCCGATAACCATTTCGTTGTTTGTTGCTTGCATTAACTTTTCTCCAAGTCAGGTGATTTGCTACTCCTATAATACTTCAAATTTAAATTTTTTGCCAGATTTTATTGCGAATATTAATATTTGTGTAGAGAAGTGCTAACATAATCTATATTATGCGAACTTGTCGCATAAATATATCAACATTTCGTATTGGGACTTTTCTTCTCTTTGTTTGCGAAGTAAAAAGAGAAAAGTAACAAAAACGAATTCCCTATAAAAGTTTATGATTAAACATTAGCTGGATTGCCACGTCGCTTCGCTCCTCGCAATGACATTGTAGATATGTTCCGATAATATAGATTATGTAATGTTTCTTAAAGAAACTTGTTATAATTTCTAGTTCAATCTAATATGTTATTGAGGATATTATAAGGAGTGAGAATATGAAAAAATTATTAAAAACTGCCCTTTCGCTTATTGTGGCAGCTTTATGTGTTATGCCTGCGAGTGCGTTTCAATTTCCTGATGTTCCAACTGATCACTGGGCATCTCAACAAATACAAATTCTGTCAGACAAAGGTGTTATTGTTGGTTATCCTGACGGAACATTTCAACCTGATGAAAATGTTACCAGAGCAGAATTTGCTTCCATGGCGATTAAAGCTTTGGGGCAAGAACATACAAAAGTTGCGCAACCTGTAACTTTTACTGATATTACTCCTGATTTTTGGGCTTATGATGTTATTCAAAAAGCACTATATTTTGACCTGATTTCTGCGGAAAAAGATGGTGCAGAGTTTAGACCTGATGATTCGGTTTCTCGTGCGGAGGCAACGACGGTGGCTGTTAATGCGTTAACTACAGAACAAATCAGTGAAGCTAAAGCTATGGAAGTTCTGTCAAAAAAATATGCTGATGCCGCTATAATTCCATCCGATTTTTTGATTCCTGCAGGGAAATCTGAAATCTTAAGTATGATAGTTACAATTCCGTCAAAAGGTCAAGCTAAGTTAGAGCCTGCGAGACCTGCAACAAGAGCTGAGGTTGCTGCGATTTTATACAATATGATGGAACAAGCTAAATTAAACCCTAATGCAAAACTTGCAGAAGCTATGAGAAAGAAAACAGGAGAAGGTTTTGTTATCCCTCAGGCAACAGTTCAGGGGAGTGTTGGTACAATTCCTGCAGGAGTTACTATTCCTGTTCGAATTACAAAATATGTATCAACTCAATCTTCTAAAGCCGGTGATATGTATGTTGCCGTTGTCCCTCAGAATTATATAACAAGAGATAAATTTATTCTTATCTATGAAAATTCAAATTTAAATGGGCAACTTTTAGATGTAAGAAGCGGGAAATGGTTTGTTAGAAACGGTGTTCTTGTTCTTAAAAATTCATTGATTACTACAAGTAACGACCAAGTGACAGAATTTTCGGCAACAGGAGAGTTGTATAAAAACAGAAACTGGTTTATGAAGTTTGTACGTGCAACGTTGAAGGGTGAAAAGTTAGATGCATCTCCCGATGACATCGTTTATATGAGATTATTGAAGCCGGTAAAAGTTGATTTAACAAACGGCTGGATATACGAATAATAACTTAAGGCTCTCTTTGTGAGAGCCTTTTTTGTATCTTGCATAAAGTTAAAAAAATTGCTATTATTTACTTATGGCTAATATTGACAAAATAGAAGAGATGCAGGAGATTTTGCGCGAGGATTCTGAAAATTATCAAGTTCGGCGCGAACTTGCAGTATTACTTGTTAACGAAGGGTTTGCCAAAGAGGCTGTCGGGCATTTGAAGTATTTGTCTGAAAAGTTCCCTGATGACAGTAACTTGTTTTACAATTTGGGAATTGCCTATGAAAAACAAAAAGAATATGAGAAGGCAAAATTGTCTTATCTGAAGTCTATAGAACTTACCCCAAATAGTTTGGATGCTGTGTTTAATCTTGGGTTAGTCTATACGGAATTGCAGGAGTATGATGAGGGAATCTCTTGTTTTCAAAAAGTGTTGGCGAATGATGAAGCTGATTCTAATTCTTATTTCAGTATGGGAATATGTTTCCTTAAAAAGGGTGATTTGGTTAATGCTATGATGAATTTTCAGAATACTATTGATTTAAACGATGAAGATTTATATGCTCATTTCTATATCGGTAATATTTTGATGGAGTTTGGAGATTTAGAAGGTGCGAGAGAGGAGTTTTATAGGGTTATTGAGTTGTCTCCCGATTACAGTTGGGCTTACTATAATCTGGCGTCAATAGCTTTTAAAGAAGAAGATTATGAGCAGGTTACCGAAAATCTTGATAAAACAATTGAGCTTAACCCTAAAGATGAAGATGCTTATTTGAATTATTCAAAAGTGCTTGTTAGAATGGGATTGTATGAAGATGCGAGACAAATTCTTTTTCAAGCAATGAGTGAATGTCAAGATGTTGGAAATTTATACTACTATATAGCTCAAATTTCAAGATATGAAGGGGATAATGTCTCTTATGCCGAATATTTGAACAACGCTTTGCAGAATCGAGATGCATTAACTATTAATGTTCATAAAATTATGGATGAATTAGAGCGAATTGGATAATATTTAAACTTTGTAACGAATTTGTCCGGAAATTTAAAATATCGTACAATGAAAGTATTATGAAAGATTCGAAAATTATTTTAGTTGATGATGAAAAGATGGTTACCTCCGCTTTTAAGGCTTTGCTTAGAGTTGAGGGGTATAATAATGTTGAGTGTTTTGAAAATCCGATTGAGGCAGTTGAGTATTTGAAAGAACACACTCCTGATATTATTGTTTCCGATTTTCTGATGCCGGAAATGAACGGACTAGAGTTTTTAACCCAAGCTAAGGCTTTGTATCCTGAAGTAAGTATGATTTTGCTTACAGGGTATGCCGATAAGGAGAATGCAATTAGAGCTATTAATGAAATCGGTTTGTATAAATATATCGAAAAACCTTGGGATAATGATGATTTGTTGATGAATGTACGAAATGGTATTGAGAGAAGTCATTTGTTGTCCGATTTGAGGGATAAGATATCTCAACTTGAAGAAGCTAAAAAACAATTGGAAGTTTATTCAACGGATTTGGAAAAGCTTGTTGCCGAACGTACAGGAGAGTTGGCAATGGCTAACAATAAGTTGTCTAGCATAATAAACTATTGTGCCGATGGGATTATTATACTTGATAAAAAGGGTAATATAGAACAGGTTAATCCGGCATGTGAAAATATGACCGGTCTTAGTGAAGCTGCTTTGGTTAAAAAGAAATTCCAAGAAGTAGCTTATATCACAACAAGAACAGGAAATATTTCATTTGATAATAATACCGGCAGTATTTTTGGTTTGGATAAAGATAACACTGATATTCTGATTAAAGACTGTATGTTAAAAAATCAGCTCAGCGATACCGAAACTCCGGTTGAAATTAACTTTGCATCAATTAATGCCGACAGTAATGAAGAAAAATTTGTAGGGGTTATAAGAGATGTAAGCAAGCAAAAAGAAACAGAGCGGTTAAGGGATGACTTTATTGCAACCTTAACTCATGATTTGAGAACCCCGTTACTTGCTGCAATTCAAACTTTGAAATTTTTCCTTGATGGTTCGTTGGGTCAAGTTGAAGAAAAGCAAGCTGTTCTTCTTTCAACTATGCTTCAAAGTAACGAGGATTTACTCGGGCTAGTTAATGCTTTGCTGGAAGTGTATAGATTTGAGAGTGGTAAGCTTTCGCTTTGCAAAACAAATTTCAGGATATGTGATTTGATTACTCAATGCTATGATGAGTTAAAACCGCTTGCGGAAAAGAAAAGTATTTCATTTGAACTAGACTGTGATATTAATGAGAAAACTGAGATTTATGCTGATAAGGCTGAGATTAAGAGGGTTATAATTAACCTCTGCGGTAATGCCGTAAATTATACTAATAAGGACGGTGAAATTAAAATTATAGCTAAAGCTCAGGCCGGAGATTTAATTTTTGCGGTTGCGGATAACGGTAATGGTATCCCTAAAGAAGATATTCCGCATTTATTTAATCGGTTTTCTCAAGGTACAAGTCGTAAGCGTTCCACAGGTACCGGTTTGGGACTGTATCTTTCAAGACAGATTATAGAAGCTCATGGCGGAAAAATTTGGCTTGACAGTAAGGTTAACAAGGGCAGTGAGTTTACATTCTTATTGACTGATGTTGTGAAAGAAGAAAGACAGGTTGTAAATGGTTAGGGTTTTAATTATTGAAGATCAGGATATGGCACGTGTTGCGTTATCTGTTGTATTGAGTAAAAACGAAAGTATTGAAATCGCGGATATGGCTGTAGACGGACTTGAAGGGGTTGAAAAAGCTTTATCATTAAAGCCTGATTTGGTAATTATGGATATCGGGTTGCCTTCTATTGACGGGATTGAAGCTACGAGAAGAATCAAGGAAGAAAATTCTGATATAAAAGTTTTGATGTATACTTCCCGAGAAGATGAAAACGATATATTTGATGCTTTTCAGGCAGGTGCTGACGGGTACATTACAAAAGGTGCAACTGTTGAACAAACTATTTCAGCTGTTCTGGCAGTAAGTGAAGGTACCGGATGGTTGGATCCTGCTATTGCAAAAGTAGTTCTGACAAATATCAGACGTGGAAATGTACAAGAAGGCCGACGCGGAGAGATTAATTATAAGTTAGGGAAAAATCTTTACGGGCTTACTGAACGTGAGATGGATGTTCTTGCTTTGATTGTTGACGGATTAACTAACCCGCAGATTTCGGATAAGTTATGTATTACTATTTCTACAACAAAAACACATGTCCACAGTATTCTTCAAAAACTTTATGTAAGAACACGAGCTAAGGCTACAGCTATGGCAATGAAAGAAGGACTTGTATAGTTATGCGCAAGTTTGCCGTAATCCTTGCTGCTTGTATCTTGTCTCTGATGCCTTCTTATGCAGATGGTATTGATTGGGATGGGATTAGAGATAACATAAAAGAGAATGTCGGGTTTAAGAAAGATCAAGCTACGATTGAGGCAGAATACCTTAAACGTGTTGAAAAAGATCGTATAAAGGAAGAATACGGCAGAAAAATTATGAATAGGAAACCTTCCGGTTATATGACCGTGGAAGAATATGAACTTCTTTCCCAACCTAAGGATAAAGCTGTTATTGATTATGGTTTGCCTAAAGTTGACAAACCGGCAGACATGCAATATGTTCCTCAACCTACATATAAGTTAGCCAGATATAACAATCCGCCGGGGTCTCCTAGTTTAACAATTAAGCGAGAGTTGTTTAATACAAGGCAGCTTAATTTGCCGGGGATTACAGCCCCTGATTTTTCTAAAATGGTTTATCCTGCTGTATATTATTATCCGGCAGCAGAGGCGGTCTCTTGTGATTTGTTTGTTATTCCGTTAAAACAAGATGAGAGTAACTTAAATAAAATTTTAAAAGCGAATATTGCAAATCGTTTGCCTGATCCTATTATGTCAACTGATAAAGAGTTGCAAAATAGTACTGCGCATAGAACCCTTACTCCGATAGATTTTTCTTCTGATAGTACAAAGCTTCTTGTTAAGGAGAAAATAGGCAGTTCGGAAGATGGCATTTGGCAGACTAATATTAAAGTCTATGATTTTACAACAAAAACCTCTTACGATTTGGTTGAACTTCGTTCTGCTATTGAATATTATTGGGATGAATATAAAGGGCTGGATTTGCAAAATAAGCGTTGGGATGTCTATCCTTTAGGGTTCAGCAAAGGTAACCCTGACCGTATTATGGCTACGGCTTATGCATATACAGGTGAAGCTCCTGTATTTTTAGGCGTTTGGACGATTGATTCAAAAGGTGAACAGTCTCGTTTAATTTCTTTAACTAACGGTGCTATTGAAGTAGCTTCAAACGGTTTTAAAATAGTTAAAGATGGTGTTATTGCTAATACCCTGACCACAGAGCAGGAAAAAGCAGAAACTGATTTTGCTAAAAAAGAGGCTAAACGTTTAAAACAAGCCGATAAAGAAGAAGTTAAATCAATGGAAAAAGAATTACAAGCTAAGCTCAAAGAAGTAGATAAACAGTATAAGTTTGAAAAAGAAGAAAATGATTTAAAAAGGAAAATTCAAGGTTCAACATCGGGAACTGAGAGTGCCGAAAAATATAATGAATTGCTGGAAAACCTGTATAAAAAACGTGAAATTAAAGCCGAAAAAGAACAAGCTCGCGAAGATGCAAAAGCTGAAAAAGCACGTATTAAAGATGAGGCTAAAAAAGCGAAAGAAGCGAAAAAGTTAAATAAAGAAAATTAGTGGCAAATTTTTATATTCACAAGTTTTTATTCCGGCATGCAAGTTTCAGCTATCCAAAATTATCGTTATAAAACACTTAATTTGCCGATTAGTAATCGTGTATTTAGTCCTTTGGCGGAGCAAAAATCTCAAGAGGTTAGTTTTACCGGATTAAATCCTATCAAAGAAGCAAAGGGTTTTATTGCATATTTGCGTGCTCAAAAATATGCTGATGGGCTTTATTCTTATGTTAAAAATCAAGTCGGCGAAAAAAAATTTATATTCAGGGAATATAACTTGGAACCGCTAGAAGGAATTCAACATGGGATAAAGGTGTTTAAAGACTTAACGATAAAGGAAATTCAATACTTAAGCGAAAATTTGCATGTTATCGCTGTTAAACGCGGCTGTAATCACATGTGTGGTTATTGCTATGCTGATGCAAAGCCAAGTAATCGTCAAATGAGTTATGAGGATTTTCATTTGATAACAAGTGGTTTTAAAACTTTGAGAGAAAGAATGCATGGTTTGGATCTCTTTGGAGAAGCTTTACCTATAAACCGTGATATTGAAAAAAGTACAGAGCTTTTTTATGATGCTGATTGTATGAATATAGTTCTTAAAGACAAGAAGGGTAAGGAATACGATTTCCCAACCTTGGCTTCTGAATTGTATGAGTCTTTGGGTCGAAAAACAGTTTTTGATACCTCAGGATGGGATGTTAATAATGCAAAGCTTCAGCAAAGGGCATACGAATATGCTAAGCATTTTGCGGATCCTGAAAATATGAAAAAGTTGACTGCATTCAATATTTCTTTTAACGTTTTTAATGCTTCATATATCGCATCAAGAAAAGCATTGAAAGCCGGTGATGTTGAGAGAGCTGCAAAACTAAAGAATAAGTTTACAACCAATATGGCAAATACCTTATTTACCTTTTCGCCCGTTGCAGAACACGCAAATTTCAATATTATGATGCGTTCTTTCCGAGCGGCTATGGCAAAACGGTCTCAGGGATTTGCCGAGAAAGATATGTCTTTATTAAGGGATAATGTTTTAAATAAACTTGAAAAAATGTATATTGAAGATTTGAATGGTGAACAACGATATATAAAATCCGAGGCTGATTTAAAAAAATATATCCGAATTTTTAAACAAAAAATGCTAAATATTGATACAGCTTTAAATTCATCAGGGCGAATGAAGCAGTTTGTTGAGGAATTCGGAATAAAACCTATGGACTTTCAAGACCACTCAAAAACAACTCCCATTCTTATTGAGCACCTTAAAGATTCAGCAAGAAACTCTCGCTTTTGTATGTTGAAACTTATTGATGCGGACGGTAAAGTTTATCACATGGATTATGCCAGATTTTTCCCTACCGAAATTCAGCTGAATATAAGCGGTAAGAATAGTCCTACCCCAAGTCTTGCTAATTTGATAAAACAATTTACTGTTACAAGAGAAAATTTAAAGAAATAAACTTTTTTTGAGCTTTTTTGCGGTTTTGGTAACAGCCAGTCCCGCCTGAGAACTTTCTTTAAGCATTGGTGACATAAGTTTTCCTGTTTGTTCCATTGCATCAATAACTTCATCAAGCGGTATTTTTGATTCAATATCAGCCAGTGCCATTTCTGATGCTGTTACCGCATGTATTGCAAGAAACGGATTTCTTTTTACGCAAGGGATTTCTACCAATCCGCATACAGGATCACAGGTTAAACCGAGTAAATTTTTCATAGCAAGTGCTACAGCATTAAGAATTTGTTTAACACTACCTCCTCGCATTTGAGTTAGTGCAGCAGCACTCATTGCCGATGCTACTCCGCATTCTGCTTGACATCCTGCGACAGCTCCTGCAAGCTGCACCTTATTCGAAATTATTCTTCCGATTTCGCCTGCAGTAATTAATGCATCTATTTGATCTTTTTCTGTTATTCCGATATTGTCGCTTGCTGCAATCAATACTGACGGAACTATTGCGCAAGAGCCTGCTGTCGGGCATGCTACTATTTTCCCCATCCTTAAATTTTCTTCGGATGTTGCAAGTGCATAGCATAGAATTTTTTCGTATAATTTTCCAAAAAGAGCCTGTTTTACCTCAAATCTTTTTTGAAGTCTTTTGCAATCATTTCCACACATTCCGCTCACAGACATCTTGTCTGAAGTAAGTCCGTTTTTAATAGCTTCCCGCATTGCATCAAGGCTCTTTTTTACCTGAATTCTTATCTGTGGAATTTGTATTTCAAGTTGTTCGGCTTCGCGTTCTTGAGTGATTTCGTAAATGCACTTTTCATATTTGTCACAAGCGTCTTCGAGGTCTTTGAATGTATTTATTTTTAGGTTTTTATCCATAAATCAGCTTTCCAGTTTCTTTATATATCTTACAATGTAAACACTTGGTAAATTTTTAACAGATGTTATAACTTCTTCCGGTAATTCTCCATCCAATGCGATACACATTGAGGCATCTTCTCCTTTTGCGTATCTGTCACAGTTTAAGGAGGCAATGTTTACTTCTATTTTTGAGGTTACTTTTGAAATCATTCCAGGGACATCTTTATATATAAGAAGTAATGTGTTGTATTTGCCGTTAACCTTTACTGAAAAATTGTCAATTTTGTTTACTATAACTTCACCTGCACCTATCGAATCTCCAGAGATGCTGAGATTTGGTGTCCCTTCAATTACAATATCAACTGCGTTTGGATGTCGATTAAAATCCTCTAAATATTCAAATTTGTAATCAAAACTTTTGGAGATTTCCAGATCAAAGACAGTTCTAATTCTTACATCATCGACAGCAAGCCCCAAAAATCCTGCAAGAACCCCTTTGTCTGTACCATGTCCTTTGCCGGTTTTCGCATAAGAGTTGTAAAGCTTGAATGTAACAGTATTTGGGGTTCCGTTGTACATGTTTCTGGCGAGCAGTCCTAGTCTTATTGCGCCTGCCGTGTGCGAACTCGACGGACCGACCATTATTGGGGAAATAATATCAATAATTGAAGATTGTCTCATTGTGGGGAATCCTTTAAGTATAAATAAGCATATCAATATTATATCACCTAATTTATAAGGTATTAATTAATGTAAAACTTTTGTAAAGAATTAACAATTTTCGCTAATAATATGGTTTATTATATATGTGAAGTTTTTGATTATGGTGTATGTGTGAAAATTTAAAGGAGAATTATGTTTAGTCCTGAATTTATGAAGTTTTTAATAAACTACCAAAAGTCGGAGTTTACTCCTGAACCGACTAAGAAGGAAGTATACTTTAAACCCAAAAGAGGTCGTAAAGTTCTTGCGGACGTTGTGTTGACCGTTTTGAATAAATAAGAAGATTGAAAAAAAATATAACTTGTAGTAAGATTGGGTTACATAAGTGCTTGTAGCTCAGTTGAATAGAGCGTCGGTCTCCGAAGCCGAAGGTCACGGGTTTGACTCCCGTCAAGCATATTTTATTTTTTATGGCTTCGTAGCTCAGCAGGATAGAGCAGTGGTTTCCTAAACCAAAGATCGCGCGTTCGAATCGCGCCGGGGCCACCATTCTTTTTTTTCTTTAGCGCAAAGAAAAAAGAAGGCAAAAAAGAAAGCATAATTGGACTCTTGTCTATTTTGAAAGATAAAAAATGTCACGACGATGGGAACACACAATAATTAAAATATGGGGTTATATATGAGAATTAAAAATCTTACATGCGAGGCTAATCCGTTAAATGTTATTTGTATAAGTGCACTCTTTTTCTTATCATTATTGGTAAATCTTGTCTCTTATTTTATAACAACAATTGAAAATATATCTTTATTTGGATACATAAAATGGTATATTTCAATGATTCAAATGATGTTTCAAACAAAAAGCGACTGGGGCCTGTATGCATTTTTTACAGTTCTACCTATTGTAGCATTGACAACGTTAGCCGTTGTTGTAGTCAGATGGCGTAAGGAAATACAAAAACTCTCAGCCGACACTGAATTAAAATATGTTGATTTTTCAGATAATAGTATATTTTTTAAATTTAATAATTCAGAAAAAGATTTTTCTTGTACCTTTGAACAAATTGACAGTATAAATTTAGAAATATGTACCAGACAGGCTTATAACCGCGTAAGTTGGCGCAGTGTGCTTTCTGAATTACATATAAACTTCACGATAAAAGATAAAACATATACGCTTAGTGTTGTTAATGCTAAATTATATCAAATTATAAAATTTCTTACAACAAAAACTAAGAAATTTTCTTATAAAATTTCAGGCTCAGGAGCCGATATTATGCCATATTTGCAGAATAACATTGATTCAATTATCAATACCGGTGTTTTACAAAAACATAAAAACTTGCAAAATTTTTATATCATATTAGCAGTAATACTTCTAACAATTGGTTGTATTTTAGGAGCTTTAGGTGTTTTTTCATTAATATTTGAATATAAAATGTGGGCTCTGGCTATATTACCGATAATTTTCTTCGGTGTTCCTATTTGTTTATTTATTATGTACACAAATAAGCAAATAGATTAACTATTATTCCTCCTGAAACCGTTGGCACAAATTTTTTGTTGCGGCTTATACGCCACATACGCAAACATCAGGCACGCAAGTCCGAAGATTATTCCGAAAAACATTGTTGTGTGGAAAGATTTTAGAAATGCTGTTTCGTAAACTATTCCGTGATTTAAGAACATATCGCGGAAAGTTTCAAATAAGGTAATTGTAACCGCAACTCCGAGGATATTTCCCATATTTCGGGAAAGTGCAAGAATACCTGAAGCAATGCCGAGTTCTTCTTTTTTTACACTTGTCATAATCGCGTTGTTAGAAGGCGACTGAAATAATCCGTTTCCGATACCCATTATGCCCGACGCCAAAACGATTTCCCACATAGGGGTTGTTTTGTTAAATGTAGTAAATATAAAAAGTGCGATAATATAAACAATCGGACCCGCTAAGGTCAAATAGCGGCTCCCGTATTTTCCGGAAAGCCTTCCGCTGATTGGCGCAATGACAGAAAGAGTTACCGAATACGGCAAAATCAACAACCCTGCTACCAGCGCATTGAGTTTTAACATCTCCTGCAAATAAAACGGAAGCAAAATACTGTTTGTAAACATCGCCATATATGATGTCATAACTGCAAGGTTTCCGAAAGTAAACGGGCGAATATGAAACATTGAAAAATCAATAAGCGGGTAATTTATCTTGTGGTCGCGAATATAAAACAATGCACCGAATATTAGCGTAATAATCCCTAAAGTTATTATTTTGAAAGATCTCCACCCCCACTGGTATCCTTCCGAAATTGCAAGCAGTAAAGCAAATAAACTTACTGAAAAATAGAAAAATCCTCTATAATCAAACTTAAAGTTTTTACGTTTGACGTAATTTGGCAGCATTTTCCAGCTTAAAAAAGCGCCTGCTATTGCAAATGGGATACAAGGGAAAAATACGGAATGCCAGCCGAAAGAGTTAATCAAAAATCCACCTATGGCAGGACCGCTCATTCCTCCTATCGCAACTATGCAGCCGTTAAGCCCGAGAGCTTTACCGCGCCGTTCGGATTTAAAAATCCTTGCGATAATAGCCTGTGCATTTGATAGCATAACGGAAGCCCCTAATGCCTCAATGCATCTGAATATAATTAAAGAAATATAATTCGGAGCCATCATGCTTAAAAATGCACCCAGCGCAAAAACAGAAAATCCGACCGAATATAATTTATTTTTAGGGAAAATATCACCGAGTTTCCCAAAAAACGGTAAAAATACAGTCAGAACAAGCATATATGCAATCATTACCCACTGGATTTGTCCCATAGAAACACCCAAATCCTGCGACATCGGGTAAAGTGCAAGGTTAACCGTTGTCGAATCAAGCATGGCAAGAAAATTGCCGACAGCAGTTATTATAAACATTTCCCATTTAATTATTCTGCTCATAGTTTAATTTTATCTCAAATATAGTGTTTTTCGCAGATTAAGTTTATATAAAGATATCTATATTCTGTGTTATACTTGAGAAAAGGAGTTAGGAAAAAGGAGAGAAATAAATGATACCTATTTTAGATTCAAAACGTCAGTACGCTACTATTGGAAGCGAAGTGGAAAAAGCAGTTTGTGAAGTTTTACGTTCAGGTTCTTATATTTTAGGACCTAATACAAAGGCTTTTGAACAAGAAATGGCAGATTTTTACGGTTGTAAATATACTGTTGGCTTGAACTCAGGTACTGATGCGTTACACCTTGCATTACGTGCTTTAAATATTGGTGCGGGTGATGAAGTTATTACAGTTGCATTTACATTTGTTGCAACAACAGAAGCTATCGGCATTGTAGGTGCTAAGCCTGTTTTTGTTGACATTGATGAAGATACATTCAATATGGATGCTTCAAAGCTTGAAGCTGCTATCACTTCAAGAACAAAAGCTATTATCCCTGTTCACTTATATGGTCAGCCTTGCGATATGGATACAATTATGGCTGTTGCCAAAAAACATAATCTACACGTAATTGAAGACTGCTGTCAAGCTGTTGGTGCTCTTTATAAAGGTAAAATGGTTGGTACATTCGGTGATTTCGGCTGTTTAAGCTTCTACCCTACTAAAAACTTAGGCGGTATGGGCGACGGTGGTTTAATCATGTGTAATGATGAAACCCTTAAGGATCGTGTAATCGCTTTGCGAAACCATGGTGGTGCTATCCGTTACCATCACGATGAAATCGGTGTTAACAGCCGTCTTGATGAAATTCAATCAGCAATTTTACGTGTGAAACTTCCTCACATTAAAGAATGGAACGAAATGAGACGTAAACACGCATACTATTATAACGAATTGTTCAAAGATTGCAAGGATATTCAAACTCCTGTTGAACTGGATGATACTTACTGTGTATACCACCAGTACACTGTTAAAATTCCTAATCGTGATGAAGTTCATAAAATGCTTCAAGAACGTGGAATTGGTGCAATGCTTTATTATCCTATTCCTTTACACTTGCAAAAAGTTCATGAGTATCTTGGAGTTGGAAAAGGTTCGCTTCCGGTTTCTGAAAGAAACACAGAATTGGTGGTATCTCTTCCTATGTTCCCTGAACTTACTGAAGAAGAACAAAGAACAGTTGCAAGCACTTTGATTGATTGTATTGAAAAATCAAAAGCTGTTGCAAGCGTGTAAGTTAAGTTAAAAAAAGAAAGAACCGATTATTTTTAATCGGTTCTTTCTTTTTTATCCTCTTCCAACATTTTGGCTGAATTTTGTAACGATTAATGTTGTTATTCCGCCTACAATTATTCCGCCGGTTAGAGCGGCTTTCGTTCGAGCCTTAGGAAGATATTCTTTTATTGTGTTATAGCTTTTTAGTAAATCTTTATTGTTTGAAAGTTCAAACAACTTGTTTGAGATAAGGGTTCTTTGTCTGGCTGTTGCTTTTAGAAATTCTTTATATGCTTCTTTTGCGTCAATCCACCTTGTCGGATTGCTGCGTATTGCATAAAGCCTTTCGTTATGTATATTTCGAACAGTATTTTTATAATTTTCAAGTTTTCCGGCAATGCGAACTTTTACTGTAGAGAGAGATTCTTTTGCGCTAATAAGAGCCTTTTGCAGTATTTGGTTGTCAGGTGTTTTTTCTGCTGTCTTTTTTGCAGTTCTATATTGCTTGTTGAGCATTACGTAATTTTCTTTTTCAAGTGCTTCTTTTAGAATTGTTCTATTTTCACAATAGCTGTCTTGAAGTGTTTGAGGGATTTCTATTTCTTGGAATTTATTTTGCCACTTAATTGCCGCACGTTTGACTTCTTCTCTGTTTTGAAGTTTTGAGGATTGATATTCATCTTTAGCAGACCAAATTGCCTCTAATGCCATTCTTTCTTTCGGGCTCATTTGTTTTATAATATCTTGCGAATATATTTCGTTCATTTTATTCGCGTTCATTATCAGCAATCTTTTTAATGAATATTTTTGTGGTGCCATAGAATAGCCTAAACCAAGTCCAAGAACTCCTCCTGCAAATGGTTCTATTACAGGACTGACTGACAAGGAACTCTCACTCATAGGATGCCTCCTTTATTATATCTTCTCTTTTTCTCCTAAACTTGCCCACAGTTTAACTCTAAAATTAAATTTTTGTTACTTTTTGTATCAAATCTTTACATTTTGTAACATTTATGTTATAATTATAAGAAACAGGAGGATTTATGGAACCGCTGGTATCAATTATTACGCCTACTCATAATATTATCGAGAATGGTATGACAGATGAATTCAATTTGCTGGTGAATCTTTTGGATAAGCAAACTTATCCGGAAGTTGAGCATATTATTATTGATAAGGCTTCTGACGATGATACCCCTCTCTTGTTAAAGGATTATAAAAACAAGGGTTATATTCAGTTTTATTCAGAGCAGGATACCGGTAAATATCAGGCTTTAAATAAAGGGATTATGCATGCAAAGGGGAAATATGTAGCTTTTGTAAGCTGCGATGACTTTTTCCATGATATTACAGGGTTCCTCGATGTAATTCCTTTGATGGAAGCGAATGATGCTGATTTTTCATTTGCGCCTGCATATTGTATTCACCCTGAAGGTTTTGTATTCCAATTTGACCCTGCTATCTATAATGTTTTTCAGGTGATGCCTTGTTCCAGACAGGCTATGTTCTTTAAAAAATCTGTACTTGAAAAAGAAGGATATTTTGACGAGAAATTTAAGATAATGGGTGATTTTGATATGATTATGCGCCTTGTAATGAAGCGTTATAAGCCTATTAGAATTACTAAAAATTATACAACTTATCGTTTAAGCCAGAAAACTATGGAGTTTCCTGATAGAGCTGCTTCTGAATGCAGGGCTATTTATATTAAAAATTTCAGAACTCTGTATACATTAACTAATCCTATTGTTGATGCAATGGTACAAACTTCAGAGTTTCCTCAGCCACTCTTGGAAAAACTTGCAGGATTTTTCCCGCCTGAAGATAAACAGTTATTTATGGATTCTTGTGAGCAAATGCGTCAATTAAGAGTTAATGCAATGAAAGAATTGGCTGCTCAGCAGGAACAAGCTTCTGATCCACAGTAGTATAATTTTTGTTACACATTCTTAAGTATTTGCAATATAATATTTGTAAAGTATTATGTTTATAGATAGAGTTCCTTTCTATCTGGTATATTAATAATTTAAGGGATATAGAGATATGAGTAATCAAAAAATAGCTGTTATCGGCTGTGGTGTTTGGGGTAGGAATATCGTTAGAAATTTCTACAACCTTGGAGTGTTAGAGATTGTTTGTGATATTGATGAAGAAAATTTGAAAAAAGTTACGGAGCAGTATCCGGGTGTTAAGGTTACAAAAGATTATAACGATATTATAAATAACCCTGAAATAACAGGAGTTGCAGTTGTAACACCTAGTCATACCCACTATAAAATGGTTCACGCTATGCTTGATGCCGGTAAGAATGTGTATGTTGAAAAACCTATTTCTACCGTTGCTAAAGAGGCTAAGGATTTAACTGAAACCGCTAACGCCAAGGGTCTTGTTCTCATGGTAGGGCATTTGCTATTGTATCATCCTGCGGTTAATAGATTAAAAATGCTTATAGAAGAAGGTGTTTTGGGTGATATAGTTTATGCTCAAAGTGACAGATTGAATGTGAACTTCTTCAAGAATGATAGGAGTGTTATGTGGGATTTAGCTCCGCATGATGTTTCAATGATGAGCTATGTCATCGGAAAAGATCCGGTAAGGGTTATTTCTGCTGTAGGTTGTTCTTCCGAACAGAATGATATTATGGATATTACGCATTTAACTATCGAGTTTGAAGGTGGTGCTGTAGGGCAGATTTCTGATAGCTGGATTACTCCTAAAAAGCATGTTCAACTTCTTGTAAGAGGTACAAAGGCTACTGCAATTTTGGATGATACAGTTCAAGAAGATAAGCTTGTTGTTTACGATAATTATAAGAAAGATACATTACAAAATATTACTTTAGATTACCTTGAAATTGAACCGTTAAAACTTGAGTGTCAGCATTTTATCAGTTGTTGTGAAACCGGTAAAAAAGCTCGTTCCGATGGAGATAACGGTTTTATGGTTACTGCTATTTTAGAGCAGGCTGAAAAAGTTATGCTTGGTGACAGAAGAAAAAATCTTGACGAAGTTAATTTTGCTTTATCAAGAACTAAAAAATAGGGAGAAGGTTTATGGATATAAAAAATAATACAGCTAATATTGTTTCTATAACAAGAATTTTTATTGCTTATATTGCGATTGGTTTGTTGTTTGTACAATCTTCTTCTGCATATATTTGGGCACTTGTTCTTACTATAATTGCGTTTGCGATGGACGGAGTTGACGGATATATTGCAAGAAAGTATAACCAAGCTTCAGAACTGGGTTCTGTTCTTGATATTATGGGTGACAGAATTGTTGAGGCATCTTATTGGGTTGTTTTTGCGGTGTTGGGATGGTTAAATATTCTATTCCCTCTTGTTTGCGTGGCAAGGGCTTTTACAACAGATAGTATCCGGAGTGTAGCTTTGTCAAAAGGTATGACTGCTTTTGGCGATAAGTCTATGCAATCTACGGCTTGGGGCAAATTTATTTGTTCTTCAAAGTTTATGAGGATTAGTTATGCTGTTGCCAAAGTTGCTGCATTTATTCTCTTGATTGCGGCATATATTCCGGGACTGAGTACTACTTACGCTGATCCGATTAGATTTGTTGCTGTCGTGCTTGCTTGGATTGCGATTGTTTTCTGTGTAGTAAGGGCAATTCCTGTTGTTGCTGAAAGCGGAAAGTTGTTTGATAATGGCAAAAATTAATATAGTCTTATACGAACCGGAAATTCCGCAGAATACAGGCAATATTGCAAGGTTATGTGCTTGTACGGGTGCAAGTTTGTACCTTGTCGGCAAGTTGGGGTTTTCATTGTCAAGCAAATATACAAAGCGAGCAGGGTTAGACTATTGGGATAGTGTTGATTTGCATAAAATTGATACTATGGACGAGTTGTTTGAAGCGAATAAAGATGCTAGATTTTATTATCTGACAACCAAAACGACAAGAAAATATACTGATATAGAGTTTAAAGACGGAGATTTTATCATGTTTGGTCCTGAAACTAGGGGGTTGCCTGAGCAATACGTTAAAGATGAGCATGCCTTAACTATTCCGATGAAAGAGGGGCAGAGAAGTCTAAACCTTTCAAATTCTGTTGCAATTGTCACCTATGAGGTTATAAGACAAAATGGATTTTAAAATGCCTGAAAGGGCGGAAATTTCTCACAAAGGAACTTTCGGGCGTATTCTGAATGTTTCGGGTTCTGATTATATGCCGGGGGCTGCGTATTTATCAAGTCTTGCGGCATTAACTGTAGGGTGCGGATACGTGTTTCTGTGTTCGACAGAACGTGTTATTAATGCGATTGCCGCTCAAACTCAAAACGTTGTATTTTGTCCGCTTTCTGATTTAGAAGTTCAGCTTAAAATGGCAGATGTTCTTTTGCTTGGTTGTGGTTTGTCTACGTCCGAGGAGGCTGCTGAGGTTTTTAAAAGAGCTATTGAGAATGCCCCTTCAACGGTTTTGATTGATGCTGACGGATTGAATATTTTGTCTGCAGAGGGTGGAAAGACGCTGAAACAAGTTCAGAATGACATATTTGATTTAATACTTACTCCGCATCCGAAAGAAGCGGCAAGGCTTATCGGTGTTAGCTTAGATGAAGTTTTAGTTGATTTAGAGGCTTCTGCTAAAGAAATTTCTAAAAAATACAATTGCGTGACTGTTTTAAAGTCTCATAACACAGTTGTATGTTCAAAAAATTTAGAGATTTACGTAAACAATACGGGCAACAGTGCGCTCGCAAAAGCAGGCAGCGGGGATGTACTTGCCGGAATTATATCAGGGCTGCTTGCGCAAAAATGCGAACCCTTTCACGCCGCTAAGCTCGGCGTATATTTGCATGGGTTAACGGGGGATTTAGCAAAAAATGACCTGACCGAATACGGAGTTTTAGCTTCCGATCAGATCAGGTACATTCCTTTTGCTATTAAAAATATTATCCAAAGAGGTTTATAATATTACCGATAGTCTTGTCTTGTTCTGCTGCTTTAGGAGCAGTTGGTGCGTATGGACTTGCGTACTCAACACTTGTTTGTTCTGCTGCTTTAGAAGCAGTTGTAGCGAATGGGCTTGCGTATTCAACGCTTGCTCTTTCTGCTGCTTTTGCTTTAATTTCTGCTGCTACTGCTTTCGCTGCGTCAATTTCTTTTTGTGCGTAGATTTTGCCGGGGCCTGTGTATTCGGTAGCTTTCTTCACAATTTGTTCAAAGCTTTTTGTTATTGCTTGTTCTTTGCCTGCAAATGAAATATTGTTTATCATTTTTTCTCCTTGTTTTTTTGAAACTATCTATATTTTATGTCCGGTTTAAGTATTCTAAAAGTATTGTTTTGTTACGTTTTAGCATATTTTTCACAATACTTAATATCAATTAGACAGTTTTCCAAGGATTGTGCGTTTTTTTGCACCCGTGCATTCGGGTAAATTGTTTGGTATTCCATAGTAATTGCAGTAGCCGAGAAGTGCAAAAGCCATAACTTCTTTAAAGTTATTTGAAATTCCGTAGTCCTCATGGGTTTTTAGAGCTATGTCTTTTTGTAAATATGTTCTTAGCATTTGCATAAGCACAGGGTTATATGCGCCGCCGCCGCCGATTACGACTTCTTCAATATCGATTTCAGGCAGAATAAATCTTTCGTATGCTTGGGTGATTGTTTTTGCCGTTAAAGCTGTTACTGTTGCTATAATATCTTTTGGTTCAGAAGGGGCAAATTTTAGTGCGTTTTCGATATAAAATGGAGAAAAGTATTCTCTTCCTGTTGTTTTAGGAGGATTTTTAAAATAGTATTCGTCTTGAAGCAAACAATCTAACCAACTGTCACAAACGTTACCATTTTTGGCTATTTCCCCGTCTTTATCGTATGGCATCCCGAAAAATTTGTTTGTACAATAGTCAATCATAATGTTTCCAAGTCCCGTATCGAAGCCGAAGGTCGGGTGGGAATGAGAAATCATTGTGACATTTGAGATGCCCCCAATGTTTTGGATTGCCAAGTTTTTGCCATACGGTTTAAACCATTTTTCGTCTGCAAAGCAAACTAACGGAGCGCCTTCGCCACTTGCAGCAATGTCTGCTTCTCTGAAATTTGAGATTACCGGACAGCCTGTTGCTTCTGCGATAACTGAGCTTTCTCCTATTTGTAGAGTGCTTTTTAAGGATATTCCGTCCAGTTTTTCATTTTGTGGGGCATGGAATATTGTCTGTCCATGGCTTGCTATAAAATCAGGTTTGCCGAATTCTGAGATGATTGCTTTACAAGCTTTAGCAAAGCAATGACCTATTGCAAAATTCATCTGACAAATGTCTTTGATGCTTGCGTTTCCTGAAAATAACTGAAATATTTTTGCTCTGATGTGTTCCGGATATTTGTAATTTATTCCATATATTAACTTGCATTTTAAATCAGGAGTAACCTCGCACAATCCTGCATCTATGCTATCGCAGGATGTTCCTGACATCAAACCTATTATTCTTTTTGTTTCTAACTCTCCCTGCATAATTTAAAACGACCTCTGTTTACAACTATTTTAGACCCCAAATCTCCTAAAGATTAATTACAAATTTTTAATAAATAATAAACATTCTCCCTTAATAATAAAAATACCCCTAATCTACAACTATTTCAAATACCTCAATCTCCGTTAAAGTTAATTCCTTTTTATGTCAAAATAAAACCTTAATATTTTCCTTAACCTTTTGGACTTTTTGCCATCACCTCTTTTTCTTTTAGTCCTAAACCTTAATAAACTATCCTATTGTCCTCTAAATGGTCTGGTAGCCATTCTCTTCTGTTGGGGAATTGATTTTCTGTATTTACCCTCAACACATATAACTGTAAACCTAAGTTAAATTATTGACAAGTAAAAAAAAATTAATTATTATTTACAATTGACCATGCCCCCTGGTACTGTAAATAAAAATTCGTGTTATTAAATCTTAATGAAGAAAACTTAATTAAATTACGTAAAATTTTATTAGTTTTTTTGTTGACAACGCTGAATGTTTGTAAATTTTCTTTTAAGCATGGGAATGTAAAGTTTTTGCAAAAAATTTTATAGTATAATATTATATGGTGTGAGGTAGAGGCTGGAAGGGAAATGAAAGAGTTTAAAAAATCAAATGTAGTAACGTATAATTTAATGTCGTTTACCGGATTTAAATCACTTATGTTGTTTACTTTATTATTGGAGTCACCAAAATCTTATTCCGAAATTTGTGATTTCTTTAAGACTCATGAGTATATTAAGGAAGAGATTTCTATTGATACTTTTAGGGTTTACATTACTTCTCTTAGGAGAAGCGGGTGCCAAGTAGAGAGGACCAGCAGTAGTGAAGGTTCTAAATATCGAATAGTTTCTCATCCGTTCGAGTTAAAAATTTCTGAAGATCAAATTAAAAGTCTTATAAAGATATACAGAATTATTCTAAAGACAATTGATATTAAGGGGTTATTTGACTTTGAATCTTTCTTAAGACGTTTGGTTGATAAAACAAATAATGAAGAACTTTTATCAGCCCTGGATAAGGTGTCTGTTTTTAAGGGAGTAGATTTTGAAATGATTCAAAATTTATTCAAGTATTCTGCTGATAAACAGCAAATAAAGTTTTTATATAATTCTCCGCGCGGTTCAAAGGTTGAAATAGAGTTAATCGTTGATAAAATAGGTCTTTCTAACGGAAAAGTTTATGTTTATGGTACGAATACAAAATATAAGCAGTATTCGTATTTCATGATTTCAAGAATTTTGGAAATTTTAGATGTAGGACCGATATCTTTGGATGTAAGTCAACTTGAAAAAATCAAAGTCAGATATGAATTAAAATCATTAACCCCACAGTATAAGCTTTCTGATGAAGAAAAAATTGTGGAAATTCATGATGATTCTATTGTTGTTGAAATGGAGTCTTCAAGTAAGTTTATATTAAAACAAAAGATTATGGAATATGGTCCATTGTGTCGAGTTCTTGAACCTGAAGATTTTCGTAATGATATAATTGCCACACTTAAAAGAATGAGAGAGGAGTATGCTAATGCCTAGAATGAGCGAAAAGTACAATGACGCATGCTTGAAAATCTTTGCTCTCTTAAAGTTGTTTTCAGAAGGTGAGGCAGAGTATTCTCAAGTTATTAAGTTGTTTGCGGATTCCAAGGGGAATATTACACAAAATGCGAACGTTACGTTAAATAAATACTTGAATACTGTCAAGATTTTCGGGGTAGAGGTCGATAAGATTAAAAATAAATATATTTTAAGACATATGCCCTTTAGTATGAAACTTAATGAAAATGACTTGCAAGCTGTCGCTTTGATTAAATCTGCGGTGAATTTTTTATCTGAAGGGAAAAATAAAGCTAATGTGATAAAGCTTGTTAATGATTTACAGAATCTGTATGATAAAGAAACCAGACAGCTTAACGTAATAATTGATTCTAATAAAAATTATGATTTATCTTTTTACTTCAAAAAATTTGAATCTCAAATTGCTGAGTGTGAAGAGTATCTGCAAAACTCTTGTAAAGTAGAGATTGTTTATACTGTTGATAATAAAGATAAAATAATGTTTTGTGTTCCTAAAGAGATTAAATACTTGGATAAGATTGTATGTTACAGTGTATATGATACTCTTAGTAGAAGAATTGTCGATATTCCGATGGAGTCGATTAAAAATATCAGAAAAGTGTCGGATACAGTTTCTAAGGAACAAATAGGGGCGACGGTTATTTTTAAGTTAAAGGGTTCCTTAGCAGACAGATATAAACTGAGAGAATGGGAGCACTCTGAAGGTAAAGATAAAGATGGACGCTTAACTGTTGTTAATTCGGGAGAAGATTTTAATTCTCTTTGTACCAGATTGTTAAGGTATGATGACCAATGTGTTGCTATAGCTCCTGAAAGTTTTAGAAATTATATGAAAAATATGATTGATGAAATGCTTAATAAGTATTAAAAAACTCCTCTTTTAAGAGGAGTTTTTGATAGTTATATATTTAGTTTCTGCTATTTAGTTTTGCCAGTAATTGTAAAAATTCTATGTATAGCCAGACTAAAGAGAGCATTAAGCCGGTTGCTCCCATCCATTCATAACTTTTAGGAGCCATTTGGTCTACACCATTTTCAATATTGTCGAAATCATTAATAAAACCAATTGATGCAACTATAATTACTATAACGCTAAATCCTATGCCGATAGGGCTTGCAGTAAATATTTGCGGAATACTTCTCCCGAATAATGATGCAAAAAATTGTATTGAATAAATAACACCAATGGACATTAATGCCGTTGTATAGACAGCTCTGAATTTTTCGGTGCATTTTATGAGTCCTGTTCTATATGAAATAAGCATAGAAAACATTGCCGCAAGTGTACACCCGATGGCTTGTAGAACAATACCCGGATATATTTTTTCAAATAAAACTGAAGTATATCCTAAAATCAATCCTTCTGCGATTGAGTATACTATGGCAAGTTGCCCTGAAGCTTTTCTTGAAAAACATATTATTATTATTGCAACAAATGCAACTATTGCGCCGATAAGACCAAGCATTTTTGCTTTATCTACAAAACCTTGTAATACAAGTCCCCAAGTGTATGATGCGGATATAATTATTGTTAGTAACATTATAAGCGATTTTTGTATAGTTCCATTTACGGTCATAGTTTCGCCATCGAATACGGTTGCATTAGATCCGAAATTTGTATTTAAAATCGGGTTTGACATTGTGCCCTCCTTTTTTATTATGTAATTTTGTGATACAATACCAGTATTGTATCATAAAGTCCTTTAATGGGCTATTGTCATGGGTGATAGATGTATATTGCAAATTTAAGGCGTTTTATAAATTATTTCGGCAAAGGAAGAAAATTAAAGCTTCTGGTATTCTTTCTTATGTCATTTATTGCCGGAGTATTTGAGTTTTTGGGGATAGCTTTAATTTATCCCTTTGTAAAGTTCATGATTTGCCCTGATGAAATGTTGCACTTTGTTAATTTTGAGAAATATTCTTTTTTGAGTGGGATGTCCGGCATGCATATTGCCTTACTGCTCGGTTTACTTGTTTTATTACTTTTTTCTTTAAAAAATCTTTATATGATTGGTTTTTTGTATGTTCAATGTAAGTTTTTGCAAAAATGGACACGTCATATAAATAATATGTTTGTCAGTTTTTATTTACATTCTCCATATAAGAATATCATGAAAATATCGAATGCAGAAAAAATATATGCGATTACCACTTTATCTGGTCACGCTACAAATTCTTATCTTATGAGTGTTATGAATTTTGTAACAAATACTTTTATTGTTGCTGTAGTGTTAGCTTTAATTTTATTTAAGTTTCCAGTGGCAGGTGTTTCGGCATTTGTTTTTGCTTTAACTTGTATTCTGTTACAGAATTTTTTATTTAAGAAAAAGGTAGGCGACCTTGGTAGAAAACTGCAAGAAACTTCTCGAAAGATGAATCGCATTAATTATACAACAGTTAATTCAATTAAAGATATAAAAATTATGAATTGTGAAGTCCAATTTTATGACGATTTTTGCAATATGGGTTCTGTGTATAGTGATCAAAATGCCATGCATGTATTTTGGGGTGGAATCCCCCCATATTTAGTTGAAACGATTGTCGTTTTGACATTTCTCGTCATGGCTTATTTTATTGAAGGTCAAAAAAATGGAGATGCTACTAGTGTAATTGCATCGTTTGCTTTACTTGCAGGTTCAATTTTTAGAATAGCTCCTGCTATAAACAGAATACAATCTGCATTATTAAGATTACCGGTAAACTTAAATTTTGTCCAAGAGCTTAATAATGTGTATGAGAAATTTGGTTTAGCAGGATTTAAGTATGAGTCGTTAAAGAAGCATGGCAGGATGCCTTTTTATAAAAAAATATTTTTGAATAATATATGTTTTTCTTATGAGGAAGGTAAAACAGTTTTAGAAAATGTATCATTACAAATTGACAAAAATGATTTTATCGGAATTATAGGGTTGTCAGGTGCAGGTAAGAGTACTTTGGCAGATGTTTTAACAGGAATTTTGCTTCCTGATTCAGGTGAGATGGTTTGTGATGATACAGTATTAACTCAGGAAAATATTTCAGGTTTTAGGAAAAATATCGGTTATGTTCCACAAGAACTAAATATATTGGAAAAAAGTTTTAGAGAAAATGTTGCTTGGGGAGTCCCAGAAAGTGAAATAGATGATGAAAAGGTTGAATTTTTATTAAATCAAGTTCACTTAGGGGATCTGGTTGCCGGTTATGAGAATGGGATTTATTCTGTACCGTTTGTTGGCGAGAATGGCTTATCTCGCGGGCAAAAACAGCGCTTGGCAATTGCTCGAGCTTTATATCGTGATCCTGATATTTTAATTTTTGATGAAGCTACTTCTGCACTTGATGTAAAAATCGAGTCCGAAATAACGGACATGCTTTTAAATATATGCAAAAATAAGACAATCGTGGCTATTGCCCATAGGCTTTCAACATTAAAGGCATGCAATAAGCTGGTATATTTAAAAGATGGAGAGCTTTTGGGGGTTGGAACATTTAAAGATTTGTCCGAAAGATTTCCTGAATTTGCAGAATTGATAAGGCTTTCAAGTTTAAATTAATAAAAAATAAAAAAAGACTTTACAAGAAAAATTTTTTATTCTATAATGAGTACATACCCCAGAGGTTTTCCAACGGGAAATTGATGGGAGAAGCTAAAGGATATTCCTCAGTAGCTCAATGGCGGAGCAACCGGCTGTTAACCGGTAGGTTGTTGGTTCGAGTCCAACCTGGGGAGTTTTTTCATGTTAAAAGTATCTCTCCGAGTTCGATTGCAGGACTTTCTGGAGAGTTTTTTATTACAAATAAAATGTCGGGCTTGTTCTGACTTTTTGTACCGCTAAAGTTGCCATACTTTTTGAGTACTTTGGTAGGAAGGGTTTCAATCTGGGTTGGCATACTTGCCAAACAATACTTAATAACTACTTTCAAAAAGCATTGAAACCATTGTAGATAATATCAAGAACTTTATATGGCATGCATCTGTAAAACACGAGCCAAAATATACTATAAGATACTTTAATGAATATATTAAAAAAATTTACCCATGGATAAGTTGGATAAACAGAAGTCATATAATACAAGATGTAAATTATGTAATATTTCATGAAACTGGCGAGTTTTAAAGTGAGTAATGTACATTTTTCCACTGATAAATACTACAACATATTCACTTGTTCACGAAATGTGTCATGCAATAATGGCAACTGTAATTGATGGAAAGAATACTTTTAATGAAGATTTGTATAATGAATTGGTAGAAACATATAAAGTCGAGCAGGCAGAATATTTGGCAAAAAATTTATCGAAGTATGGAGCTAGTGGTTATAACTACTGTGCATCAAATCTTCGGGAATTTGCAGCAGAGTCAGGATGCTTATACTTGACAGGAGAATCGGTTTCCGAGTTTACTGTTGCAAAACATTTCCCTAAATCATATAGATTATATGTTTCTTTGGTACAAAAAATTCAGGCACAGACAGAAAATCGTTCGTTGTAATTATTTCTAATTGAAAAAATATCGTAACTGTAGTATGTTTGTAATAATTAAACTCTCTTTTAAAATTCATCAAATCATTGTCTTTTTATAACATTAAACATTTGGGTTTTCTTGTTATATATTCCTAAGTTGGCAAATTTATTATTTAATTGTAATTTTAAATACTTGTTTGCCAAAGTTGGCTTTAGAAAAATCTTGTACATACCGGATAAATTCTTCTGCAAGTTCATTTGGTGGAAGAATAAAGTGATATGTCTTGTTTTGGGATTGAATATGTTTTACTATTTCATTATGTGTTAATATTCTCGGTAATTCATCTTTGCTTTTTATCAAGTATGCAAGAATTTTATAATAGAGTTTTTGAACTGAATCGCTATAAAATATTATCTTATTGTTATTTTCAGATTGAATTTGTTTGTAATATTTTATAATATTGATTTTTTTTACAGTGGTTTCCGGTTTTATAGAAAATATTGCTGGCATTTTTAATCCTATCCTTGTGAGAGTTTTTCTATCAAGCCCTAGTAGTTGTGAGGCTTTTTCTATATTACCAAATATGGTTTCCGGTTTTTGGGTGAATAGACGTGGTTGTTTTAAAGCTGCTTTTATAAAATCTTTTTTGTCAATTTCAAGTAGCTTTGAGATATTTTCCATATTCTTAAATATCGTTTCAGGTTTTCTATAAAACAAAGATGGTTGTTGTATCGCAGCTTTTGTGAATGCTTTTCTCTTAATTTTAAGTAATTGTGAGGTCTTTTCTATATTGGTAAATATGGTTTCCGGTTTTAGATAGAACAAGGACGGTTGTTTTAAAGCGGCTTTTGTAAAATCTTTTCTGTCAATTCGCAGTAGTTTTGAAATTTTTTTCACTTTAGCAAGTATGGTTTCCGGTTTTTGAGAAAATAAGGTAGGTTGCTTTAAAACGGCTGTTGTATAATCTTTTCTGTCAATTTCAAGTATTTGTGAGGTCTTTTCGATATTATTAAATAGTGTTTCCGGTTTTTGAGAAAATATTAGTGAATGCTTTAAAGCTGCGGTTATAATATTTTTTCTGTCAACTTCTAACAGTTTTGAAATTTTTTCTATGTTACTATCAAGTGTTTTTACTTTATAATTAGCAATTTCTATATTAGAGATTATGAAATTTATTACATCTTTTTTACTTTGTTTTAAATTAAAGGTTTTTATGAATTCATCTGCAAATATTTCGTATTTCGGGGGTAGTATATTATTAGCCTGTTGGGTTCTTGCAATTGCAGTCTTTATTTTTAGTCCTATATTGGTCGCAGTTACTCCTAATTCATTTGCTATATCTTGGTAGGTTTTCCCTGTTGCTCGTTGAGTAAGCAGGTGTTGTTCTTTCTCGGACAAACTCTCCGTAAGCTTAGTTATTGTTTTTAATTGTTCAATTCGTTCTTCTTGTGATAATTTAGAGAGAGGTTTTAATATTTTTTCTTCTGATAAATTTGACTCAAGTGTATTATTGTTCGTATTCCTTCTTCTTCTCTCCAAAGACTCAATTCCCAAACGATATCTTTCTTTGATTTCTTTCCGATTTGGTTTTGTTTTATTCAAGAGCTCTAAAAGTTTTTCGGTAGTTAATGTTTTTACATTCTCTAAACTCTCTAAAAAGGTTAGATACATTTTTTGCAGAAAATCTTCTTGCCAGTATAAGCCGCCGGCTTTATTTTTTGCTTCTTTTTGCAGATGTTTATCAAAAATATCGAAAAGCTCAAGCTTTGCCTGCTCTTTATGAACAGGATTGTTCATTGATAGTAATAAACTATCGGTACGTTTTATTTCATCTTTGTTTAGTGTAATAGCTTTAAAGCTTATAGTATTTTTAGGCAGAGCTTGCATATTAAAATAACGTTGCTGAAAAAAATTTTTGCTAGTTTAACACACAAGTACCTTGTTCTAAATCCTTAAACTACTGTCTTCTTACAAGAATTGCTTAAGTGAAATAAAGAATAATATCAGATGTTATTTTCCATGCAGCTTAATTGCTACTTTACTTTGGGTAAGTATTCGAGAATATAGTTTAAATACGCTTTTGAAGCATTGACACCTCTATTAAAACATCTTTGTTGAATTTCATTCCAGCTCTTTTTATTCGTATATTTAACCAAATTTTCAGGTTGAAGAGTAAATAATGCAGTATTGTGGAATAGCATTTTTAAGCTGGAAAATGGTAAGTACTCCTCTACATAATTTTTCTTCAAAATGTCTAATCTGGAACTTGCTCCTCGTTTCTTGCCTTTTTCAAAGTCAACATGCATTGGTATTCTAAATAGTTTGTGCAGATAGTTCCCATGTTCAGTGTGAGGGGGAGTCCCTCCATCTTGCAAAAAGTGGAGTGCATATCCGACTTCTTTTAAAAATAAATCTAAGTCATTTTTTGTTGCCGCTTTTTGGGCTTTTTTGTTATGTTCTAAAAATTTACTTAACGCGTTATTTTTTTTGTCATTAATCGTACCGTAACTTGGATCTTCATGTAGTGCATCGTAAAAATGTGCGCTGTTTAAATCCTGAAGTTCGTTGCGGTCCAAGTCAGGGAGTTCAGAGGCTCTTGCAATATATCTTTTAAGGTTTTGAGGCAGTCTGTTGTCATCTTTTAAGGCTTCTTCCGTTATAGCCAGATGAGTCTTTATGTTCCATCCAAAGCTTGGACTTTGGAGTGAGCTTATTTTCATAATAGATACCTTTCTGTTTGGCAATATTATTTATACAAAAACCTGTCAAAAAATTTTTTGATATTTGAGTAGAATTTTGTTTTTAACTTGTAGTTTGGTTTTTATTATATAATTTTTTTTGAGAAGAATATTGGAGAAAATATATCATGACTGATGAGAGGGTTTCTGAAGAACAAATTAATATTAGATATTCGGATTTAGATTATGATAAAAGTTTAAAACCGTTTTCGTTGCTTAATTTTTTTCAAGATATCGCAAGTGATAACGCGGAAAAGTTGGGTTTTGGATATTCAGCTATATATCCCAAAAATTTAATGTGGGTTCTTTTAAAATATAGAATTGAATTTAAAGAATATCCGCAAGATATTCAGTGTTTAACATTGAAAACTGAACCCAGAGGGTATAATAGGCTTTTTGCTTATCGTAATTTTGAGCTTGCGGATAAGGATAAGGTTTTCGCCAGAGCGTCAAGTATGTGGTCTCTTGTAGATTTTAAAACCATGTCACTTGCCAATATAGAAGATTCTGTTAGTAGTCTTTACATGGCAAAAATGGAGCCACAAAAAGATGATTTGTCATTTGCAAAAATCCCTTCAATTTCTAAATGTGATATCGAAAAGGAATTTGAGGTCAGATATAATGATATTGATGTTAACGGGCATGCAAATAACGGAACTTATATTGTTTGGGCTTTGGAACCGTTACCGTTTGAATTTAGGACAAAACACAAGCTTAAGGTAATAGACATGTCTTTCAAGAAAGAAGTCAGGCTTGGTGAGAAGCTTATATCAAAAGTTCAGTTTTTGGATTGTAATAAGACAGTTCATTCCTTAGTTAATGCAGATACTCAGGACGATTTATGTTTGGTTGCATGTTCTTGGGGGTATTAGTTACTGATTGTAACAGTTTTTTTGAAATGTGAAATTAATTTGTAAATTTTAACTTTATATATGTATCAGTTAAAAATACTGACTTTTGTTCATTTAGAATGGAAAGGGGCGAAGAGCCCCTTTCTTTTTTATATTTGATTTATGAACTTTTGTAAATGCGTACTACGATATTAGTATATTTTATATTATAATGTTGTTAACTTACCGGATTAAATTATTGATTGGAGGATTATATGGTAGAACTAATGGAGAAAAAGAAGTTGTATTCTGATACTGAATTTGTTTCAGGTAAATGGAATGACGAAATTAATGTTCGAGATTTTATACAAAGAAACTACACTGTTTATACAGGAAATGCTAATTTCCTTGCGGCACCTACTGATGCTACTGTTAAATTATGGAATGAGTGTTGTGCACTGTTGAAGCAAGAGCGTGAAAACGGTGGTGTTATTGATATGGATACCGCTGTTGTGTCTACAATCACCTCTCATAGTGCCGGATATATTGATAAGGAACTTGAAACGATTGTCGGTTTACAAACGGATAAGCCTCTAAAACGCTCAATGCAGCCTTTCGGTGGAATTCGTATGGCTGAAACTGCTTGTAAGGCTTATGGTTATGAAGTTGATTCTGAAGTCTCCGAGATATTTACTAAATACAGAAAAACTCATAATCAAGGGGTTTTTGATGCTTATACTCCTGAAATGAAGGCAGCCAGACATTCTGCAATTATTACAGGACTGCCGGATGCTTACGGTAGAGGGCGTATTATCGGAGATTATAGACGGATTGCTCTTTATGGTATTGATAGACTTATTGAAGATAAAAAATCCCAGTTTGAATCTTTGGGCGGGGAAATGACTTCCGACAAAATTCAGTTAAGAGAAGAAATTTCGGAACAGATTCGCGCTTTAAATGAGATGAAAGAATTAGGGACAATATACGGGTTTGATATCTCACAGCCGGCAAGAAATGCTAAGGAAGCGGTTCAGTGGTTATATTTGGGATATCTTGCTGCGGTTAAAGAACAAAATGGTGCTGCGATGAGTATTGGTAGAACTTCTACTTTCCTTGATATATTTATAGAAAGAGATTTGAAAGAGGGTATTATTACTGAAGCCGAAGCTCAGGAAATAGTTGACCATTTCATAATGAAGCTAAGACTTGTGAAATTTGCGAGGACCCCAGAATATAATGAGTTGTTCTCCGGAGATCCTACTTGGGTTACAGAATCAATTGGCGGTATGGGATTAGACGGCAGACCGCTTGTTACCAAAAACTCATTCAGATATTTGCACACTTTGGAAAACTTAGGTTCAGCTCCTGAGCCTAATTTGACTGTATTATGGTCAAAAAATTTGCCAAGAGGGTTTAAAGAATATTGTGCGAAAATTTCTATTAAAACTTCTTCAATTCAATATGAAAATGACGATTTAATGAGAGTTACGCACGGTGATGATTATGCAATTGCCTGCTGTGTTTCTTCTATGGTTGTCGGGAAAGAGATGCAGTTCTTCGGTGCTCGTGCTAACCTTGCTAAGTGTTTGCTGTATGCAATTAATGGCGGAGTTGACGAGATTTCTAAAAAGCAAATTGCTCCTAAATTCAGACCAATAACTTCAGAATATCTTGATTTTGATGAGGTTATGGAAAGATATGAGCAGATGATGGATTGGCTTGCAGGTTTATACGTTAATACACTTAATGTAATTCACTATATGCATGATAAATACTGTTATGAAAGAGCTCAGATGGCGCTTCATGACAGAGACGTAAAAAGATATTTTGCAACAGGTATTGCAGGACTTTCCGTAGTAGCTGATTCTTTATCTGCGATTAAATACGCTAAAGTAAAGGCTATTAGGGATGAAGATGGTATTGCTGTTGATTATGAAGTTGAAGGTGATTTCCCTAAATACGGTAATAATGATGATAGGGTTGATAAATTAGCTGTTAACCTAGTCAAAAACTTTATGTCTAAAATAAGAAAACATCATACTTATAGAAATTCAATTCCTACAATGTCTATTCTGACAATAACTTCAAATGTTGTTTACGGTAAAAAAACAGGGAATACTCCTGATGGTAGAAAACGAGGAGTTCCTCTTGCTCCTGGTGCAAATCCTATGCACGGCCGTGATTGTAACGGAGTTGCAGCTTCTCTCGCTTCTGTTTCAAAACTCCCGTTCAATGATGCCCAAGATGGTATTTCAAATACCTTCTCTATTATTCCGAACGCTTTGGGTAAAGATGAATTGTTCTTGGGTGACTTAAGCATTAGTTTTGATTGCGGATGTTGTGAAAATAGTTTGAATTAGTTGAAAGGAAATACTTTTATGGCTACTATGCAAGAAGAAAATTTGATAAATATAATCGATGGTTACGTTGAAAAAGGCGGACATCATTTAAATGTGAATGTGTTTAATCGTGAAACTCTGTTAGATGCCCAAGCACATCCTGAAAAATATCCACAATTGACAATCAGGGTATCCGGTTATGCTGTTAACTTTAATAAGCTAACAAAAGAACAGCAAGATGACGTGATTTCAAGAACGTTCCATAATAAAATGTAACTGCATGAGCGTAGTCGGAAATATACATTCTATAGAAAGCTGTGGCACTGTTGACGGCCCGGGCGTTAGGTTTGTTATCTTTATGCAGGGCTGTCCTCTGCGTTGTAAATATTGTCATAATCCTGATACTTGGACTTTTGATACCAATAAACCTATGTTTGTAAAGGATATTTTAGCTAAGTATGAAGGGGTGAAAGAATTTGTAAAAGGTGGAATTACTGTGACCGGTGGTGAACCTTTAATGCAGACTCTTTTTGTTACGGAATTGTTTAAAGCTGCAAAAGAAAAAGGTATTCATACTGCGCTTGATACTTCAGGTGTTTGTTTTGATAGAAAAAACACTTCAAAATTAGATGAATTATTAAATTATACCGATTTGATTTTGTTGGATATTAAGCATATTGATGATGCTGAACATAAAATACTTACAGGTCTTTCAAACAAAAATATTCTTGATTTTGCAATTTATTTGTCTGAAAAAAATATTCCCGTTTGGATTAGGCATGTTGTTGTTCCGAATATAACTTATAATGAAACTTATTTGAAAAAATTAGGTAAGTTTATTGCAGGTTTAAATAATATCCAAGCGTTAGATGTATTGCCATATCATAATTTGGCTATTCCAAAATACGAAAGTCTCGGTTTGGACTATCCATTAAAAGATACTATCCCTTTGACTAAAGAACAAGCAATTAATGCTCGTAATATTATATTGAAAGCATATAAAAGTTGTAAATTATAGTTTCACAATTTTTTTGTAAATATTTTTTATAAAGCATTTAGTTTTATATATCAATACATAAATTTTTATTGGCAAAAATTTTATTAACAGAAAGTTATAGTAAATATCTGCTCTGTATACATCTTTCTTGCTTTTTAATGTAACGATTTCTTTTAGTTTTGATAAATATTCTTCTCTCGGCTTTCCTCGTAAAAAATTTATATTGTACAGAATTGCAGGTAAAAAGTTATTGTATAAGCTGTTTTCTATATCTTTGTTTGAATTATTTGTTTCAGCAAGGAATGATTTTAATGTTTTAAATGTTTCAATAGCACAATAATTTAATTCTTTTCTGCGTAATTTTGTTGTTGAATCTTGGTTTAAGAAATTGTAAGAGATTAATGTTTCATTTATAGTTGTAATTTTTTCTGCAGAATACAATGAACTTAAGACAAAAAAGACATCATTGCTTACTTTTACGTTGTCAAATTTTAAGTTATTTTTTCTGAGAAACGAAGTTTTATACAACTTATTCCATGCCATATTATTTGTGAAATTAAAGATGTATTGAGGAATATCATCTTTATTAAATGTTGTTTTGTTAGGAAGCATAGAAGTCGTAATTCCTTCTGCTTCATTTAGAAGTTTCCCGTTTGGTAATACTATATTATATCTACATATTGTAATATCAGCGTCAGTTTCAGAATATTGTTGATAAATTTTTTCAAGAAATTGAGGTACAAAGTAGTCATCACTATCTAAAAACAAAACAGTTTCCCCTTCTGCTTCTTCAAGTCCTCTGTTTCTTGCCATAGCAGCACCGCTGTTTTGTTGGTTTATTATTTTAATTCTAAGATTTGACTCCTGTTTAAATTTATATAATATTTCTAAGGAATTATCAGTTGAACCATCGTTTATTAATATGAGTTCAAAGTCATCAAAAGTTTGAAGTTGAATGCTTTCCAAGCATTTTTCAAGCATGTTTGCAGTATTATATACCGGCATGACTATACTAATCTTGGGCATTATTCCTATCCTTTGTTTTTTGTAGCAACTGAGGATAATGGTTTAGTATTGCTTGAATTTGTTTATCATTTCCTCCATTAAAATTGTATTTATATAAAGTTAAGCCGTTTATTATGCCAAATTCCCTTTCAGGGTTAACATAAATAAGATCTTTTATATTGTGTTCAACTATATGTAGTTTTGTATTATTTAATGTCATCATTGCCCAAATCCAGATATCATCAGCATTTGGAGCCAGATTTGTGAAGGTTTTAATATTTGTGCTGTCTTCGTGCAATGACATAGGAGGAATAAGAATTCCAAGACAGCCAGTGGCAAGATAAATTTCTTGCGGATATTGTTTTGTTACGCATCTTTCCCATTGAGAATATGGCATAATATTATTGTGTTCATCCAATCTAATTCTGTGTGCTCTGTGGCAGTGAATAGCTTTCGGATCGTTTAAATATGACTTATATAGTTTTTCTAGCCAAGTTTTTTGATAGTATACGTCGTCGTCAGCCAAGACAATAATGTCATTAGGGTATTCTTGTAATGCGGGAATTAATTTTTTATATGATTTTAGGTTCTTCTCTGTCCATTTTATTGTTAGTCCGTATTTTGTAAGTTCAATAAGTTTTTCAGGAAGTTTTTTATCAGGAAATTCCTCTTGACTTAACCATAGTATAATCATATCTGGTTGTAAGGTCTGTTGTAACATTGTGTTTATTGCAAGATGAACTTCTTGTATTCTCTCTTTGAATGATGTTAATGATACTATAAGTTTTGGGTTCCGTTGATCTTTACTTAGTCCATTTACAAGTTTATATTTAAACTGTTTGCTGCGGATGTGAGATAGAAGAGCTTTATATCGGATTTTACTACTTTTTTTTATTTGTGAACACGTGTTTTTTAAAATCATAAAGCCTAAATTAAGGTAAGAAATTGGAAAATACTTCTTATATAACTCTGAATGGTATTTTGTAATTTGTCTACGAATGATTATATAGTTTTTAATTGTTAGAGATTGTTTACTTCTTATATTTTGATATTTTCTGTAAAGGAATAATCGTTCAGGAATTTTATATATTTTTATTCCAGCCTCAATAAATTGTAACCATAAATCCCAGTCTTCGCAACCTAAACGCATTTTGGGATTGTAGCCTCCTGTTTGTAAAAATGCTGATTTTCTAAAGATTGCGGATGGAAATATTCTGTTTTCAATAAGCATATTGTAAGTCGTAGCTGGTTTTAGATTCCATTTTTTCTGTGTATTTCCAAAGAAACTTGCTTCACAATATACAAGTCCGATTTCCTTGTTTTTTTCAAGTATATTAATTGCTTTTTCCAAGTATTCAGGCGCAATTTTATCATCTGAATCAAGTGGAAGAATATACTCTCCGGTTGCGGCTTGAATTCCGGTATTTCGTGCTATACTAACGTTTTTTGAACTTATTGCAATAGTTTTGATTTGTGGATGTTTAACAATGAGCTCGTTTATAATCGTTGTCGTATATTTATCGTCTGACCCATCATTAATTATTATTATTTCTGTATTTTTATATGTTGACTGCAATACGGAATAGACTGTTTCTTCTATAAATTCTCCATGGTTATAACAAGGAATTATTACTGAAATCATACCTTTTATTTGCCGGTTTCCCAATTGGTACCTCCTAGTAGATTCTTTTTGTATTCAGTTATTTTTTTATATGCGTTATCTATTCTGTCTTGTTTTATTTTTCCGTCTTTAATAGCTTTTTGTACTATTGAGATGAATTGGTCTGCAGTTATATATTGAGTATATTTCTGGGCTGAATATATGTGATTTGGGAATATAAAAATGTCAACTCCGGCATTAATAGAATCAATAATTTGATTTTCCATTTCTTCATTAGATAGTATAATCATATCCATTGCATCACTTATAATAAGTCCATTACTGTTTTTTAATAGTGATATAGTTTTCAGTGATGCTGATGAAATTTTATCAGGGTCGAGCTTTTTATTTTTTACATGTGCAACCATTACTGATACATCCGGGAATTGTGATGTGATTCTTATAAAAGGTACAAGTTCAGCTTCTTGCCAATTCTCTGTTATATCAAGGTTCGTATAATGTGCATCTGTTGCAGAACTTCCTAAACCCGGAAAATGTTTAATGGCAACTCCTACATTATTTGCCTGATGAGCTTTTATAAAGGCTGTAGAATATTTCTCAACGGTTTCTGGATTGTTCCCGTATAGACGTTTTGTTTTGGCAAGCGATGAATTGTTATTCGTTTTTATATCCAAACAAGGTGCAAGATTGAAGTTTATGCCGATTTCTCTAAGATTTTTTGCCATATCATAGTATACTTCGTATGTCTCTTTTAGGGAAGCTTTAGAAATATCTTCTGCGGTGGGGTATGTTTTAAATCCATTTTTGGCGGCTATTCGAGAAACTTGTCCTCCCTCTTGATCTATCATTATGAAAGGTACATAGCTTTTTGATGCGTTATAGATTTTTTTTTGCTGTATTATACTTGATTGTTTGTCTTGAATATTTCTTCCATACAAAATTATTCCGGACAGTTTATTTTGTGATAATGCGGTAAGAATATCGTTAAAAGCTGTATTATTGGTGTAACCCAATATAAGCATTTGCCCTATTTTTTCTTCAATCGGTATGTTATTTTCTTGTTGTTTAGGTTCTCCTGCGGAATTAATATTTTTATTTTTGCTTATGTGGTGTTGAATCCCAAGACCTGAGATGCTTATACCAATAAAAATCAGAATTCCAAGAAAACATAATTTATACTTTCTCATCATAGTTAATGTAACATAAATTTTTAATATTTACAATATTATAAAATTATTGTAAATTGTTAGCTGTGAGGTGTTATGATAAAGAAATTTCTAGGGCGTGCCTTAAAGAAATATAAAAGTTGGAAATATAGAAATTCGTCTATGGATAAAACAGCTAATGCACTATTCATAGAGAAAGTTAACGGTACGCCATTTGTAAATGAAGGTTCTTGTCTTAATTACTTAAGGGATAAAAGAATATTGTTATCGAGGCTGGGTACAAAGTGTGGTCGCCATTATTTAGATTTATCCTCTTCTGATTTTGATGCGTTTAAAAGTTTTATTTCCAAATATCCAAAGTTTGTTGTAAAGCCTATTGACTTAGCTAATGGCAGAGGAATTCGGATTATTGATTTAAGTACACAAAACTTTCTTCCTGAAGTTTTATATCAGGAGTTAATTTCTGAGGATACTTTGTTACTAGAGGAAGCGATTATACAAGAGGATAGCTTGTCCAAAATATATCCATACGCTGTTGCAACTATTAGATTATGTACCTTAAGAATAGGTGAAAATGTGGAAATTGTGGGCTTTCCTTTGTTGCGTCTGGGTAGTAATGGTGAGTGTACTAATAATTCAAGTGCAATTATTTGTAGATTAGATATTGATTCCGGTAAAGTTTGTGGCTATCCTTTTTCTCAGATTAATAGAAAACCCATCTCGGATTATAAACATCCGGATACTCTTTTTTCGTTGCGTAATTTTGAGGTCCCATTTTTCAACGAGGCAAAACAATGTGCATTATCTGCTGCTGAACTTCTGCCGGAGGTAAACTTTATTGGGTGGGATGTTGCAATAACCAATGATGGTGCTGTTATTATTGAAGGTAACGGAGCTCCTTGTTCTTTCCTAGATGAACAAATGTTTTTATTGCAAGAAAAGAACATTGGGATTAGACCATATTACAATTCTCTGCTGCAATATTTTAATATAGGAAGAAATTCGGACAATCCTGTTGTTTCCAAAGTTAATTCAATTTTGTTTGAAAAAATGCCGAAAACTTTTGATAAGCCTGATTATGTCTTAATTCTTGGTAGTAAAAATTGTATTTATAAAGTTGATAAGGCTCTGGCATTTTATGCCTCTTATTCTGACGTTGTATATGTTGCTTCTGGTGGAAATTTAACAGGTGATAAATTGGAGTGTGATGTTATTAAAGAGCAGCTTGTTAGTAATGGTATTCCGTCTTCTAATGTCATTTGTGATAAAGATGCAAAAAATACTTATGAAAATTTAAAAAATTCTTTTAAGTTAATAATGAAACATTCAAAAGCTATTGGTATTAAAAATCTTAAAGTTTCGATAATAACTGGTGCATTTCACAGAAAAAGAGTTTTTGATATGCTTGCTAAGTTTAGACTGACAAAGAATATAAAAATTAATATAATCCCTGCTGAAGGTTCTGTGACGGCTGAGAATAATTGGTTTACTTCCTTTAAAGGGTTTATGTTTATAAAAGAGGAGTTTTGCAAGGTTATAGAAAAAAGCGTATTTGATGAAATTTTTCCTGAAGAATTCTAATTATTGGCTTCTTATATTTACAATTTTAGTTTGTTGCGATATAATATTTCTGGTCATATATTCCCGAATCGTCTAGCGGCAGGACTGAAGACTCTGGATCTTCCAACGGTGGTTCGAATCCATCTTCGGGAATTTACTTAAAATTTTTGAACAATAATGACGATAAAAAGAAATTCCCGAAAAGTCTTCTCCCCAGCGGAGTTTTTCGAGTATCTCAAAACTCCTAGTGGTTCTACCCTGCGAGTACCCTCATCTGCACGGCTCAAGAATTCGCCTGCATCTGAGCTGGAATCCATCTTCGGGAATTTACTTAAAATTTTTGAACAATAGTGACGATAGAAAGAAATTCCCGAAAAGTCTTCTCATCAGCGGAGTTTTTCGAGTATCTCAAAACTCCTAGAGGTTCTACCCTGCGGGTACCCTCATCTGCACGGCTCAAGAATTCGCCTGCATCTGAGCTGGAATCCATCTTCGGGAATTTGCTTAAAAATTTTTGAACAATAGTGACGATAGAAAGAAATTCCCGAAAAGTCTTCTCACCAGCGGAGTTTTTCGAGTATCTCAAAACTCCTAGTGGTTCTACCCTGCGAGTACCCTCATCTGCACGGCTCAAGAATTCGCCTGCATCTGAGCTGGAATCCATCTTCGGGAATTTACTTAAAATTTTTGAACAATAATGACGATAAATGTATTTTAAAGACAATTTTGGTAGGAAGTAAAACCCGTAATGTCATCCTGAACTTGTTTCAGGATTTAG
>CAYUQM010000006.1:0-55515 GCA_964446855.1 uncultured Muribaculaceae bacterium
GGTTCAGTAATAACCTTTCTCATTTCACCTAAAATATGAAGTCTGCCTTCTTTAGCTTGAGCTAAAGCACGTCTAAGAGTATCATTTGCAATACCTTTTGCCTTCATATCCATTTGTAGAGCAGTGATGCCATCATCATTACCTGTAACTTTGAAGTCCATATCGCCAAGGAAGTCTTCAATACCTTGAATATCGGTAAGAACAACAGGTTCTCTGCCTTCTTCTTTAATCATACCCATAGCAACGCCGCCAATCATACATTTAACAGGAACACCTGCATTCATTAGCGCCATTGATGAACCGCAAGTTGAAGCCATTGATGTAGAACCGTTTGATTCTAATACGTCTGAGGTTACGCGGATAGTGTAACCGAATTCTTCTTGTGAAGGTAAAGCCGGAACGTTAGCTCTTTCGGCTAATGCACCGTGACCAACTTCACGTCTGCCAGGACCTCTTAAAGGTTTAACTTCACCAACAGAGAAGCCCGGGAAGATGTATTTGTGCATATACGTTTTTTCTGTCTGAGGGTCAACGCCGTCTAATTCTTGTTTCATACCGGGACCGGCAAGAGTTGCAACAGAAAGAACCTGAGTTTGACCTCTAGTGAACACTGCAGAGCCGTGAGCACGAGGTATAACTCCTACTTCGCACCAGATAGGACGAACTTCTTCCGGTTTTCTACCGTCTGCACGAACGCCTTCATCCAAAATCATTGCTCGCATAATATGTTTTTCAGCAGCTTTGAATTCTTCTGCAACGAAGTCAACGCCAGTTTCCGTAATCATAGTTTTGATTGCGTGGTCTTCAGGAAGAGCTTCAATTCTTTCTTTTACAAGTTTTTTAGCTTCTTCAAGTTTTTGTTGACGGTAAGCTCTGTCAAAGTTGTGGTAAGCATCAAAAATCATATCGTGAGCCGTTTCGTTGATGATGTTTTTGATTTCAGTAGTGTCGTAAGGGTTAACGAAGTTTTCTCTTTCAACACCGCAAAGTTTAGCAAATTCAATTTGAGCTTCGCATTGTTTTCTGATTTCGACTTGAGCAAACTCAACAGCATTCATAATATCGTCTTCTGTCACGAATTTGCAGCCTGCTTCAACCATGATAACGCTGTCGTGAGTACCTGCAACAACGATATCCAAGTCAGATTTGTCAGCCTGTTGGTGTGTAGGATTAGCGATTAGGTTACCTTGTTCGTCGCGTCCAACTCTAACAGCACCGATAGGTCCTTCAAAAGGAGCGCCTGAAAGCATTAATGCGCAAGATGCACCAAACATAGCTAATGTGTCCGGTTGATTTTGCTGGTCGTAGCTGAATAATTGAGCTACTATTTGTATATCATTTCTGTAACCTTTAGGGAATAAAGGTCTGATAGGTCTGTCAATCAAACGAGAAACAAGGATAGCCTTGTCGCTTGCTTTACCTTCTGAACGGTTGTAACCGCCAGGGATACGTCCGATTGAAGACATTCTTTCTTCGTAATCAATAAGTAATGGGAAGAAATCAATACCTACGCGTGGTTCTTTTGAAACTACACAGTGAACGAATAACATAGTGTCGCCACATCTTACTGTAACAGAACCGTTAGTGGATTGCCCGTACTTCCCTGTTTCGACGGTAATGGTTTTTCCGCCGACTTCCAGTTCAAATTTTTTTGTTTCCGGTACCATAATTACCTTTTCTTTCTCGCACTTCTTGTGCGTATTAAGTTATACACTTCTAATGTTCATTATTATTATACTGCAAACAAAAAAAATAGGTTAAACTTTAACTTTAACAAATAAAAAAGTCTTATTTTGTAATAAGACTTAAAAGTTAGTGTTAGGTAAGTGTAGGTAGTAAATAATCTTTCTCAACTTCATTAAAAGTGCATGTCAAACTTAGGAGGCATTCCGTTTGTTTTTTCGTCTTCCATACGCATAGCCGAACCTATTGTAAAGTTTTGAGCAAACACTTTGTTAATTTCAAAATTTATATTACCGTTAAAAACTTTTTCGTTTTCTTCTAAGAAGTTAAACAACGGTTCTACCGGTGCTCCGACAATACCGTTTAAAGTTCCTTCGGCAAGCTTTAATGTTTTTTCGCCAATTTCAGGAACCTTAACGTTCATCCCGAACGGTTTATATGGTCTATTAAATGAAGCACCTGTTTCTGTCATCTTAATTTAATCCTTTCTAAGATATTTTAGTTATCGGTACTTCCGGTTAAAAAATTTAATTTTTAATATACTCTTTGTTACAAATATTAATAATTTATCTGCGATACCCTTTTGATTCTTTTTTATTAGTATGCGAGTTCTTTGGGGGTTTTGTTGTTGCTTTTCGTTTTGTTTGTTTTTCTTTTGTCGTTGATGTTGTGTTTATTTTTTCCTTAGTTTTATGTTTCTTCGTAACTCTTATCGGGTTCAAATCGGCTTCAAGTAATCCGAATGACACTCTTTTAAAAGTATTATTTTGTTGCGAAATATACGATTTTTCAACTTTGTCCATGAGATGGATTTCGCAAAGACGTTTCATATATTTAGGATAATTAATCACCATTTTGGGATTTTCTATTATTTGCTGCAAAATTGGAGAGTGCCCTCTTCTGTTGTTGTCGCATGCGCACTCAAGGGCAAGATTGGCGGGTTTTGTTTCTCCTTGTAATTTTGTAGCTTCGATATGTTCGATAGTAGCAAGCGAATTGCTCAACATTCTTAATGCAATTTTTTGATCGGGAATTGCATCGTGGTAGTTTCTTTTTGCATATTTTACAACAAATGCATTCAGGTTATTGTATGCTGTCGGTAATTTAGTAGCTTCTTCAATTATGTTTTGTACTGTTTTAGGTGTGTATTGGAGCAGTGCATGTCTGTCAAAAATGAAATCGCCGCCTCTCGCTTCTATAAATCCCTGAATGTCAGAGTTGCTATAAGCTTCAGGAAGGGCTTCGATATTAATATATTTTGCGAGTTCGGCAGTCCCGAATTGTTCTTTAATTTGTGCGTAATTAATCAACTGAGTTTCCAGTTTATCAATAAAAACTCTTCTGCTGAATCTAGAAGTTTTTCGAGGGTCTAAGATCCTACTGAAAGTATCTTGTAATATTACAGAAACTTTCTGTTGAAGTTCCTGAGGTAATTCTCTGCTTAACAGTCCTATATTTGAGAGCACCCCCATTTGTTCGTGGACAATTTTAGGTTCTGCAACGGGTAGCATATCTCTAAGTATTTGGATTAAGCTTTTCTCAGGTTCTTGGGCATGTTTTTCTTTGAATATGGAAAACATTTTTTTCTCAATCGGGTGTAAATATTTTTTATACTCTCCGATATAAGCCAAAAGTTTGTCAGTATCGGTTGTGCTCAGGATTTTTTCTTCAAAAGCGTTGTATTTGTTAACGCTAAGCATTAATTGACCGCATACGGGGCAAGGAATATCGTATTCTGCAAGCCGTAAAATATTAAACCTTAAAACATCTACTGCTTTCGTTTTATTTATAAGGTCTTCCATTGTAGGGGCAGTTATACTTGGGATTTTGGCTGTAAATGAGCAGGTATCTGTTTTTAATTGGGTCAAAACAGGCAGCCTGTTTTGAGAATAATCATACTGATTATTCTCAATGTTTTTTCTTTGCATAAGTTGTGGTTTGTTTATGGTTATAGAAAAAATTTTCATAAAAATACCATTTATACTAAAATATGTATATAAAAAATTTTGCCGATTTGTAAAGAAACATAACCGGCAAATTTTAAAATTTTATCCCATAGGTGGCGGCTGAATGTATAGCGGCTTTAACTTTCGCCAATCACAGTCTTCTTTTCCCGATTTTTCTTCCGCAAGTTTGAGTAGTACTTCTCCGAGAGGTGCATTGCTTTCCTGATAAGAGATCCCGTTGAGAATTGGTTTTAATTTATTGTCGGTAATAATTTTGGTATCCTTGCAGAGTTTTTTAACTTCTTCCAGAGGTACAGCACCTTTAATTTCGTTATCAAGATACAGATAAGCTTTTTCTTTTCGCGCATCAAGAGCTACTGTAGAGGTTTCAGGTCTGATTTTGGAAAGGATTTCCAGAGAAGAAACTCCTACTGCTTTACAGCCGAGCTGCTGCGCCATTAGTCTTGCAACAGTTGTGCAGGCTCTAATCCCCGTAAAGCTTCCGGGTCCGATATTCGTGCCGATAAGAGTGATATCTTTTGGCGTAAGATTGTTTCTTTTTAGAACCTCTTTTATAGTAGAAATTAAAAATGCAGAATGATATTTTTCGTCGTGGTTTTCGACAATTTCAGAAGCAAGCAGTTTACCCTCCGATTTCAAAGCTATGTACATTTTATCCAAGCAGGTATCAAATGCCAAAGTTACGTTGTTAGTCATTCTTAAGTCCTTCTATGATTTTTATCATATCATGGTCATCCCCTTCAAAAGAGTAAATTCTTGCATCATCGTCACGATATGTTACATTTATTTTTAGATGTTTGAAAGGTATTTCGTCCTGCGAAAATTCTGCCCATTCTACAAAGGTAACTTTTTTCCCTTCCGAGTATTCGCGAAGTTCGTCGAGAATAGTTTTAACCCCTTCGCTCTCCAGCCTGTAAAGGTCAAAGTGATAAACCGGTAAGATTCCACTGTGATATTCGTTTAAAATTACAAAACTCGGGCTTGTTACTTTTTCTTTAATCTCAAGAGCATCTGCAACAAGTTTAACAAAAGCCGTTTTTCCTGCTCCTATTTCTCCGTAAAGGTTAATGAAACAACCGTCCGTTATGAGTTTTGCAAATCTTGCAGCTAGTTCTTTAGTATCTTCTATTGTTTGGCAAACTTTTTCGTATTTCATGAGTCTATTGTAACATAAATTTAAATTTTGGTGTTTAATGCAAAAAAATATTTATGTTTGTTTTTATATAGTTATATAGGGAAAAAGTAGGAAGTTTTTTATTATGGCAGTTCAAAGAGTCAACTTTACATCAGATAATCTCTTGTTAAACAATATGAAAACTATATCACAGCAGCCTGTTCAAATGGTACCTGCAAGTAAGGTCGAATCTGAAGCAAATTCAGAACTATCGGCAGTAGAAGACGTATCGGCAAAAAATCATAAGGTAAGAAACTGGACAATAGGTTTAAGTGCGGCTGCTGTATTGACGGCACTTGGAGTACTAAGCGGTCGAAAAGGTTATCTTGGAGAAGGTGTGCAAAAATTCCTGGGCGGTATGAAGAATAAAGCAGGAGAATTAACTGATGATATAGGATGCCGAGGGGAAGAACTTGTGGATGATGTAATTGATAACGTAAAGCCAAAAGTACCGGACGCTAATCCTGTAAAGCCTGGTACTCCGGAAGTAATAGAGCCTGAAGTATTTGGACTGGAAACTCGAGTTCCCGATAGTAGACCGACCGGAACTAAGTCGGAAACAGTTGAAGTTGCAGGTAAGCCTGAAACATCAGCAAAACCTGAAGTTAAACCCACTATATCTCACAAAGTTGATGTTGATGGTATAAATGCCAGAATAGATAGAACTCTGCCTAATTTAGACGATGTTCCTGAAAAAATAGAAGTATCAGATTTTTCTCAAGGAGCTAATAAGCATATTAGTGTTAAAAAAGAAAATAGAGAAATTTTGTATAACAGTAAAGGTGAATTGGTTTCTATTACAGAATATACCGAAGTTGGTAATCTTTCGCGTTGCATAAATTTTGAACCGGGAACTAAAAATGTGAGCTCAATGTCTCATGTTGAGGGTGTATTTTTTGTCAAACGTGATGTCTATAAGGATGGAAAAGTTGTAGAAGAACAATTCTTCGACCCTTCGGGGACTAATATAATTGAAACTATAAAACACTAATTGTCACAACTTTATTTCTGCCGCTTTCTTTAGCCTGATAAAGTGCCTTGTCTGCATTAAGTAGAAGTGTTTCGGGCTTGTCTTTATTGTCAAAACAATGTACTCCGAGGCTTATTGTGACCGAAATCGTTTTTGTATCGTTTTTTGTGTTTACTTTTTCAATATCTATAACTTTCTTTTCTACGGCGTGTCTTAAACGTTCTGCAACCCTAAGTGCTTCGTCTTGTTTTGTAAGCGGGAGAAGGATTGCAAATTCTTCGCCACCGTAGCGGGCAGCGATATCGTATTCCCTGAGTTGAGAGCGCATAATTTTTGCGACTGTTTTTAATACTGCATCTCCGGCGGCATGGCCGTATGTATCATTGACTTTTTTGAAAAAGTCTATGTCGGTCATAATTGCACAGAGCGAAGTTTTTTTTCTTTTTGCGGTTGCGGTTTCCTGTTTTACACGTTCTTCAAGCTGACGTCGGTTGTAAAACCCTGTTAACGCATCAAGTGTTGCATGTTTTAAGATTTCGGAGTAGACATTTGCACGCGTAATTGTTGTTGATACCTGTTTGGTTATCTGTTCAATATAATAGATTTCCTGTTCAGTGAGTTCATCTTCTGTGCTTTTTGTGACAAGGGTTCCTATCTGGCTGTTTTCACTTGCGAGCGGGAAATATCCGATTTTTTTGTTTTGTGTTAAAAGGTTTTCAGCTTTTGAGTGGAAGTTTTCCACAGTTTCAATTATTCTTTTGTCCATGCAAGCCGAAGGGTAAACCAGTTTGTTTTTACCGTTGTGTTTAAGGAAAATATAAACAAGGTGATTTGCGATGAATGTGTCCAAAATTTCCCCGATAATCGGTATGATATAATTCAACTCATACTGGGTTTCGATAATTTTTGCAAGGTTTTTCATTGCATTGTGGAACTCCAGATTTTTTTGAATTTGTTCCGAAAGTTCAATGTTATTCCGTTTCAGTTCAATAACGGGTTGAATAATTTCCAGTAAAGAAGAGTCATTTTTATGGGAAAAATCCCCGACAAGTGCGTCTATACTTTCTAGTGTAGGGCATTCGCTCAGGGATTTTATTATATTTTTTAATTCTGTGGATTGCTTCGTCACGTTGTTCCTCGCAATGACCTTATGTGTGCGGTTAACCCTCTAGTTTTTGCATAATTTCGTCAGAAATATCAAAGTTTGCGTAAACATTTTGAACATCGTCATGTTCTTCAAGTTTATCTAACAATTTTAATATTTGGTCAGCAGTTTTTTCATCCGTAACTTCGATAGTATTTTGCGGAATTCTTGAAAATTCGGCTGTTTTACTTTTGAACCCTTCTTTTTCAAGTCCTTCAACAACTGTTTGGAAGTTTTCAACGCTTGTAATAACCTTGTATTGACCTTCTTCTTCGGTAACGTCTTCTGCGTCAAGATTGATAGCGGCTTCAAAAAGTTTGTCAAAATCGGTATCTTCACCGAAAGTAATAACACCTTTTTGGTCAAACATCCAGCCTACACAGCCTGTTGCGCCTAAGCTTCCGTTGTATTTTGTGAAATAGCTTCTTACGTCCCCTGCTGTTCTGTTTCGGTTATCTGTCATTGCTTCAACAAAAACTGCAACCCCGCCTGCTGCGTAACCTTCGTAAGTTAATTCTTCATAATTGTCGGCAGCACCTGCGCCGGCACCTTTATCGATTGCACGTTTAATATTATCATTAGGAAGTCCTGCGGCTTTAGCTTTTTCAATAGCAGTTCTTAGCCTAAAGTTACCTGCAGGGTCAGGACCGCCAAGTCTTGCTGATACAATAAGTTCTCTTGAATATTTCTGGAAAACTACTGCACGTTGTGAGTCTACTTTTGCTTTTTTGTGTTTAATGGTTGACCATTTTGAGTGTCCTGACATAATTATTTCCTCTTTTGTTTATCTGTATCCTGCTTTTATTTTATCAGAAAAATTAAAATTTGCACCGAAAAATTAATTCTTCGTTAATTTAATATGACTTATTGAAAAAAAACGTTAAAATATAAAAGTCGGAAGACTTAATAAATGGAGTTGATTTTATGGCAGATTTTAACAAGTTTACTAATTATTCCCAAGAAATCTTATCATCAGCAGGAGCTTTGATGAATGAATACAAAAATTCCGAATTGAAGCCTGAGCATATTATGCTTGCTATGATTAAGGATGACGGGATTATTAAAGATTATTTAACGGAACTAAAACTTCTGAACCAAAATTTTATAAATAAAATTGTTGCTGCCGTGAAATCTTTTCCGACTATTTCAGGTCCTCCGAATACGGGGCAGTTATTCTTGGCAACTGATACGTATCGATTGTTGGATATAGCGGTGGGGGAAGCCGAAAAACTTAAAGACGATTATATTGGTATTGAAACGGTTTTGCTTGCGATGACTATGCTTGATAACTCTGATATCCAAAAGATTTTAAAAGAAGCAGGAGTTAATCCGAATAATGTACTTAATGCAATGAAAAAAGTAAGAGGTAATAAAAAAGTGGATAATAAAAACGCAGAAGAAAATATGAAAGCTCTTGAAAAATATTCAACAGATTTAACAGATAGGGCAAGAAAAGGGAAATTAGACCCGGTAATCGGACGCGATGAAGAAGTCCGCCGAATTATTCAGGTTTTAAATCGAAGAACAAAAAACAACCCTGTGCTTATCGGGGAACCCGGAGTCGGTAAAACTGCGATTGTAGAAGGACTTGCTCAACGTATAGTCAGAGGTGATGTTCCTGAAAGCTTAAAGGATGTGAAACTTGTTTCCCTTGATATGGGGGCGCTTGTTGCAGGTGCTAAGTTTAGAGGGGAATTTGAAGAACGTTTAAAGGCAGTTTTAAAAGAAGTTGAACAGTCTAACGGTTCTATTGTAATGTTTATTGACGAATTGCATACAGTTGTCGGTGCAGGCGCAACAGAGGGTTCAATGGATGCAGGTAACCTCTTAAAACCTATGCTTGCAAGAGGGGTTCTGAGAACAATCGGCGCTACTACGGTTAATGAGTATAGAAAATATATCGAGAAAGACCCTGCTCTGGAACGTCGTTTTCAGCCGGTATTTGTCGGTGAGCCTTCTGTCGAAGATACTATAAGTATTTTAAGAGGTTTGAAAGAAAAATACGAAGTTCACCACGGAATACGTATTTTAGACAGTGCCTTGATTGAAGCTGCGAAGCTTTCTGACAGATATATTACAGACAGATTTCTTCCTGACAAAGCAATTGACTTGATAGATGAAGCTGCGTCCGCCCTTCGTATAGAAATTGATTCCATGCCGGAAGAGATTGATACTCTTTTAAGACAAAAAATTCAACTTGAAATCGAAAGAGAAGCGCTAAAGAAAGAAACTTCCGATGAATCTCGAGCTAAATCAGACGATTTATCAAAGCAAATTGATGAATTAGAGGCTAAAATATCTAACCTTAAAGCTCAATGGGAAAAAGAAAAAGCTTCTATTACCGGAGAAGCGGGGATTAAAGAAGAAATCCAAAAAGTTCAGGCAAAAATTGAGGAAGCCGAACGTAATACTGATTTGCAGACCGCAGCAGAGCTGAAATACGGCAAACTTCTTGAACTGCAAAAACAGTTAAAAGCGGCGCAATCGCAGGAAAAATCCGAAAATCAGCTTTTAAAAGAAGAAATCAGTGACGAAGATATTGCAAATGTTGTAAGCAAATGGACGGGTATTCCTGTTGCAAAGCTTGTTGAAAGCGAAAAACAAAAGCTTATTAATATGGAAGCAATATTGCATAATCGTCTTGTCGGGCAGGATGAGGCTGTCGAAACTGTTGCAGATGCAATTCGTCGTGCACGTTCAGGCTTAAAAGACCCTAAGCGTCCGATAGGTACATTCCTTTTCCTTGGGCCTACGGGGGTAGGTAAAACCGAACTTGCAAAATCGCTTGCGGAATTTATGTTTAATGACGAAGACGCTTTGATAAGAATTGATATGTCCGAATATATGGAAAAACACAATGTATCAAGACTTGTCGGTGCCCCTCCGGGATACGTGGGTTATGACGAAGGCGGACAATTAACGGAAGCCGTTCGCCGCAAACCTTATTCCGTTGTGCTTTTTGATGAAATTGAAAAGACTCACCCCGACGTATTTAATATTATGCTTCAAATTTTTGATGACGGACGTTTAACTGACTCAAAAGGCAGAACAATTGATTTTAAGAATACTTTGATTATTATGACCTCCAATATAGGAAGTGATATTATCCTTGAAGATTCACTTAAATCCGTCGGTTCTCAAGCTGATTTTGAAGCTACGAAAGAAAAAGTTCTTGAAATTTTAAGAACACGATTTAAGCCTGAATTCTTAAATCGTATTGATGAAACAATTTTCTTCAAGGCGCTTACTTTACAACAACTGTCTGCGATAGTTGATATTCAGGCGGAATACTTGCGAAAACTCTTAAGAGAGCAGGACGTGACGTTAGAAATTACGGAAGACGCAAAAGAACTGCTCGCAACCCGCGGGTTTAACCCTGTTTACGGTGCAAGACCGCTAAAAAGAGTTATAAGGCAGCTTGTTGAAAACCCGTTGTCTAAAGAACTTCTTTCAGGCAAGTTTATGCGCGGGGATACCCTTGTTATAGATGTCAAAGATGATGAGATTGTTTTCGCTAAATTGTAATATTGATATTAAAATGCGGAAATTGTATCTTAAATTTCCGCATTTTTTATAAACATTTCAGTATTTTGTATATGTATAAAATTTTTTGCTTGTCATCAAGAGAATTTATGATTTCTCGTTTCATTTCTTCGTAGTCAGGTTCGGGCTGAAATACAAAGAGCTCGTATATATTAACGTTTAGAGCTTTTGCGATAGAAGATATAGTTTCAGGTGAAGGGTAGTTGTTTCCGTTTTCAATTTTGCTTACACTTTTTGGGTCTATGCCGATTAATTCGGCAAACTTATCCTGTGTAAATTTTTTTTGCTTTCGTAGTGTTTGTATTCTTTTTCCCAGATTTTTCTTTAATGTCATTGTAACCTCTCCTATCAATAACTTAAACTTAAATTCGGTAAATTATAACTACTCAATGGATAGTATTTTTCTATTCTTCTGTCTGCTAAATTGACAAAATTCTATCTGTAATGTATAGTTTTAATTATTTTCTACCCGTAAGGTGTAGCTAATTGAAAGTATGAATGGAGGGACTATATGGAAGATAAATTGCCGGATATAAAGATTGGGGTTGCTACTCATAAACAATTTGATTTGCCTGCTAATAATTTATTTCTACCTATTCATGTAGGGAGGGCTATTGCTAATACTTCATCAAAAGACGGGTTTTTAAAAGATGAAGAGAAATCATGGCTTGCGGATAATACATGCGGGGACGATACCGGTGATAATATCTCATATAAAAATCGTTCTTATTGCGAAATGACGGCTCTATATTGGTTATGGAAAAATCATACGGCGGATTATTTCGGATTATTTCATTATAGAAGATATATGGCTTTTGCCGATAACATAAAAGAGAGTTTCTGTAAGGAAGAAAGGAATAATGGGTGTCTGAGTACAAATTACCTTAATGATAGTAATCTTCAATATTATGGAATTGATGAATCTTCAATAAGGACAGGAATTGCCGGATATGACGCTATATTTGTAAAGCCGATTAGTCTTCAGCAGGCTGGTATAAATTCTAATTATAAGGCGATGGAAGATTGTCCCGATTATCATATTATGAAGGATGTTGACAATATGATTAGAGTAATAAAAGAAAAATATCCTAAAATGGCGAATGTTGTTGATGAATATTTCTTTAAACATGAATATAACTATTTGTACAATTGCTTTGTAATGAAATCGAATGTTTTTGACCAATTTTGTTCTTGGTTATTTGATATTTTGTTTGAAATGGAAAAATATGTTGATACAACTTATTACAGCGTAAAACAATTTAGGGTGTTTGGGTTGCTGGCTGAAAGATTGGTTGGAATTTGGGCTTTGTGGATGTATTCTCAAAATATCTTTAAGATTAAGGAGGTTCCATTACTGTTTGTTGAGTATCCGGAGGGTGTTCAACCGCTACGTCCCGCATTTGAGGTGAATAACATTGCTATAGTTTCTAATTTTAATAATAACTATGCTCCTGTATTTGATGTGTTTTTGAAATCTGCATTGGATAATATATCAGTTGAAAATAATTATGATTTTATCGTTTTATCTAAGGATATATGTACCAATTATAAAAATAAATTAATAAAAACTTGTTCTGCATATTCTAATGTTTCAATACGTTTTTATAATCCCAGAGCAGTTTTTGATGACATTGATTTTATTCCTTTGCCGGAAGTGTATTCTCCGGATTTATATTATAGAATTGTAATACCGAACTTGTTAGAGCATTATAATAAAGTTCTTGTTGTTGATGCGGATATGATTTGTCGTGAGGATTTAGCTGTATTATATAATTCTGATGTTGCGGATGTTTTAGCAGCAGGAGTCAGGGATACTGTTTTTCAGGGGCAGGTTAACGGTATTGAACAAGGAAGATATCAATATGTGAAGAATTATATGAAAATGGACAATCCGTACGATTATATTAATACGGGTGTTTTATTATTCAATTGTGAAAAATATCGGGAAAGGTATTCCTTAGATTACTTGAAAACTTTTATTAAACAACATATCGATAAAGTAATTGTATTTGAACAAGATATGCTTAATATGCTCTTGAGGGGAAATATTAAATTTCTTGATCAGCGTTGGAATATTTATACAAAAACAAATAATTGGGTAGTTGATATGTTAAATGGTGCACCCAGAGGATTTAAGGCTTATTATGATGAGGCTGTAAAAAGTTCATGCGGAATTTTGCATTTTGCAAACTCTCCAAAACCTTGGCAAGAGCCTGCTTCTGACTTTGCAGATTCTTGGTGGGCTTATGCAAGAAATTCTTGTTTTTATGAATATTTCCTTAAAAACCTTACATCTGTTAATAATTTTAACGGGCAGGCTATAATTGATTTAATACTTGATATTAAGAATTGGCGTAAAAATATTCTGTATTATTGGAAGTATAAAGCTTTAAAAAATATATTACTTGGTAATTCACGTACTCGTTATGTTAACAAGGCTAGGCTTTATAAATCAAAAATTAGGAATGCTAAGCCATATGTAAAATTATAAACTTTATGCTAAAATTTGCTTATGGCAGATATTAACGAAACAAAACCTCAAATATGGCTTAATGCAGCGCATTTTGTGAACGATATTTATACAGGCATGTTGAACCCGATTATGCCCTTTATTGCGATGAAACTGGGTATAACTATGGCGATAGCGACGGTCGTGTTGAGCCTGTCGCATATTTGTGCATCCCTTTTGCAGCCGATATTCGGATTCTTTGCTGATAATATGCGCAAAAGAAGTTTTATTTTCTGGGGGCTTTTGTCTACTTCGATGTTTATATCATTTGCGCCAAACGCTCCTTCCCTTGCTCCGTTGATTGCCTTTGTAATTCTTGGTAGCCTAGGGTCAAGTCTTTATCACCCGCAAGCCTTAGGGTTTGTTGTTAAGTTCTCGAAGGATGAAAATATTTCCCGCAATATGGGGATATTTATGGGCTGTGGTACTTTAGGGTTTGCGCTTGGTCCTATTGTCTCGTCAGGGATTGCTCAGTGTTTTGGGTTAAGTAAAATTCCGTATTTGGCAGTGCTCGGGGTTTCGCTTGCGTTTTTAATGTTTGCGTTTGTTCCAAAAGCCGAATTAAGCAGTGCCAATAAGTCACATAACGATTTTATTGAAACTTTCAAAAGGATTTTATCCAACAGAAAACTAAATCTCTTAAACGCTATTGCAATGCTTAAAACACTGGTTACAACCACTTCCTGCATATTGCTTCCGTTTTTGTGGAAGGATATGGGATATAATGCGTTTTATATAGGGTTTGCGCTGTTTGCGTTTAACTTTGCCGGCGGTATCGGTGCGTTTATAAGTCGTAAGTTTGAGATGAAAATAGGAACTCAAAATGTCTTTTATTTCTCAATGATGTTGACTTTCCCGATGATGATTATATTTATGCTTACCTACAAAACTCATCCGACGCTTTCACTTATTACGTTTGTTTTGACGGGGTTAATCCAGTGGATGGCTGTGCCCGTTACTATGGTTATGGCGCAGAGTGTTCTGCCGGAGTACAAAAGCATTATCGGCGGGTTTATAAACGGGTTTTCTTGGGGAGTTGTTGCAATTTTGATGACGGCAATAGGTTTTATTGCTCAAGCAAAAGGTATTATTCCTGTATTGCTTGTTGTATCTGCTATACCTGCTGTGCTTTCTTATCCGATTGTGAAAAAGCTGTTTCGTTTATAGTTCATACATATAAATAGCGTTATCTCTCACTTTTGTGTCATAGTTAACTGTCCATCCGCCAAATGCATCCAAATAAAAATATTCATCAGGTAGGCTTTTGGTTTTAGGTGTTGTTTTCTCTCCTGTGTAAATTAATACAGGGTTTAGCTGGATTTCTTTTAAATCTTTAGTCGGTACATCATTATGATTCTTGCCAATATAGATAGGGATATCTTGACCGTTACCTACTTCTTTGTTTAGATTTTGTGCGTATTGTTTAATAGCATCTCTAATCTTCAGGCAAATACTTGGAGATGGCATGTACGTATTGTTGATTTCAATATTATCTATAACAAGAGCAGGAGTGTTCAAATCTGTACTTATATAATAACAGAGAGCGTTTCCTATTGTTTTCTGTGAATCATTATCGACAAGTTCTATCATATTGAACGCAGTTTTTGCAAGATATTGTGCTATAGCTTCTCCGTTTGAATTTCCCATTCCTATGCAGCAGTTTGAATAATTGCCTTGGAATAGGTCGTGTTGAGGAATTCTATCCCACATTTTAATTGTCAAATTTATGGATTTTCTGCCGGTTGTTTCTTGTATTTGTTCAGCGCTATTAATAAGTGTTTCAATATGGTCTTTTATTGTAAGGGTTGCTTCCGCTTGTTCTCTTTTTGTTGTTATGTTTTTTTCTGCTTTTGTCCATACCGGTTCTAATTCAGAAATAAAATTATTCATAAATTCTATCAGGTGATGTTTGTTGTTAGCAATTTGTTCCGGCAGAATGAATTTATTATCTTGGATGTAATTCTCATATTTTTTCATAATAAATGTTTTTACAGGGCTGTCCAATAAATAATTTACATTGTTTGAAAATTCGTTTGCAAACCATTGAACTTTTTGGAAATTTTCATCTAGTGCTTTTATTGAAACTTCATTATTTTTTGACGGCGTTAGCCATTTTTCGTAATTAAGATTATGTTTCTTGAAGTGTCGTTTTGTAATCCTGTTAATTTGCCCATATTCATTATCTGTACTTTGAATTACCGTCTTGAAATCTTCTTCCTTGTTTGCTAATTTTATAACATTGATTATTGTATTTGAGTCTTTTCTTTGGAATTGTTTAAACATTAAATAGCTAAAACTTAAATCCCATGATGTCAATTTTGTTCTTGGAATATCTACATCAAATCTATCTCCGTTGTAGCAATAATCCATAGCTTTATCAACTAATTCTTCTTTTAAGTCTTCAAGATCTATTTTTCCTGCATAAGCCATATTTTTTAATCTGTATATTGATTCAAATGACATCACGTAAGCATTTAGAATCTCAACCAGTTCAACTTTTTCATTTGGTGTTAGCGGTTTTTTGTCATTATTGTTACCAGTTAATGCTAACTTCAATGTTTTCATTTCATCATTGTTGAATTTTGCAATCATGTTTAAATATTCTGCTAACCCATAGAAACGTTTTCGCATAAGTATATTGCTTAAATCGTTATCTCTTAACGAGGCTAATTTTAAAAGCTGTAGGGCTCCAATTTCAAAATAAGATGTCAGTGTATTTATTGGATTGCCTGCTTGTAAGTCTGATTCATTCAGGTACAAATCAGGATGTTTTGTACATTGAGTGTACATTTTTATAAGATAATCCAAGTCTTCAGGCTCATACTTATATGTAGAGTGTAAAATTGTTTCTAAGAATTTTGGGATGATAATTTTAGGGAAATTACTGTCTTTACATAGTTTTTGGGCAAATGGCAGTGTCTTCTGAGATGTGTATTTTAAAATTGCAGCAATGTGACGTTTTGGAAATTCCGTGTCATCGCATAGTTGTTCTGCGAAATTAGTTTTTAAAGCGGCCGCTTGATATGAATATATACTTTTATCTCTGGGTACTGTACGCAAGATTATAGGTACGATTTCGCATATTGGAAAATCTTTGTTTGTTAAGAGCTTTTTGGTAAGTTTTATATTGTTTTTAGTAAGAGTTTCCGGAGCTGTTAATTTGCTTAAGTCCCAGTCTTCCTGTTCTTCTAATTCCTGACATATCGCATATATTTCGTCTTTGCGAATTTGAAACTCTTCGTCGCTCATTTCTTCCGGTCTTGAAGTAAATATAGGATAATACGCCTGCGGAAATACTTTTGATACACATTGTTCAGCAGGAGAAATGTTTGTTTGTTCCTTATTCAGTTTTGTGTTGGGGTAATTAAATCCTATTTTATTTATACGCATACAAAATCTTGAACAGTTCTGAACCGTTATTTTTGCTTATTTTTTGAAACCATTTAACAAAAATTTACAACTATGCGATAACGTCTAATTTATTTTGTTTAAGTTCTTGAGCCTGTCTTTTTGCCATAGCTTTTTCTTGAAGGTAGGCTAACTTATATAGAAGAGAGTTTGATGCCATATCAAGGCTAATTTTTTTATCCATCTCATGAAGCATGCTAAGATTATGCTCTCCTCCAAAAGGTTTTGAACTCATCATGCTCATCATTGAATTCGACGCATTCATCATATTAAAAGATGCGTTATTCATTGTGTTTATTGCGTTTAGCCTAGCAATTGATGAAACTAGCATTTGACCCCTCAAAAATACCTACCGATTAATTATACATCGTAAAGTAATTTTTTGCAATAGTCATATTTATTAATAAAAAATGTATGTAAAGTTTTGTAACGTTTTTATTAAATTTATGCATTCCTGTTGAGAAAAAATACTTTATAAGTATATAAGAGATAGATATACGTATGCTTATGCATGCAATAAGGAGTCTGGTATGAGTCTTGGTATTGATCCTACAAAAAGAAAACCGATTAAAGAGCCTAATTTGTTTGCTCAACAACTTAAGTCCGGAGATTTTACTTCTTCATTTGCAAAAATTGGAGATGAAATTGGCAACAGATTGAGAGCGGGTGATGTTACCCCTCCATCTAACGCTGCTGCCGGTTTGTAGTTTTGCATTTTTGCAAGTTTGTTATAAAATAATCCTTATTATTTGAGGATTATTTTATGCTACTTACCGCAGATATAGGAAATACGAGTATAACACTGGGCTTATTCGATGACAATGCTCTGGTTGAGGAATTCAGAATGGCATCGGATAAGGACTTGCCTGTTGAAGAATATGAAGTTTTGCTAAAATCTTTGTTTAAAGATTTTAGCATTAGTGGTTGTATTATTTCATCAGTTGTTGTGGAGCTGAATAAAAAATTTAAGCAAGCTGTTGATGAAGTTTTTAAAGTTGATGCTATTTTGTTGTCTTCTGATTTGAATACCGGTGTGAAGATTGCGTTGCCGAATAAAAATGAGGTTGGGGCTGATAGGATTGCAAATGCTGCAGGAGCTTATGTTCTGTATAAGCATCCCGTTATAGTAATTGATTTTGGCACGGCAACATCTTTTGATATTGTTGATAAAGACGGACAATTTGTCGGAGGAGTTATTGCTCCGGGGATAAATTTGCAATTAAAAAGTTTAAATGCGTTTACATCAAAGCTTCCGCGTATAGATGCGGCATATTCTCCAACAGCAATTGGTAACAATACCATAGATGCGATTTTATCAGGAGTGATGAGAGGCGGTGCCTGTATGATTGACGGGCTTGTAGAGCAGTGTGAGGCTGAATTAGGTACGAAGGCTGTTGTTGTTGCAACAGGCGGCTATGCAACTATTGTGTCGGAATATATGAAACGACCTTTTGATTTTATAAATCCGACATTGACTCTTGAGGGGTTACGATATTTATATTGTTTGAATAAAGTTTAGATGTTGTATGTGAATTGCAAGAAATTACCCATAATGTTTTCATTCCAAACTTGAATATTTTCAGGTATATTGAGAACTGTCGGAGTAAAGTTCCAAATATACTTTATATCGGATTTTACAAGATAGTTTGCCATTTCTTGGGCATATTCTCTTGGTACAGTGAGTATTGCAATGTCAACATTTGATTTACGAGCAAGGTTCGGTAATTTTTCAATATCGAGTATAAGCTTGTTGTTAACTGTTTTTCCTATTTTGGCTTTGTCGTTGTCAAATAATGCCAGAATGTTGAGTCCGTAATTTTGGAAATTGTCATATTTTGCCAGAGCCATCCCTAAATTTCCTGCACCGATAATAAATGCTTTTTTATTTTTTGCAAATCCAAGAGTTTTTTCTATAGAACTCTTCATTTCTTTTACAATATAACCAACGTTACTTTTTCCTGAGTTACTCAAGATGCTGATGTCTTTCCTAACCTGAGAATCGTCTATCTTTAACAGATTAGCAAGCTGTTTGCTTGAAATATATTCGATATCCTTTTCTATATAGTCGGTCAGGATACAGTGATAAAGGGTTAAACGATTAATAACTTTTTCCGAAATTTTTTTATCCATTTTTTTTGTTAAAATCCTCCGGATGATTAGAATTAGATAGTTTTATTTCATAAAACTCGTTTTTATCAATGTTAACCCCCATACTATTGGTGTTGAGGTTAAACTTTTTCTTTTTATTTTTTATAATATTGTCAATAAAACTTTTCACCATAAGTAAATTATAGCACGAAAAGTTTATATTTCTTAAAATGCTACTTGAAATTTTTCATTGTTTATAATATGATTGCTTGGTACGTCGGTGATTTTTTGTGGATAAGCCGATTTAAGAAATTTAAATAGTATTAAATAAAATTATAAAGGAACAGGAAAATGAACCCTATTATTGACGAATTAGAAAAACCTTATATGGAAAAAGAAGTACCTGACGTAAATCCTGGGGATACAGTTAGAGTATTTGTTAGAATTGTTGAAGGTAACAAAGAAAGAATTCAGGCTTTTGAAGGTACTATTATTAAAAAACATGGTGCAGGTATCAACAAAACTATCACCGTAAGAAAAGTATTCCAAGGTGTTGGTGTTGAACGTGTATTCTTGCTTCACTCACCAAGAATTGATAAAATCAATATCGTAAGACGTGGTGATGTTAAACGTGCTAAGTTATACTACTTGAGAGAACGTTCAGGTAAAGCTACTCGTATCAAGGAAAAAATTGAAAAAAGATAAGACTCATATTCACTGGTATCCGGGACATATTGCTAAAGCTGAAAGAAAGTTAAAAGAACAACTTTCTCTTGTGGATGCCGTGATTGAGGTTGTTGATGCGAGGCTGCCTCTTTCGAGCAGTTACAAAAATATTACGGGGCTTTTGGGTCAAAAGCCTCGTTTAATTTTGCTTAATAAATCTGATTTGACTGAAAAAAACGATTTGAAAAAGTGGGTAAAAGTATTGGAAGAGAAGAACTCGTGTCCGGTTCTTTTATCTGATGCTAAAAACTCTAAGGACTTAAATACGGTTGTCAGAAAAGCTGTCGAACTTTCGGAACCACGTATCCAAGCTATTATGGCAAAGGGCTTGTTAAGACGTCCAGCAAGGGTAATGGTTGTTGGAATGCCGAATGTTGGCAAATCGAGTATTATTAATAAATTAACTCGTTCTTCAAAAACAAAAATTGGGGCAAAAGCAGGTGTTACTCGTCAGCAGCAGTGGGTTAGAATTAATCCGCAGTTAGATTTACTTGATACTCCGGGGATTATTCCGATGCGGCAAGATGACCAGGAAGCAGCGCTTAAACTTGCTTTTGTGAATTCAGTTTCAGAAAATGCTTATTCAAACGAACTTGTTGCCAAAGAGTTACTGATAATGTTGAGTGAAAGATATCCTAAGGAGCTTAAGGATTATTATAAGTTGGCGGATGATTTTGATTTCTCCATAGAGAGTTTAGCTCTTGCTCGGAATTGGATAGCTTCCGGTGGAAATGCTGATGTGGAAAGAACTTCTGTCTATTTGCTCAGAGATTTCCGTGAAGGTAAAATAGGAAAATTTATTTTAGATTAGAGGGTTGTTTGGCTGAGAGTTCTCATATACAGGAATTGTTTGATTTTGACAATAGCTTCAATAAGGCTGTTATCGGTACAGATGAAGCTGGAAGAGGTCCGGCAGCCGGTGGCGTTTTTGCATCTGCGGTTTTTTTCCCGAAATGTAGTCAAAAACTTATTGAGGATTTAGCAATTTTAAATGATAGTAAACAGTTATCTAAGAAAAAACGAGAATTCCTATATGATATTATTAAAAATGAGACTGTTAACTCCACTGTGTGTGTTGAGGTTGAAGAAATTGAACGTATTAATATATTGAATTCCTCTTTAAAAGCCATGAAACTTGCTTGTGAAGATGTTATCAAACGCGTTGAGCAAGATGATATAATAGTTATTGTTGACGGAAATAGGTTGATAAAAGACTTTAAATATCCTCAAAAATATTTGATAAAGGGTGATAGTCGTTCGGCGTCGGTTGCAGCTGCAAGTATCCTTGCTAAGGTTGCTAGAGACAGATATATGGACGAGTTGGATAAAAAATATCCTGAGTACGGATGGAGCCGTAACGCAGGATATCTTACTAAGGAACATACTGCTGCAATTGATAAGTATGGACTATGTGAATTTCATAGACCTTCGTTTTTAAGAAAACATTTTGAATTAAAAAAGCAGCTTTCACTATTTTAATCGAGTATTGCGGCTGTTATTCCTGCAACTAATGCTAATCCGACAATGCCTCCAACAATGGCTCCGCTCTTTGAGTGTTTGTGATAATAGTATCCGCTTCGTGGCGGTTGTCTGTAATCTTTGTGTATTACGACTTCATGTCTTGGTGGTTGAGCGTAAGAATAACGATAATTTCCTCTGTGTACTTCGTGGGCTGAAACTGGTAAATTACAACCGATTAATGTAATAATTCCAAACAATGCTAAAATTTTCTTCATAACCTTTATCTCCTATCTGCTACATTGTTAGTAACGACATTTTTTTAATTAATGTTCATTAATGATTTACATAACTTAATCTTATATTAAAGTTTTTTACTTTATGTGTCGTTATTTTATTTAATTTAATATATTTTTTTCGGAGGTTATTGTGACACCAAAAGTAGAAGGTAATAAAGTAAAAAGCACACAGAGTGTACAGCAGAAGAATAAAACTCCTGTTCAAGAAGGATATTATACCGTAAAAGCAGGAGATACCGTCAGTAAATTGGTAAAGGCATTTAATTTTAAGTCTGAACAGGAGTTTAGAAATTATGTAAAAATGTCAGGAACGGCTTATCTTAAAAAAGATGAAAAAATACCTATGCCAACTGCAAAGTTGGAAACGACAATTTCTGCAATTGCAAGAAAATACAATTGTCCGGTGTCTGTTATTTTGTCATTAAACCCTCAAATTAAAGATCCTGCAAAGCTTCCGAAAGGTGCGGTTTTGTTAGTTCCGGCGCATCCGTTTACTAATTCTGAAAATAAATCCAGTGCGGAAGTTAAGCCTGTAGATCAACAAACATCTACGCAACAAACAAAGCCTGCCGCGCAGAAAGCTCCTGCAGATAACCCGAAGGCGACAACATCGACAGCCGAAGCTGCATCCTCTCAACAAACATCTAATGTGCAGAAACCTACGCAAAAAAATACTATGGAGGATTCTGCGGATAAAATTGCAAAAGAATTGAAAGATGCCGGTTCTGCCTGGACTTGGAATCCTTTAAATAGTAAAAAGTTTAAAACTGCTCTTGCAAAAATTAATAAAGATAATGTTAAAGATGTAATTAAAGCTTATGACAAAATTTCTAAATCAGAATCTTTGATTGACATGATATGTTCAGAGGTGACGAGCTCTCAAGAGTTGCGCAAAGCTGCTGTTATGGATATTTATCATAAGTTGGCAGACTCGGTTGGTAAAGATATTGCAACACGGGAGAAAGAGGATGCCTTTAAAGCCGAGTTAGATAAAGAATTTGCTAAACGAGGCGGGTTCGTTTCTGCTAAAAATTTGGATAAGATGCTTAATACTTTGGTTAGTTCTACTAACTCAGGACCTCAAGTAGGGCTAGTTCCCGGTAATACAAAAATTTTAGTGAATGGTAAAAATACGGACTTTACTGTTGAATCTTTGCACAATGATTGGCAAAAAGGTGCTAAAAAATGGAATCGTACTGCTGCACGACCGTTACCAAGTGTTGATGAGAAAGGTAACATTGTTGCTGATGTTAAAATTCTTCAACCGACAGGTAAAGGTAAATTAAGCGGCAAAACTATAATCGTTAACCCTGGGCATGGCGGGGCTATGTGCGGTCCGAATGATTCATTGACGTTTGATCCGGGAGCTAGTAATGCGCGCATAGTTACAAAGAAAGTGCGTGGTAAAACTATTCAAACAGAGCATGCTTCCAGTTTTATTGGTAATGGAGGGAATGCTTTAGAAGAGTGGGCTTTGAATAAAGATTTTGCGGATGAGTTAGCTAGAAATTTGACTGCTCAAGGTGCAAAAGTCGTTTATATCCAAGGTTCGGTTCATGTTGTGCCGAAGGCTATGGAGAAATATCGTAAAGATGCCGATATGGTAATAAGTTTACACGCAAATTCATCTTCAGGTTCGGATGGTGTTATCATTCTCCCTACAACTTCAAAGGGTAAGGATGTTACAGATAGTGCGGATGAAGCGTTTGCAGATATTATTCACAATAACCTTGAAGCGGATAAGAACTTTACAGGTAGAACTCGTATAAGAACGCAAGGACTCGCTGTTTTGAGAGATACTGATGGGAAAGCATATCCCGGACCCGATATTATGATTGAAACCGGTAACTTAAAGAGCGAGAAAGATGTCGCTAATCTCATCAATCCGAAATATAGAACGGCTATGGTTTCAGGAATTACGAACAGTGTTGTAGATTATCTGAATCCTTCAAAAAAAAAGTAGCGTCGTTGAGTGATGTTGCTTCTGTAACCGGATTAAGTCAGGAATATATTAATAATTTAAAGAAACTTGAAGATACTCCGGGTTTTGGTTTGGATGAGTTTCATACTAAGGCATACCAAGATAAAAACGGCAATTGGACTATTGGTGTCGGGCACCTTATAAAACCTGACGAAATGGCAAAATATAAAGATGCTACATTATCAAAAGCTCAGGTTTGCAACCTTTTAGCTGAAGATTTACAGGTCAGAGTGAAAAATCTTAAAGCTATTTTGGGCGCAGATACTTATGAAAAAATGCCAATAGAATTAAGAGATGCTGTTATGGATTTTACATTTAACCGTGGTGAAACTACCATAAAAAATCATCCCGGTTTTGTTGATGCTATCAAGAAAGGGGATTATGCAAAAGCAATATCATTGATGAATATTGATTATTCAACTGTAAAAAATAAGGATGGTACCTCTAAAAAAGTTTATTTGACAGGTATGGTTAAAAGAAGATTGTTTGAAATTCACCTTGCTTCAAGGATTTATAAAGGTAAGTTGCCAAAATCAGTAAAAGATGCCGCTCAAAATCTATATAATAATGGCTTAAAATATATGCAGACCGAGTTTAAGGATGAAAAACGGAGAGCTAACATCAAAGCCGGTTATAATGAGTATGTTAAAGAGTTATTTGGTAATGATATTGTTTTAAAATAATATTTATTTACCGTACAAAGCATAAAAAGCGTTAAGATCATTTTTTGAAATAGTAGTTATTTCTCTGTAACTCGGATACATTAAATCCATTGCGTTTCCGCTATGTTCTAATCCAAGTGCATGACCTATCTCGTGTGCCGTAATCATATATGTTTGTCTGGCGTTATGTCTTTTGGTGTTGTCAATTGTTTTTAACCTTATTGTAATATCTGCGTGAAGAATTTCTCCGTTGGACGGGTTTGTTTTTCTGCTTGTTAGTCCAATGGCATTTTCATAGTTAATATTCTGTTCAAAAACAACATTTATATCGGCAGGTGTTTTATTGGATTCTGTTATATTAAATAGATTTTTACCTGTCCAGCGTTCCCAGCTTGAAAAGGCATTTTTTGCATACATATAATCGGGATGTGGTGCAATGTAGACTGTTAAAGGTAATTTTTTCCAGCTATCAGCGTATGCAATGTTAGTGCATATCAGTAATGATAATAAAAGTATAATAAATTTTTTCATTACATGTCCTTATTTTGTATATATTTGTCTAAACCTTGCTATATCATTTTCTGACAGTGTGATTTGCTCGTTGACTATCGGGTACATAATATCATTTTTATTGTCTGTATGGCTTAATCCCAATGTATGACCGATTTCATGCAGGGCTGTATGATAAATTTCTTTATCTGATAAAATTCTACCGTCAGGTGATTTTAACCATATTGTAATGGTTGCCTTTGCCGAGCTTCCGTGCATATTTTTAGCCCTTGTACTTGCTAAACCTACCGCATCAGTAGCATAAGATTCCCTGTATGTGTCGTTTGAAAATATTACTGTAAGGTTTGGAATTTGCGCTTTTGAGTTTACATATCGAAAGTTAACCGTATTATCTCCTGCGGCTTGCCATGCGGCAAAAGCTCTTTGTATACTTGGTTTTTGCGGATGTTCTTCTATGTAAACACTGGTTGGTAAATAAGCTGCAAGCGACAAATTCCCGGATAAAAATAATCCAGCCATTAGTATCAAAATCTTTTTCATATTTATTATTATAACTCATATTTTAAACTTTTCAATATAAGTTCCGTATTTGAGATTTGTATATGGCTTGACAAAATTTATTAATGATGTTACCCTTGTAGTATGAATAAGTTAAGTTTATTTATCGCAGATAATAATTGGTGGCGCCTGTAGATAGTACAGGTGTATAACGCATAGAAAATTTTCTTGAAAGACCTGTACTGATTTTTGTACAGGTTTTTTAGTTCATTAGTAAAGGAATTTTTTATGCAAGTAACATTATTAAATACATTATCTCAACCTCTAAGAGCTGCCGCCAGATTTGTAAGTTCTCAAGAACAGGCATCCGGACTTTCAACCTCAAGATTTATTCAAGATACATCAACATGCCTTGTTCCAAAAGCTGTTTTTGCCCGTAGTAAAGCTGATTTGGCGGAAAATTCTTTTCTTGAGCTTGCGGAAAGTGCCCTTGTTTATTTTGTACCGGCTTTAATTGGTGAAAAGCTTGCCAGAAAAGTTTTTTCTAAAGGTTTGTCAAAAGAGGAGAAATCACTTGTTGCCTCTTCAGCAACAGAGTTGATGAAGTTAAATAGTTCAGCTTCAAAAAATGTTTTACCGATAAAGGCAGCAATTGCTCTTACTGCATTGTTAATTCCGCTTACAGAATTTACGTTGAATTATTTTAAAAATTTGTTTACGTTAAAAATATTTAAAAAGGGAGATTTTAATAATATTGTTAATCTTGAAAAGGGTAAGGAAGATAATGTAACTCAGAAAAATGTTCGAGAAAGTGCAGTTAAGAATATTAAGAGAGCCGGTGGTGCATTTGCCGGTGCACTCGGACTTGCCGGTATCCTTGCTTCTCGCGGAGCTAAATCAAAATCTCTGCAGCATTTTAGTGAATTGATTCTTGCTCCCGGTACAAAATTGTTTAAAAACAACGAAAAGGCTAAAAACTTTTTTAATAAATATGCAAGTCTGGATTTTGCATCTCAGGACGGTAAGCTTGTTCTTAGTCGCGGACAGTTAACGTCTTGTGTTCTTATTGGCGGTGCCGGCTATTTTGGAGCTTCCAAAGATAGAGGTAAGCAAAATTTTCTTGAAACGCTTTATCGATATCCTGTAGTTGGGTTTTACATTATTACCGGTAGTGATTTGTTTGAGGAAGGATTTAAAAAACTATTGGTAAAATACGGTAAGTGTAAAGAAACAATCGGAAAGGATTTAAAAACCCCTTCTTTTGATAAACTTGAAGCTTTAGCAAAACAGTTGGCTGCTGAAAATAAGACCACAGTTCAGGAGGAGTTTAAAAAATTGGCAAAACAAAAAGCTTTTATTTTCGGAGTTCCGTTCTTGTTTAGTATTGGATTTATGGGGTTTTTCGTTGCAGGTGTATCAAATTTGTTTACGAAATATCGTTTCAAGCAGGATAAAATGAAACAAAATAATACCATATAAGGGTTGCGAGTATTGTTGTCATCTGTTATCATGAATGTATAAGTATGAAAAGGTCGGTTATGCATTCTAAAAATTTGAGCAGAATTACTCCTGAAAATTATTTAAAATATTACTATGATATTCCGTACGAGGGAAAAACATCTGCCGGTAAACCTCTAAGAAGGCTGAAAGGAATAACTTGTCCGTATCGCGGAGTTAAAATTATTCCGAGTGAAATGATAAAACGCTTTGAAAAAAATCTGGTTGATTGCAATACTGCAGTTGACGCTGTTGAGCTTTTATCCCCTTTTCAAACGAGTATGCTTGATGTTGAACAGGCTATTTTTGCAATTTTTAAAGATTTTGCTCGTATAAATCCTGATGATAATTTGCAAAATTGCCTGCAAATGATTAAAACTAATTGTCTTATAAAATTAAAATTGGAAGAAATGGAAGTTCTTGATGCTGTGGATATGCTTTCAGGGAGACTTTCGCCATTATCTGCGTTAAAGCTTCGTTCTAAAACAACTGCTTGCAGACAATTAATACTGAGTTCATCTACGCATGATACTTTTAAAAGGAAAAATTTTCTAAGTTCACTTGAGGGGCTTGTGTTAAACGAAAATGAACGTGAAATTTTTAATAATATAAAAAATAAAGCGCTTTTTCTTCCGACATCCGAAAGTAGTAGAAATGCTTTTGTTGTAAAGTATTCTAAGCGTTCACATCAAGAAATTGTACGACGCTTGTTTATTGCATCTACGGGTTCAATTGAACACGTAACGCCTGCTTCTAATGGTGGAATTAATACTATAGGGAACTTTTTGTTGACTACCGCCAGTGGTAATAGGTATAGAGAAAATATGCCTCTTGTTGAATATATAAAACGACATCCTAAAATTCCGCAATATATGCAAATGTATATAGATGACGTGATTAGAGAAATTCATTGCGGTAATATGTGCGGTAATGAAACTTATCCTTACAAAATAAAAAATAAACTGTTTGAAGAATCAGAAGGTAGAATTGCTATAAGTCTTTCTGCATATAAGTTTACGGAAGAAGATGCTGCTAAGGCTGTTGATGAATATGAACACAGATGGGATAATCATAAATAATGTCTTAATATTTATTCGATAATATAGAACTAAATTCTACATGAGCGATTATTGAGCAATAATTTTGTTTTTAATTTGAAATGAAGTTACGATTTTATTGTATGCTTGATATCCAAGAAGAAATAAAAATATTATTACTCCGACGTGGAACTTCCATGAAAAAACTTGTTGAGGCAAGTAAAGGAAGTGGACGGGATATTCCTTCAGAAAGTACAATTTCAACAGCATTGAACAATAATCGTATACGGTTTCAAACTGCTCAAGATATTGTAGATATGCTCGGATATGAATTTAGATTGTGCGAAAAGAAAAAATAAGGAATGTTCTTACATTTTTTGTATGGTTTTAAGAGCCATACTTCTTGTGCTGTGTAATTTTTCTTCGTAATAAAAAAAAATTCCGCAAGTTCTGCATGACAATAAAGTTAAAATTGTGTCGTTAAGGTTACGACTCTGTCTTAGATTATTGCTTTTCAAAAAAAGTGTCATCACGAGGAGGGCAGACCCCTGCCCGACGTGGTGAGACGGCGTATAACAGATTTCTATTGGCATTTATGATTGTTTAACTACTATAAAAACATAAAGAAGCTGGATTGCTTCGTCGCAAAGCCATTTGCTCCTCGCAAAGACATAACGTCTTCAAGATATAGACCAAGGAGTTCAAACGTCCTACTAGTTAGACGCTAAAACTAGTTCAGCATGACAATAAAGTTAAAATGGTGTCGTCAAGGTTCCGGCTTTGTCTTAGATTATTGCTTTCCTAAAAAAGTCCATGTCATCACGAGGAGGGCAGAAGCCTGCCCGACGTGGTGATCCAGCTTATAAAAGATTTCTATTGGAATCTATGATTGTTTAACTATTATAAAAACATAAAGAAGCTGGATTGCTTCGTCGCAAAGCCATTTGCTCCTCGCAAAGACATGACGTTTTCAAGATGTAGCTCAAGGAGTATTACAATATGAGAATGGTATTAGTCTTAGAAGTTAATTAAATTCGTTGGTTGCACCCAATCTACTTACTATTAATCAGTTTATTTTCTAACAAAAATTGTTCAATATAAGCTGCTTTCTTCTTAGAAAGCATAGTGAATTGAATTTCTTCATATTTATAAATGCTATCTACTTTTATTTTAAGAGTATACGGTTGCAAAAAGTTTGCATGTTTAAATTCAACAAAATTTTCTTTGTTTATAATCCAATGTTTGCCAAAGCTTGTAATAAGAATATGGTCACTATAGATGCGTACCACTAAAGGATTTATTCCTGAAGGTCTCGGCAACCAAATTAATTCTGATGCTAAAAATGTAATTTTAGGTTGAACCATTTCTTGAGCATTTTGAGAATAACTCTTTGGAATTTCAAATGGTTTTACAAACAGCAAAACTATATAAGCAATAACTCCCAACATAAAAATAAAAGCAAATATCTCAAACATAACTATCCTTCTATTCTCAGGGTTCAATTTTTTGCACCGAATTTATTAAGTGGTGTCGAAGAAGGGACTCGAACCCTCAAGGCGTTAACCACATGAACCTGAATCATGCGCGTCTACCAATTCCGCCACTTCGACACATTGTAAACTTTATTTAATTATCAAACCTTTTGCCGGTGTCTCGTGCCGGAAGTTGCCTCAAGGTCAACCCTCTCGAAAAACTTGACATTTAGTCAACTTTTTCTGCGGCAGAGTGCCACTTCGACATCTACCTTATTGTAACACAATTCTTTTGGTATGCAATCCTTATTTTATTTTTTTGAAAAATTCTTCTGCAAGAAGCTGTGAAAATTTCGAATTCTCATTCGCTGAAACAAGTATTCTGTCTTCACCTTTTTGGTTTTTTGCAACAGCAATAATGCCTCCAACTTCCCCTACCGGAAATCTGCTTATTTTTGCTTTGAATTTTACGTAAGGTACAGTGTGTCCGAAGGAGCTAAGCTCACCATGCTTTGTAATAGTAAGGTCATCAATCCCGATTGCTTGGTATTTAATCTTTCCTAATGTAGCTTTTAGCTTTGGTTCAATTTCTCCGCTTATTATGTCATCTTGTGTCAATAAAGGCTTGTTATTAGCATCAACTACAATCATTTTTTGTCCTGTAGCTTTATGTTCTGCTATTACTCCATTATAGCCAAGCATGCCCGTAGCTTTTTCTAATTCAAATTCTTCGTTTATTTGGGAGAAATCACCGACTTTTTGGGCTTTTTGCATTGTAGTTTCGTGTGTTGTGTGAAGATATTTATCAATAATTCCTGCTATCCATTCCTTGCCTCCGATAGATAAAAATCCTACTATTGCAAGAGCAAAAAATATTGATTTAAAAATTTTTTTTAAGCAACCCATCTCAAAACCCTCACTTCATGGTATAATCTAATTATAACTATGACAAAGACTGAAATCAATAATATAAATACGAGAGATTTGGAATTTGATAAGCTGACACCTGTTATGCAGCAGTATCTGGAAATAAAAAGGCAGTATCAGGATTCTATTTTGCTATACAGATTAGGTGATTTTTACGAAACTTTTTTCGAAGACGCAGTTACTTTATCTAAAGAGCTTGAGTTAACATTGACTGGTCGTGATGCAGGTGCTACATACGGTAGAGTTCCGCTGGCCGGTATTCCCTTTAAAGCTGTAATGCCATATCTCGAAAAATTGGTTGAAAAAAATCTCAAAGTTGCTATATGTGAACAGTTGGAAGATCCTAAATTTGCTAAAGGTATTGTAAAACGTGGTGTCACACGTGTTGTAACTGCCGGAACTTTAACAGAAAGCGATTTCCTGCAGCAAAATTCTAACAATTATATCTGTGCAATGTTTAAGGATGAAAAAACTGATTTGTACGGGTTTGCTTATGCGGATATTTCAACAGGGGAGTTTAAAATTACCCAAGCTCCGTTAAACATGGTTGTGGGTGAGTTAGCAAGAATTTCTCCTGCTGAAATTGTTGCTCCTGCTGTTAATCAAAAGGTTATGCCTTTCCAAATTGTTCCAGAACAAAAAATTGATTTGCCGGATAATATTCAAAACCTTTACAACTGTTCAAAAATTCCGTCTAATGTATTTGACACATCTTTTGCCGAATCAAATTTAAAAGCTGTTTTTCAAGCGTCAAATCTCGAGTCTTTCGGATATTCAAAATATAAAATCGGATTTCGAGCAGGCGGAGCGTTGCTTGCTTATGTTTGGGAAAATCTTAAAGAAAATGTGCCGCGCTTTGAACGAATTGAAACTTACGAACTTTCTGAGTATATGATATTGGATGGTTCTACACGTAAAAATTTGGAGTTAGTTGAAACTCTCAGAGAAAAAAATAAATATGGTTCGTTACTGTGGTCTATAGATAAGACTAAGACTAATATGGGTGCTCGTCTTCTTAAAAATTGGATTTGTCAACCGCTTAAGGATGTAAGATCTATTCTTTCAAGGCAAAGCTATGTTACGGAAATGGTTGAAGAGATTTCTATAAGAAAATCCCTTATAGATGCGTTTGAAAAAGTTTATGATATCCAACGGCTTGCTACTCGGATGAGTAATAATTCGGCTTCCCCGCGGGATTTTTTAAGTTTAAAAGAGTCTTTGTTCGTTTTACCTGAAATTCTTGATATAGCAAAAAATCTTCACAATAATCCTTTCGCTGATGTTGAAGGGTATAGGGAAGAAATCAGTGATTTTGCGTTCTTAATTGAGAGAACGATAAAAGAAGATCCGCCATTATTGATTAAAGAAGGCGGTATTATAAAGAGTGGAGTGAGCGGTGAACTGGATTACTATCGAGATTTACTTACAGGCGGCGAAAATTGGCTTGTAAAGTATGCTGACGAAGAGCGCGAGAAAACAGGTATAAAAAATCTGAAAGTTTCATTTAATAAAGTCTTTGGATATTTTATTGAAGTTTCTAATTCTTACTTGAATATGGTTCCGGCAAATTACGTTAGAAAACAGACTGTTTCTAACGGGGAACGTTTTATAACAGATGAGCTCAAAAAACATGAAGATGATGTTTTATCTGCCAAGTTTAAATCTACGGAGCTGGAATACCGTTTGTTTACTGATTTTAGGGAATATTCTAAAGAGTTTGTTACTAAACTGAGAGAAATTGCGGATTGTATTGCAAAAGCGGATGTATATTCTTCTATAGCTGAAGTTGCGGCTGAAAACAACTATTGTAAGCCTGAAATTGATGAGTCGGATGAGTTTGTTGTAAAAAATGGCAGACACCCTGTCTTAGAGAAAATTTTGCCGCTTGGAGAATACGTTGCAAATGATCTTGACTTAAAAAGTAAATCTGAAGATGTAACACAATTCATGATTTTGACCGGACCGAATATGGCAGGTAAATCTACATATATGCGTCAAAATGCCTTGATTGTCTTGCTTGCTCAGATTGGGGCTTGGGTTCCGGCGGATTATGTTAAATTAGGGGTTGTTGATAAAATATTTACACGTGTTGGCGCCTCTGATGACTTGACACTTGGACAATCAACATTTATGGTCGAAATGGTTGAAACTTCTTATATTTTGAATTCAGCTACTTCAAAAAGTTTTATTTTACTGGATGAGATTGGCAGAGGTACAAGTACTTATGATGGTGTTGCTATTGCGTGGTCGGTTGCAGAGTATATTGCAACGAAAATAAAAGCAAGATGTATTTTTGCTACTCATTATCATGAACTTAATGTTATGACAAAAACCTATCCGCAAATTAAAAATTTCAGGATTACTGTAGCGGAAGAGAATGGTGAGATTGAGTTTTTGAGAAAAATTGTTCAGGGTGGTGCCAGTAAGAGTTATGGTATTCAGGTGGCAAAAATGGCAGGGCTTCCAGCTTCTGTTGTAAAGCGTTCTCAGGATTTGATGAGTAGAATGCAAAAAGATTTCTCCAATAATCTTGCTACACGCAAAAAGTCTTCTGATGCTCCTAATCCGGAAGTTCCTCAGTTAAATTTGTTTGAGGTTTAACCTTGCCCATTAGAGTTGCATGTGTTAATATTGTTGTATGAATAAGAAGAAAGTATTAATTGTTGGTGCATCAGCAAAAGAGTACGCTGTTGCAAAATATTTATCTAAAAATAGTAATATTGAGAAAATTTATATAGCACCCGGAAATTTCATGTCATCAGAGATTGCTCAGAGAGTTGATATTAGGGAAGACTCTGTTCAGGAACTTCTTGAGTTTGCGATAAAAGAAGATATTGATTTAACAATAGCATCATCTGATAAAGCTATTAAGGCTGATATTGCAGGTTATTTTCAGGCAAATTCTCAGTTAATATTTTCTCCGACAAAATCATCTGCCCAGTTTGCAGTGTCACGTTCAGTTGCAAAGAAGTTCTTGTATAAACTTCATATTCCTACTCCAAAGTTCGGGATTTTTGAAAAGCAACCTTTGGCGTGTGATTACGTAAAATCAGCTAAAATGCCTCTTTTAATTACTGCTGATGAAGAAAGTGAAAATTCTGTCAGAGCCGTTTGTTCGACTGTTCAGCTTGCTAAAACATGTATAAATGATTTGTTCATGCGTGAAGAGCCCAGAATTGTTATTGAAGATTATTCTTATGGACACTCGTTCACTTTTTATGTAATGACGGATGGGTATATGGCATTGCCGTTTGCGGTAGTAGCGGATTATAAGTTTCTTGAAGATGGTGACGGCGGGTTATTTACCCGTGGTATTGGAGCTTATGTGCCTGATTATAAGGTTTCGTTTGATGTTGTAGGGAAGCTTATGAATCAGGTTGTTTATCCTATTTTAAACAATTTGGAAAAGAGAGAAGTGCCTTATTTGGGAATTCTCGGTGTTGAAGCGGTCTTAAAACCTGATGATACTTTTGTTGTTACCGGATTTACACCATTCCTTAAAGAGCATGATGCTCAGGCTGTGATAAGTACTCTTGATACTGATTTGTATTCATTATTTGAAGCATGTGCTGTCGGGTCTTTTGCCGATGACTATGAATATATAGGTTTAAATGATTTGAGTGCCGTAACTTGTGTATTGGTTGCTCGTAAGGAAGATGCTGTTATTAACGGGGTAGATTTACTGGATGAATCATGTCAGCTTACATATTTTGGTACTTCTAAGAATAATTATTTTGAATATCTGACAAATAAAGGACGAACCCTTGCTTTAACGCAAACTTCAACGACTTTTTCACGTGCAAGAGAACTTTTATATGATAATGTTGACGAGATATATTTTGAAGGCAAAAAGTATCGTCACGATATTTGTGCAGAGTAAGTTTTATTCATCATCACTATCTTCAGAAAAGTTTTCGGGTTCATCTTTCGATTTTAAAATTATAAACCCCACAAAGAGAGCGATAAAGGCAAATAGTCCTCCCAGAAAATTTATAAATCCTGACGAAGAAGTAAATTTTATGTAATTAATTTCGGGATTTTTAATATCTTGTTTGATACTGTGCTCTACGGTTTTGCATTCTTTGTATTTTTGATACGTTGAGATATTATAGTTATTTATTGCAAGTTGATAATAGCTTTTGCTGCCGCGTTTTGACGGTTGAACTTTTTTTTCGCAAACTATGTTATTTATGCTGTCAAAAGGCAAAATATCTTTATTTAGCTCAACATTAAGATATTTTATTTGTGAGTTAAATATACAGTTGTTTTCGTTTTTAGAGCAGGTGACTGAGTTTGAAATAAACGAAAGCAGCATCATAATTATACTTATTGCAATACATAATAAAAATCCTAAAATTTTTCGCATATTAAACCAATTCTTTGTACATACTTAAGTATTCATCAGTACTTTTCTTCCAAGAGAAATCTTTTTTCATTGCAGTTTCTCTCATTGCGTTAAAAGTAAATTTATCTTTATAAACTTCCAATGCACAATTTACGGCTTGCATCATATCAAATCCGTTGTATGTCCAGAACTTAAATCCTGTACTGTCGTTCAGAGGATAACCTGTTATTGTGTCTTCCAATCCTCCGGTTGCTCTTACGATAGGGAGTGAACCGTATCTCATTGCGATAAGTTGGCTTAATCCGCAAGGTTCAAATTTTGACGGCATTAAGAAGAAATCACTTGCGGCATATATCAAGTTCGCTAATTCTGCATTGTATCCGATATATGCTCTGATATTTGAAGTATTATTTGAAAGCCATATAAGTAAATTTTCGTAATCAGAATTTCCGTTGCCTAAGAATATATAATCAGCTTCAGTGTTTTTCATTGCATTTTCTGCATCTCTGATTAGGTCAAATCCTTTCTGCGAAACCAGTCGAGAGATACAAGCAATCAGTGGGCGTTCGGGATTGTATTTTAACCCGAATTTTTCGCAAATAACTTTTTTGTTTTCTTCTTTATTTTTTATACTTTTAACATCATAATTTTTAACAAGATGTTTATCCTTTTTAGGGTTGAATATGTCATAATCAATTCCGTTTAGTATTCCTACGAGTTTGTGCGAAGCTCCGCGCAGAGTGTAATCCATACCTTCTCCGTATTCGCCTGTCAAAATTTCTTTTGCATAAGTCGGAGAAACTGCAACAACCCTGTCTGAATAGTTGATTGCACCTTTCATCCAGTTAACTTTGCCGTAATGTTCTACTCCCCATTCGTTATATACAATATCTTTTCTCATGTTGGCAAAATCGAGAACATCCTCAAACCAAACTCCTTGGTATGCCAAATTATGTATCTCGAAAACAGTTTTTGTATTTTTCCAGTATTCATCATATTTGTAATTGCTTTTTAAATATACGGGTATCATTGCGGTATGCCAATCGTTAGCATGGATAATGTCAGCTTTAAAGTTTAATAGCTTTGCATATTCCATTACCGCGAGGGAAAAAGCAATATAACGTTCGTGTTCATAGCGAGTATCAAGCCATTTAGGATAAACTTCTTTAAAACAGGTAAAGTACCAGTCGTTGTGTACAAAAAATACATTAATATCTGTACCGGGGAGTTTACACATAAATAATCTAAACTTATGTCCTTGGTTCCCAAATGTTAACCACATCTCAGAGTTTTCAAGTTCTTTTATTCCGAATTTTTCTACGTCAATACAACCATGTAACGGTGTAAAAATAGCTATTTGCGCTTTTTTCTCTAAATATTTCGGTAAACTTCCGATAACATCAGCTAAGCCTCCTGCTTTTGAAAACGGTGCCACTTCTGCTGCAGCAAAAAGAACTTTCATGTATTATTCTCCTTTTTCTTCTGATTCTTCGTATATATTGTAATCATCTGATTCGTCAATAGGTGCTAATTCATCAATGGTAGCTGTTCTAAATCCTTGAGAGTTATTAAGAATATTTTCTTCATCATCTGGGTCAATAAGAGGGATGAAGTGTTCAGGATCTGTGTCAAATTCAAAATTAATTCCGTATTTGTTGGCAAAATATCCCGCTTGAGCCAAACAAATTTGAGAATGTTCCTCTTTGCCTTGATATCGTAGCACTTTGTACATATTATATTTAAACAACAGCATAAGAAATTCATTAGAATTATCTGTTTTTTCAAGTTGAATTAAGGCATTGTTTAATATACCGTACGTTACTATATACTTGCCTTCTGCCATGTTTAAGTCACTCATAACATACCAAGCTGCATATAAGAGATTTGTTAATCCTGACTCATTCGCAGTTTTTATGATTTGGTATATAATTGCAGAAGCTTTTCTTAGAGAATACAGTTTCATGTACGCGTATGCGATTAGTAAATCAACAAATAATTCAATTTGGAAAACCTTAGCTTCTTTTGCAATGAGTTTTGCTTCATAAATTTCTTCGGCAAAAATCTTGTAATCGTGCCTGCAGCGTGTGAAAGCTTCTATTATGTGATAGATTATTCCGGAGAATTTATTGTCAAGCATGGACTCGTCATATTTTGGAACTCTACCGAAAACTAAGTCTTGTAGGGCGATGAAAATATCGTATCCATGAGGAATATTCTCAAAATCAGAACGTATTATATTTAAAAACTCATGAACATTCCCTTTTAACTGCAAAATATTTGCCAAAGCAACGTAGGCTATAGTATCTTTTATAATACTTTCAAACTGCTCCACACTTAAATAATCAGGTTTCATTATTTCAAGGTTTCCTTGATTTAATATGTTCAAAACGCTGTATCCCACGTCAAGGCAATCTTCCCATGCTCCAATATTAAATAATATTTCAACATGAACTATAGACATCAAGAAGAAATATTTATTGAAGTTTGTAGTAGCAGGGTCAATAGAAGAGTTTGGCAGAAGCGATAGTACTTTATGAGTAAGTTCCAAAGCATGTGTATAACTGCCGACTTGCAAACAACCCTGAATAAGTTTGTTGCAAAGATTAATTATCTTGTCAATTTCTGTTGTTTTTTCAAGATTTGCAAGTGTTTTTTCTGCAAGTGCAAATGTATTTTCAGGAACTAAATCAAACATGTTATTCGCAATATTTTCGTATAATTCAAGCTTGTATTTATCAATATCTTCCTGAGCTTCTTCGTTTTGATTTTTATCTAAAATTGATAATATCTTATCCGCACAATTCAGGTATGCATTAAAATCGCCAAGAGACAAGTTGATTTTTGCAAGTTTTTCCCATTCTAAAAATTCTGATTTGTAGTCTTTGATTAATCCGTACAAATAAGCTTTCTCAGGGCTCGGCATTGAGTCATCAAATACCTTGTTAAATAAATTATCCGCAATTTCTTTGATAACCGTTGAATCAAGAGTTGCAAGCAAATTTTCGCGTAACATATTGTAGTTAGGGAAATACATACAATTATTGTAAAAATAAATATAACCCATTTCCGCAAGTTTGTTCATTATATCGCCAACTTCACTGAATTCTAGACTGTGAATGGTATCTTGATCTATTCTTGTTCCAAGCAAAATGCAAGACGCAAGAAACTTAATAGCTTCAGGGTAATCTTGTAGTAAATTTAAACGCCTTTTAATAAGCTTATTTAAGCTTGACGGAATTATTAATGTTTTAGGGTTGACAAGCTGAATTGAATCTTCTGTAGCTTCAAATACCCCGCTTTCAATTAAGTATTGAATTGCAATATCAAGGAATAAAATACTCCCGAAAGAATATTTTGCAATTCTTTGAAAATAAAAACTATCCATAATATCACGGTAATACTGTTTGTTTTCTGCAACCATTTTCTCAAAAGGTGTAGGTTTTAACGTAATTTCTGTATAGAAAGGCTTTGTAACAAGGAAATGCATGTCTTTGTGAAGATTAAACTCTCTGCTATACTGTAGCAAATAGCTTATATCAAGCTCTTCAAAGGATTCAAATAAATATTTGATAACGTCATATGAGCTGCTGTCAATTTTATCAAAGTTTTCAATAAATATTAAAGTGTTTGGTATTGCCTGAAGAAGTGTTAGGAATATGTCAAAATAGGTATATCTTGTATCTTGAGGATTTTCAATATTCCGTTGCTTGAAGGTTATTAAATCTTTAATCATCCCATCGGTATCAATAGAATTAAACATCGAAAAATCGTTCTGGTTAAAGAGTTTTTGTGAAACTGTATATTCAAAAATGGCGGAAACAAGATTTCTGAAGAATGAATATGGAGAGTACTTCATTTCGTCGTAACATGTGACCGTAATAATATTTTTATAAATGTTTAAATCAGCAATCGCGGCAAGCAATTTGATAGAATAAGGCACATACAGAGGGTCTGTGCGTATTGCGGTAATACTTTTTGGTATTGTCTGAAGTTTACTTGCTACATGATAAAAAACGTCAATATTTTCTGTTCTGATAAATTCACATTGAATTTCGCTAAAATCTATTGTTTCAATATCATAAATGGAATCAGGATCTATAGGTTTTTCAAGCTTGCTAAGAGCTGCTCCATCAAGTTTATCCTGTTCTAGTAACATATTTTGGACAAAATTTGGAATTTCTGCTTCTTCATCCTTATCTTCCAATTCTTCATAGTTTATAACTATTGATTTAGAAATATCAACCTCATATAGGGTTCGGATTTCTCCGTTTACAACAGTAGAACTCAATGTCTCAAAACGATACTCGTTCCCAAGCGCCTTTTCTACAAAGTTGTCTGCAAGTAATTGGAATGTTCCCATTAGTTTTGCACGTTTATCCTCAGAGTTGTTTATCAAGCTTATATTGAATCCGCTATCAAAATCGTTTGGGTTATTTTGTACAGTCCTTTTCATAAGAAACATATTACATCTTGTTGATGCATTTTTCTTATTCGTCAGACGGTAATTCATCTTTGTAATTTCTGTGAGTATTTTAGCCGCAGTTTCGATTGCTGTTTGAGCAGAAGTGTTAAATGTATATTCTTTATCAAATCTAATTACAAACTGTTTTCCAATTATTTGTCTCCGAGCTCTAGCCTCTTTTGCGCACGAATCGATGATGCGATCAAGGTTATCCTTAAATTTATTAAGCAAACGCATTGTGCCTAAAATGCGTCGCATTTCTTCCATGTTTGGAAATGTAATTACTAAGCTGACAAATTCGTCAGTGTTTGCTTCGTTTAAAATAACGCTTTGTTCCAAATCAAAATTACATTTTTTGCATCTATGATTACCGGTGAGGTTAATTTTTCCGCACCGATTACATTTCGTAAGTATAACATAACCGCATTTTTTGCATGTATTAGATTTATTTAAGGTTTTACATATCGGGCAAACAATTTTCAGAACTTTTTTACAGTTAGGACAAACCGTTGCTTTTTCATCGATTTCAAAACCGCATTTTGGACATTCCATACCTGAATTATACCATGTTTTAATATAGTTAACAGTATCTTAACACTTGGTAATAAATGCGCAGCCATCACTGACCGCGCATTTAAGACTTAGCCGTTATAATGAATTCCTGCATCCTTCATTCTTTGGATAGCTTGTTTAAGGGTTTCAACATCTTTTGTTAACGCTATACGAATGTAGCCTTCTCCGCATTTTCCGTATCCGATTCCCGGTGGGACAACGACGTGAGCTTTTTCAAGCATTACTGTTGCAAATTCTTCACTGGACATATTGTTCGGAGTTGGTATCCAGATATAAAAAGTTGCTTTAGACGGTTTAATATCCCATCCCATTTCCTTAAGTCCTGCTTCCATAACATCACGACGTTCTTGGTACATTCCGTTGAGTTTGTCGATGTAGGATTGATCAATTGTAAACGCTGCTGCTGCGGCTTGTTGAATTGCTTTAAATGTGCCGCTGTCAATATTGTTTTTTATTGTTCCGAGTGCTTTAATCGCATCTGCATTACCAGCTACAAATCCTACGCGCCATCCTGTCATATTGTATGACTTAGAATGTGAATAGAATTCAATTGCGATATCTTTGGCTCCTTCAATCTGTAGAACGGATGGGGCTTTGTAACCATCATAAGTCATTTCGGAATATGCCATATCTGAACATAATAGAATATCATACTTTTTACAAAAATCTACTGCTTTTTTGAAGAAATCTAAATCCGCGGTTGCCCCTGTCGGATTATTTGGGTAATTTAAGAACATAAGCTTAGCTTTTTTAGCAATATCTTCAGGAATTTTCTCAAAGTCAGGCAAATATCCGTTTTCTTCTAATAACGGCATGGCGTATGGTGTCCCGCCCGCAAATATTGTTGCATTTTTGTATACCGGATAGCCGGGGTCAGGAACAAGTGTATAATCCCCTTTGTCTACAAATGCAAAAAATACGTGTGCAATAGCCTCTTTAGAGCCGATATTTGCGAGAATTTCTGTATCTGCATTTAGTTCAACATCAAAACGTTTTTTCATCCAATCCTTTGCTGCGTTTCTGAATTGCGCAGTTCCATTATATGGTGGATAATCATGATTTTTTGAATCATCTATTGCTTTGTGCATTTCGTCAACAACAGGCTGTAACGTAGGTGAATCAGGGTCTCCAATACCAAGGCTTATAATATCAATACCTTTAGCTTTTGCTTCTGCAATTTTTCTGTCGATTTCCGCAAATAAGTACGGAGGTATTTTTTCTAAACGTTCTGATACTTTCATCATCTCTCCATTCTGTAATCTAAACTTAATAAATTTCCCTATCTGTTAGTTTATTATAGCACGAAAATTTATTTTTACATAAAACATGCTATAAGTAGCTATCGTTTAGTATTGTGTCATTGCGAGGAGCAAAGCGACGTGGCAATCCAGCTAATTGTTTAATCGTAAGCTTGTAAAAGCATTCTTCTTTTGTTACTTTTCTCTTTTTAGTTGCGAAGTAAAAAGCGGATTGCGAGCAGAGAGTGAAGAGTGTTGCCGAAGGGCAATACTCTGGAACTCGTTTAACGCGAGCAACCAAGAAAAGAAAAGTAACTCAAAAGAGAAAAACACGCAATTGTTTTCTTCGTCGCCTTCGGCGCCGATTTGATTGAATGGCTGTTCGTTTTACTCGCTACGCTCGTAAAATCTGTATGGCTCACTATCGCACTTGTTTACACTTCGTGCACGTTCGCCCGAATTGTTATATCTCTCTCGGTTGATAGCCTGTTTTATGTAATGATTAAACTTGACACATTTATACTTAACAAAATATAATAAAATTATATTATGAGTATAATTTCAGACGACAATACAAACTTTAAAAAAGTTGACATAAATGCAAAAAATCCTGTTGTAAAAGCAGAAGCGATTGAGTGTGATAAAAGTTTTGAAAATACAATTCGACCTAAAAGTTTTGATACCTATATAGGTCAATCAGCTTTAAAAGAAACTTTAAAAATAACTATTGCTGCAGCAAAAAAGAGGGAGCAGCCGCTTGATCACCTGTTATTTTACGGTCCTCCGGGGCTTGGAAAAACTACTCTTGCAGGTGTTATTGCTGAGCAGATGGGTGTAGATATTAAGATTACTTCAGCTCCTGCTCTTGAGCGTCCGCGGGATATTATCGGGATTTTAATGTCATTAAAAGGTGGCGAAATTTTATTTATAGATGAAATACACAGGCTTAATAAGGTTGCAGAAGAAATTCTTTACCCTGCCATGGAAGACTTTTTTCTTGATATGACTACAGGTAAAGCGCAGACTGTTAAAACACTTCGAGTTCCGCTTCCTAAATTTACGCTTGTAGGAGCTACTACTAAGGCAGGAGCATTGTCCGGTCCCTTGCGTGATAGATTTGGGATTATTCACAGGCTTGAGTTTTATAACGATGACGAGTTATCTCAGGTTGTTAGTCGTACCGCAGGAATTTTAAATGTTGATATAGATAAAGATGGTGCACAAGCTATAGCAAGCCGTTCAAGAGGGACTCCTCGTATAGCAAATCGTCTTGTAAAACGTGTTGCAGATTTTGCATTGGTAAAGGCTGACGGAAAGATTACAAAACTTGTTGCTAATGATGCTCTTGATACTTTAAAAATTGACAAGTGTGGATTGGATACTACCGATAGAAATTTGTTATCTTTAATTATTGATAAGTATAACGGAGGTCCTGTTGGGGTAGAAACTCTTGCGGCTGCACTCGGAGAAGATGTCCGCACGTTGGAAGATGTTTGTGAACCGTTTCTTTTGCAGGCAGGGTTGCTCCAAAGAACTCCTCGCGGAAGAAAAGTTACACAATCTGCGTATGAGCATTTAGGGTATAAAAATTACACGGCACAGCAAACATTCTTCTAGGCTTCATAATTTGCACGTATAAGAATTTTCGTATAAAATAAATGTATGTTTAAATACTATGGGAAATGGGCGCCATATTTATTTTTGCTTCCGGCAGGATTGGTTCTACTGGTATTCTTTTTTATACCGTTTTTTCAGACTGTTTGGTTAAGCTTTTTTGATTATTCTTCAAGTATTTATGCTCCGCATGCTGTCGGGTTGGATAATTACGTGAAACTTTTCCACAGCCCGATATTTTATAAAGTATTATGGAATACTTTTTTGTATTTGTTTATTGCCGTACCTATTTTGGCAGTTTTTCCATTGTTTGTTGCAATATTGATAAATCAAAAAATCCGAGGGGTTACTTTATATAAAATTCTTATTTATTTACCTGTAATTGTGTCAATAGTTGTTGCTGCGATTGCTTTTAAGTGGCTTTATGCGGAACAGGGAATTTTAAATTACATAGTTTCTCTATTTGGAGGGGAGCCTGTCGGTTGGCTTACTGATCCAAAATGGGCGCTTTTGTCGGTAGTTATTGTTACAATTTGGAAAGGTATCGGTTATTATATGATTATTTATCTTGCGGCATTAATGAGTGTTCCGCAAGAGTTATATGAGGCATGTGATATTGATGGTGCTAATTTTTTAACAAAGCATTTAACTGTTACAATTCCGCATATAATGCCGACAATTGCTCTTGTAACAACGATAAGTGCGATTTCAGCGATGAAAGTTTTTGCGGAAATTTATGTTATGACAAAGGGCGGACCATTAAATTCAAGTAAAACGATTGTATATTATATTTACGAAAGGGCATTTGAAAATTTGGATTTAGGCTATGCTTCAGCTATGGCAGTTGTATTATTGATTATTGTAATGCTATTTTCATTGGTAAATATTTTATGTTTTGAAAGGAATAAATATCAGTTATGAAGAGATTTTTAGAAAAATTTACTATTCATTCAATATTGATAACTGTTTCATTACTGTCGATTTTTCCTTTTATATGGCTTATTTCAACTTCATTGAAGGGTAATGCCGAGAATATTTTTGCTTATCCCCCAACTATTATTCCAACAGATTTTACATGGTCAAATTACGTCGGAGTTTGGGAAAAAGTTGATTTTATAGGATATTTTGTCAACAGTATGATTGTTGCTGGAGGTACGGTTATTCTTAATCTTATTTTATCCGCAATGGCAGGGTATCCGCTTGCAAGAATGGAGTTTAAAGGTAAGAAAATAGCCTTTTTTTCGATACTTGCAACGATAATGGTACCATTTCAGGCGATTATGCTTCCTGTTTATTTGATTACGTTGAAATTACATCTGGTAGACAGTGTAAGCAATACGGCAGGATTTATCGGTTTAATAATGCCGTTTGCAGTGAGTGCGTTTGGAATTTTCCTTATGCGTCAAGCATTCCTTGGAATACCTCGGGAAATGGAAGAAGCTGCTATTGTTGACGGTTGTTCTGTTTGGCAGTTGTTTTGGAAGGTGCTTATGCCAATGGTTAAACCTTCTTTAGCTGTTCTTGCGATTTTTACCTTTATAGGCTCATGGGGTGAATTTCTGTGGCCTAGTATTGTTTTGACAAAAGAAAGCATGTATACTCTTCCTGTCGGGGTTAATAATTTACAAGGAATGTTTAGTTCAAATTGGCGTTTTATCGCTGCAGGTTCAATACTTTCAACGATACCGATTTTAGTATTTTTCCTTGCTATGCAAAAATATTTCATTTCAGGAGAAAACGAAGGTGCTGTAAAGGGTTGATGCCTAACTTTGTAAAGCAGTTTCAAATATGGCTTTGCTCTTTTGCCAAATTTTTATTTTGCAATTTAGTTATCTTCTAAGAAAATATTTTTTGAGGCGCAGGTTTGGAAGTTTTTAATCATAGCTTTATCCAAATCGTCAGAAGCAACTAATCTGCCATTTATGTATGTTAACTCGACTTTCGCATTAGGACCTTGTTCAAATTTTTCCATTAAATACTTCATGCCGTTTTCTTCCTGCATAATCATACGAGTAACGTCATTCATAACATCAAAAATGTACCTTTGACGATTAGAACCTCCGTCACTGCTGGCAATTAAAGTGTTTGCTTTATGCATTTCACTTAGAGCTTCTTTATAATATTTTAAATGGCTTAATAATATTGCAAGGTTATAGTGTGCTTCGTAATTCATCGGTGCTATTTCAATTGCTTGGCAATATGTTATTCCTGCAAGGTTGTAGTCTTGGTTTAGGTGGTAGGCAAGAGCAAGATTATATCTTGCATCATAATCTTGCTTTAAGATTTTTATAGCTTCTTGATATGATTTTATTGCTTCAAGTAAGTATTGTTGTTGGTGCTGCCATTCCTGATCAAGGTAAGTTGATTTCTGGCGATATGCAACACCTTTATTGTAATATGCTAATCCTATATTTGTTTTGTAACTTTTAAGGTTATTGAATACAAACGGGATGTAAACAAGTTTTCTTTTTATTTCGATAATTTTATTGTATTGGTCAATAGCTTCATCAAAATTCCCCAGTTTCTCTACTGAAATAATACCGTAATTCATTCTCGCAAGGACGTAATCAGGATTGTGTTTTATTGCGTTACTGTATGCATCTACAGCAGAGTAAAAATCCTCATAAGCTACGTAAATATTGCCCAGATTAAACCATGCTCCGTAATGTTCCGGGTAAAAGTCCAGTCCGATAAGGTAGTTATCAATTGCTTTTTGAAAGTTTTGTTTTCTCAAGTATTTATCGCCCTGTGCGACATAATACATCCCTTTAGCCTTGTTTACTTGGCGCTTATACCAATTTGGGTAGACAAAAACTGATGCAATAAGTGCAACAATTAACAAAAATGAAAATAGTCTTCTCAGTATTATTTTTGCCACGGCTATCTCCTCTGTTCTATTGTACTATTTTTTCTATACTTTGACAAGATTTTTGATTTTGTAAACTTTTGTTAAATAAAAATTCAATTAAGCAATTTTAACAAAGCAAAAATCTTTATATATGTAAGGTAGGTTAGATTCAATTTGGAGGTTAGGAAAAATGGATCCAATGATGACATATCCTGTTGGTGGTTATGGAACTTCGTATATGAATACTGATTTAATGATGGCTCCTTTCCTGAATGAATATCAGAATAGGGTAGCAGCTCTCGACTCTATGGGGCAGCTTGATGCGGATTCGTTAAGTATGAACGGCTCTATTCTTCCCGGATTTACCGGAACCGGTAATTTTGATTATGATGGTTTTTATAGACAGATGGAACAGAATCAGGACAGGATGACTGATAATCAAATTCGTCAAAATCAAAGATGGCGTAATGTTTCATTTCAAGCTAATTCGCCGCAGTTTGCAATACAAAAACAGGTAAAAGCTCTGCATACTAAGATTATTGAAGATGAACAAGAGCAAATCAGAGATGCATTTCAAGCTTTAAAGGCTGCTGTCCGTGAAGCTTACGACCCTGAAGGTGTGGCTTCTGATGAGCAAATTTCAGCTCAGGCTGAGCAAGAATACGCAAGGTTGTATGGTAAGGAATTAGTGGAAGATATCAAAGATCATTCAAGCGGTTCATTTAAACAAGGATTTTTGCAAGCTGTAACATTTGGTTTATATGATGGTGTTACAGCAGAAGAAAATGTTGCGGCAATAACAGGACAGCCGGTAGGTAGAAAAGAACGTACAAAGCAACTTTTAGGTAACGCAGCAGGTGGTGCTGTATATGGTGCAGTTGGTTTAGGACTTATTTCTAAAATTGGACTTCTCGGTAAATTCTTAAAAAGTAAGCCGTTATGGGGTGCGGCAATCGGTGGCTTAGCAAGCGCATTAGGAGCTTCTGCTCTTGGTCAACGCCATAATTAGTAATTAAATTTCTCAATAGGTGTGTAAAATAAATGTGTGTGTCGGGTTGAAAAATAACTTTCAACCCCTTTTTTTTTTATTTCCTTTATAATAAAATTGGGTTATGAAGAATATATTATTTATTTTCGGAACAAGACCAGAAGTTATTAAATTGGCACCGGTTATTTTGGAACTGAAGAAGTACCCTGAAAGGTATAATGTTATAATTTGTAATACCGAGCAGCAAAAAGAGCTTTCTAATCAGACCCTTGCGTATTTTGATTTAAAGGCGGATATTAACTTGGATTGTATGAAACCTAATCAGTCATTGCTTGAAATTCAGACAAGAATTTTGACGGCTTTGAACCCTGTTTTTGCGGATAATAAAATTGATGCAACTATTGTTCAGGGTGACACTATGACTGTATTGTGCGGAGCTCTGGCAAGTTTTTATAATAAAATTCCTGTGTTTCATGTTGAAGCGGGGCTTAGGTCTTATGATATTTATGAGCCGTTTCCGGAAGAGGTTATGCGCCAGATGACTTCCCGTGTTGCAGACTTGCATTTCGCGCCTACTGACGTGAACCGAAATGCGTTGTTAAAAGAAAATATTAGCGAAGATAAAATTCACGTTGTCGGGAATACTGTTATTGATGCGCTGTTTTGTTTATCAGATGAAACTATGCAGCGTGCTGCAAATTTTTATAATAAGCAAAATATTAAAATTGATGATAAGCTTGTTTTGATTACTGCTCACAGAAGAGAAAATCATGGTGAAAGAATTGATAGAATAATTGATGCTATAAAATATCTTGTTGAAAAATACAGTGACCATACATTTGTTATTCCGGTTCATCCAAATCCTAATGTTAAGGATAAGATATATTCACGATTAGGTGAGTATGAAAATGTCAAACTTCTTGCTCCGCTTGATTATCCGTATCTTGTGTATTTAATGAAAAATGCAAAGTTAATATTAACTGATTCCGGTGGAATTCAAGAAGAAGCACCTTCATTCGGTTGTCCTACTTTTGTTATGAGATACGAAACAGAACGTACTGAAGGTATTGAAGCCGGTGTATCCGTTCTTGTAGGGGCAGATTACAAAAAAATTGTATCTTTGAGTGAAAAAATTCTTTCTGATGCAAAGGAAAGTACTCGTTTAAAATCTCAAAATCCTTATGGAGATGGTCAATCTTCTAAAAAGATTAAAGAGATTATTGATAATTATTGGACTTAATTAAGGATAAGAAAATCCGCTCTGGAATATTCCGAGCGGATGATTAAGGATTATTAAGGTTTATTATTAATTTATTTTTTTGAACTTTGTCCGCTAATTCCTTCCATTCCGATGAAAGGTACTGCATTACCCATCATATAAGTTGGGAGAATTCCGTTCCATTTTTGTACGGCTTCGTATTGAACAAGAGATTTGTTTTTAGCCAAAGCATCTGAACGAATTTTCATAGAACGAGCTTCTGCTTCTGCTGAAATTATTTTTTGCTTAGCTTCTTCCTCAATTTGAACAGTTCTGTTTTTTGCTTTTAAAGCTTCTTGTTCAGCGGTAACTTTACTTTCAATAGCCTGTTCAAATACCTTAGAATAATTAATTTCCGTAATTTGGAAGCCAGTTACGTTAATGTACTTAGATTCCAATTGGCGTTGAAGCTTGCCGATTACATCTGATGTAGCAGCTTCTCTGTTTGCAACCAAGTCTTGAGCATTCCATTTACCTATTACGTCCTTAATGGTACCTTCAACAACAGGCATTAATATGGTGTTTGTATAGTCCATTCCCACTTCACGATACATTTTGTGCGCGTTTTGAGGTTGTAGGTTGTAGTTTATTACGTAAGAAATTCTTGCTTGTTGAATGTCCTTTGTGTAAACTTCTGTTTCCATGTATTTTTTCTGGGTTTTAACATCCATATTTTTAATTTTTGAAATAAATGGAGTTACAAAATGCACACCTTCGGTAAAACTTTCAGGAGAAACTTTCCCCAAAGTTACTTTTACCCCTCTTTCACCTACTCCGACAATAGCTATCGGGTTAAATATCAACAAAAACGTAACAATAAGTAATATTACCAGTATCGGAGTTGCAAACATTTTTTTGTCAAAATCAAATTCATTGTTTTTTACCATTATATTCTCCTTTTAAATTAAACCAGCAAACGAAGCGATTATATAACCGGCAACTATTACTAATACCAGAAATAAAAATCCATTCATGATAGCTTTCCCGTGTTTTTTGTATAGATTAACGTTGAATAAAAAGCTAACAATTATAATAATAAGATTTACAGATATTATTATTGATAACAGAAGCAGTAATACTCTTATAGCCATATCTTTTCATAACCTCCTTAATGTTTTACTTTCTTTACTTTCCGATGGAAACTCTTTGCAGATGTCTGATAGTATCAGCTCTTCTGATAGCTTCTCTCATTCTCGGATTTTTAATTTTGTAATCAATGCTTGGCATTGTAAGCATTTCTCGTTTATAGTTTCTGTACATTGCAATTTCTCTGTCACGCATGCTTTTTTGCATAGCTTCTCTCGCTTTAACGCGCGGATCAACCTTTATTTCTCGTGATTTTGCAAACAAAAAACAGAGGACTGCAACTGCAAAAATGCTCCAACCTATAGTATTTTTAGATACTTTATCTGTTACCACAATCGGAGCTGTTGCAGGCGTATCAAAGATAATATTCGCGTTTGCAATATTTTTGCCTTGAACATGAACTTTTATTGCGTTATTTCCTACATTTTCTACTATAACTCCGTTTGCAGCAGATGTGTTTCTGTATAATGTTGAAATATTTTCAGAGGATGTTAATCCTTTTATTTCAAGAGTTATTTTGTTATTGTTTTCAACTACCCTTTTTACAACAGCCGCTGCATCTGAACGTAAAATTACATTATATGAATTTCCGGTTCCTTCAAGGATAACCATGTTTAAAAAGTTATCTGCTGCAAATGCTCCGGAAACTGCTGTAAATAAGATTGTAATAACTGTCAAAAGTATTTTTTTCATAATTTTAATTTCCCTAATCCTTTTCACATTCTAAGCATAGTTGTTTGATTTCAATAAGTCATCAACCAAGAGGGTTGTATTTATCAACCATAAGATTGATATTTAGTTAGGAGTTTGTAAATAAATGTTACAAAAGTATGGCATGCTGAAATTAGACTTTTTTAAAATCCTTTATATAGATGTAAGACGAGAGATGATATTGAGGAGTTTGAAATGAACGGTATTAACACACAACAATCAAGCAATTTAAATCAGACAGCATCAAAACAAAATAAAGAATCTGCAGAAACAGCAGGTTCGTTGGCGATGACCAATTCACCATTGTTCACTGTTCCTGTTTATAATTATGATATGTTTGTTCCTACAAACCCGTTCTCATTAAATATAGATTTCAGCAGTTATTCATCTGAAGGACAGGAAAGCTTGGCTAATAATAGCGGCTTTATGCAGGGGTTTGCAAATGCTATGTCAACAATTAACGGCTTTGATGGCGGTGAATCCTTTACTGGAGGTTCTGCAGCTGTTGCATCAGCAGGCTGTGGTGGCGGTTCTTGTTCAATCGGAGGCGGATTTACTTCTATAGGGTAATAACTGTTTTTGATAAGAGAAATAAAAGATAATGGAAAAGATAAAGACGGACTATATATCCGTCTTTTTTATTATATAATTCAGTAATGGAAAAATCTTTTTATGTATATATTCTATTGACCGAAGATAATACCCTGTATTGCGGTTATACGGATGATGTCGAGCGCAGATTTAATCTTCATAAGGAGGGTAAAGGCGCAAAGTATACGCGTGCTCATAAACCTGTTAAAGTGGTTTATACTCAGAAATTTGCTACTAAGTCCGAAGCTCAAAGGGAGGAGTTCCGAATAAAAAAACTTTCTCGGGCTGAAAAGTTAGAGCTTATTGGTATGCAAATTTGACTTCGCCAAAAAAATGATAATAATGTTGGTGATGTCTCTTTTACTGGTTAATCTCCGCTTCTCCTCCTTGAAGCGGAGGTTCTTTTTATTCTTATGTATAGCAACTTTGGGTAATGGAATTTTTATTCTCCTGAATGATAATGTTCACAGTAAAGGAGATAGATTTATGCTTAATTTATATTATTCCGAAACTTGTCCGTATTGCAGGAAAGTTGTTGTATACCTTAGAGAAAATGATATTGACTTTTCACCAAAAGATGTAAGCATTCCTCAATATTATGATGAATTGATAGAGTTGGGTAAGATTGCTCAGGTTCCGTTTCTTGTTGATACGGATAATGATACAAAAATGTATGAGTCTGATATGATTATTGATTACGTAAAAAATTTGAATAAATAGGTGAGATATGCTATATAATTTCTTTTCTGATAATTTTGAATATGATGAATGTACCTCAAAGGGTTCTTGTTCGATTCCGCCAAGTATTTCTGCATTGCAGGAAGTTCTCTTAATCTGCATAAGGCAGCTGGCTTATTATGCCCTGCAATTACGGGAATATGATGAAAGTACAAAATCTGAAGAAGAAATTATTATAACAGGTCTTGCAACGATAGTATCTACAACAGATTATAGTGATGAGCAGCTTCTTAATGTCGTTTCCGATATTTATTATCATTTGTTAAAAACTCGGAAACGATATCAAGAGTTTTGTAATGAGCGTAATCTTGATTATAAGGAATTAAAAAATGCAATTAATTTATCAGAAAAAATGAATCTTTCGCAGATAATGGCTCTTGGAGAAAAGGCTTTTTTAACTAAATATAAAAAGACATCAATGAAGCAAAAGAATATTACAGACATCCTTTTAGCTGTAATAAAAAGCGTTTCGTTAAATTTATCAAAGCTTTATAGTTATTCGTATTATGATAATGATGCGGTTTTGACTTTGTTAAACTCGTTAAATTTGCTAAATTCCCCAAGACATTTGTTGAATAAATATGAGGAACAGATAAAAGTTTTAGTTGAAACGGATTTAAAGTTGACTGAAATCTTGTTGCAAAAGCAAAAGGACAGTTTCGGAGAGGTTAAATTAACAGAGGTTTCGTTTTCGACAACTGTAGGTAAAGCAATTCTGGTTTCCGGAGAGAGCTTGTTTGACTTGGAAAAGTTGTTAACTGCCGTTTCAAATACTGATATTGATGTGTATACGCATGATGAACTGCTGATTGCGCATGCGTTTGCAAAGTTTTCAGAATACAAAAATCTGAAGGGGCATTACGGTACTTGTAATGACAATTGTATTCTTGATTTTGCTACGTTTCCCGGTGCAATTTTTTTAACTAAAAATTCAAATACAAGCATAGAGTATTTGTATCGGGGGCGCTTGTTCACAACGGCAAAAACACTTCCTCAGGGAGTTGTTTCTATTAAAGATGATAATTTTGAAGAATTGATTAAGTCAGCTCAAAATGCAAAAGGATTTGCAAAAGGGCAGATTCGTTCACCTGAAGTTGTCGGGTTTAATGAGTTTGAATTAAGGGAGAACTTCAAGAGTATTGCTGAACGTATAAATTCCGGAGAGCTTTCTCACCTTATTGTAATCGGACTTAGAGCATCTAAGCAGGGGCAAAAGGAGTATTTTCAGAAATTAGTATCGCAGCTTTCTAAAGATGTTTTTGTATTAAGTTTTTCTTTAGACTTAGATTATAAAAATTTTTTGAGGATTAATGTTGCAAATAACAGACCTCTGGTTTTTGATATTTTAAAAATCTTATTTGAAAATATTCAAATTGATTCCGATAAGTTAACGATGTTCTTAACAAGGTGTGATGTTTCCTCTTTATCGAATATGATAAGCTTAAGGGAAAATGGTGTAAAGAATATTTTTCTTACTCAATGTCCGCCAAATGTAATAAATCCTGCTGTATTAAAATCTTTGGAAAGTTTTTACGGTATTAGAACTACAACAACTCCGGAGCAGGATATTGATTCTTTAGGTATTTAGCTTTTGTCTTTGTCTATTAGTATAGAATTGTTTAGTAGTGCTGAAAATGCCAATATTACATAATTCATATGCGGGAAAAGAAAAATTATTTCTGCTATTCCTTGCATAATGCAGAGACTCAATATTATTAAAATCGGTGTGTTTTTTAACGTGCAACTTTTCTTAATAAGAATAATGTATCCTATTGCAAATAGAACAAATATAAGTATTCCATAATTTAATAGTATATATGCATCCAAATTATCTATTCTAAGCAAGTCTATTATAGGTATAATTTTTGTGCCGAAAAGTTGCACCGGAAAATTTGCAAAGCTATAGCATAAGTTTCTAAATCTGCATGTAATAATATCATCTAGTGTAAATGCTAATGGGACAGAGTTGCAATATAGCATTGTTATAACATACGAAAAAATCGGAATACTGACAACCAAAAAGTATGCAATTGCAGAATATATCTTCGAAATTCCTTTTTTATAGATGAATTTGCTGAAATTTACCAGTATAATTAAAAGAAATATAAGTATTGCGGAAGTTTTGCTATTTGTAAAGAAAATACAGAACCAGCAGCAACAAAATAAGAACAGGTTATCTTTTATCCCAAAATCTTTCCATCTTAAATACACCGCTGCAATACATATTTGAAAAATATATGCAGATATCGTGTTTGGACCCATAAATCCGTATTCGAAACGTGTTATATGTGAGTTTGGGCGTAGTGTTGCAATGTTTTCAGCGATTCCCATTGAGGTTAGAAGCAGAATTACAGTGACAAACGACGAAGTAATTGCTAACGATGTCTTAGACATATCTTTAAAACTTACGTTGCTTATTGACAACAAAAAGAACCACAGATAACCCAACTGATACCTTCCGAGAGTGTGGCATACGATTAAAACCACTATAGATATTAGCGTGTGGATAATTATTTTTTGTTTGTTGTATGTTTTGTAAACAAATAAATTAAATAATATACCTGTAAAGCTTAAAATTTTTACAAGAACAATTTGTATACCTGCATATTTGTAAAAATACAGCCCCCAGATTGTTGTTCTGAGCATCCCAAATATAGCCCATACAAGGTAGTGGGCAATAAATAAGTGTAATGGTTTTATTTTTTCAAGAGTACTTGTTTTTGACATTGAATTTAATAAATTTGTTCCTGGGTTTAATCGTTATCCATCAATTTTGAATTGTTTAGTAAGGCGGAAAATGCCAGAACCGTGTAATTTATAAATGGGAAAAGTAGTCTTGTTTCTGTCAGTGCCTGCATAATTGAAAGTAATAATATTATTAAAAGCGGTATGTTTTTTGCTTTATAACTCTTTTTAATTAGTAAAAAATATCCGATTAAGAAAAGGACAAATATAATTATACCATAGTTGAGTAAAATATAACCGTTTAGATTGTGAATTACGAGTAAATCATGTGTAATCGTAATTTTTGTTCCAAACAAATGAACAGGAAATTTTGCAAAACTGTAGCACATGTTTCTGAATCTACATGAAAAAAACTCATCCAAGGCATAAGCCAGAGGAACTGAGTGACAATACATTTTTGTCACAATGTCTGATATAATTGGCACTAAAGCGAGCGTAGTATTAGCGAGGATATAATAAATTTTTGATGTATCTTTTTTATAAATAAATTTACTAAAATTTGTAAAAATTATCAGCAAAAATATCAATATCGCAGCAGCTTTACTATTTGTACAGCATACGCAAAACCAGCAGCAACAGGATAAAAACAGATTGTCTTTTATTCCAAAATCCTTCCATCTTAAATAGACTGTGGCTATGCATATCTCAAAAAGATACGCAGACACGATATTTGGACCAAAAAATCCGAATCCGTGCCTTGGCATAAAATATGCCGAGCGATACACGGTAACGTTTTTCAGAACTCCAAGTGCAGTTAATGTCATTATAGATGTTACCATAAAGGCTACAACTGTCAACGACACTTTTGTAATATCTTTAAAGCTAATGTTACCTATTGACAGTAAAAAGAACCATAGATAACTTAATCGGTAATTGTCTATGGTAACGCAAACTATTAATACAATTAGTGAAATAATAGAGTGTATGATTATTTTTCGTCTGTTATATGTCTTGTATACAAACAGGTTAAATAATATACCGGTAAAGCAAAATATTTTTATAAGGATATTTTGTGCACCAAGATATTTATAAAAGGTGTGTCCACCTGCTGTACAGCCGAGAATTCCTAATATAGCCCACACTAAGAACTGGGCCGCAAATAGGTGTACAGGCTTTATTTTTTTAAGAGTGCTTGTACTTTGCATATTTGTATTTCCCCTCGTATAATTCGTATATAATTTAAATTTTAGAATATTGTAATGTTTGCTATTTTAACATTTCTGTATTTGTGGGTCAATTTTGTAAAACAAGAGAGTCCGAGAATTTTCAAGGACTCCCTTAATCTATATGTCAAATTTTCGTAATTTTGCTATTACTCATAATAGTGTATTACACATTGACTACCGGTCCAGACTGTACCCATATATGAACCATAGGCATATTCGGTACTTACTGAAGCACATAATTCAAAAGTTGTACACTCATCCAAATTGTCTATACTGCATGATGAAGAAGTCTGGGTAAGCTCCTCACTAACATCATAAGCTTGTCCACCCTCCCCTGAGAATCTGTATTTTCTCAAGTCTTTTGCTGCAATATTCGGTCTGTTTTTACCGTTAACATCGACAATAACATCAAAACTGGTAAGTTCATCATTTGGAATAACTCCATAAATCATACCGTCACCTGTTCTGAACATATATTCTACATTTTCCCACTTAAATGGTGAAGATTCTTGTTGTCCTGCGATAGCATATTCCTCAGGCATAAGGCTGGCATTTAAGCCGCTGGCGGAATCATTAAGAACTTGGAAATTTTCCTTGTGAATTCTTGAAACACAATTAACATCTCCCATATGATCTCCGCAGCTGAAGAATTGTATATTCTGTACTTTAAAGATTTCGTCACGCGCCATCATAAGTTTATAGCCGTTCGCAACTCTGTTACGAGCTTTTTTGGCTTGGCTTTCTAAAATTTTATCTTGAATGTTTGCAATTAAAGACGGCATCGTTAATGCTGCAACAACACCGATAATACCAAGAGTAATCAATACCTCTGCAAGGGTAAACGCAGGTTTTAGAGGCTTATTTGAAAATATTTGTCTAAGAAAAATTTTGCCTCCTGTAGAAAGTCTGTTTTTTAATACTTTTTGTATCATTCTCTCCTCCAAAATTTATTAACATGCAGTATAATCCTAACACATTTGTGTATGTTGGTCAATTTGTAAAAAAAGAGTTCCAAATAATTTCGGAACTCTTTCGTATTTTATACTTTAATATTATTCTCTGCAGAATACATAACAGGCGTTATCAAACCAATCTGTCCAAACTACACCGTAGTTGCACATACCATTATCTTCAATCGTACCATGAATAGAATAACACTGTTCCGGCGTTGTACAGGCACTAGGGTTTTCTATACTACATTCTGTTTCTATAGTGAGTTCTTCGCTAACATCGTAAGTCTGTCCGCCTTCTCCTGAGAATCTGAACTTTCTGAGGTCTTTAACTGCAATGTTAGGTCTGTTTTTGCCGTTAACGTCGACAATTACGTCAAAACTGGTAAGTTCATCATTTGGAATAACTCCATAAACCATCCCATCACCTGTTCTGAACATATATCTAACATTTTCCCATTTAAATGCGGAAGGTTGTTCTCGTCCTTTAACAGCATACTCATCAGGCATAAGGCTTGCGTTCAAACCACTGGCAGAATCATTAAGTACTTGGAAATTTTCCTTGTGGATTCTGGATACACAGTCTACATCGCTCATATGATCTCCGCAGCTGAAGAATTGTATATTCTGTACTTTAAAGATTTCGTCA
>CAYUQM010000007.1:0-52460 GCA_964446855.1 uncultured Muribaculaceae bacterium
ATCCTCTCTGTATAAAAAACAGGTCGGAGTATGCCGTACCTGTTTTTTATTATAAGGATTGTCGTACGAACTCACACAGGGCGAAGCTGTATTTTTTGAGTGGTTTGGTCGGAAGTTTTTTTGTCATTGCGAGGGCGGATAGCCCGAAGCAATTTAGCTTTGAGCCAGTCGGAAGTGGGTTGATTATCTCAATTTCAAATTACTCACTTTACTCTTTTGCTGGTCACCTTGAAGTTTCATTTTTATGAAAAATTACTTTACTTACACTCCACAAGTCAATTTTACCCGAGAGTAATTAAAGAGTAATTTGAGTATTTTAAATTTATTGGTGCTAACATAACATTAATTGTTGGGCAGGTATGCCCAACCGACCGAGCCCCCGAAATCATTCTGACATATGTTCCGATAATATTTATTTGCAATAAAATAACCCTCACCAAATAGCAAAGTTATAATTTATATTCATTGTTCGGCAAATACCAACTAATTCTCACCATTTTTAGTTTGACTTAATTTACCATTTTCATCTTGCAATAAAATAAAAGGATTGCTTTCGTCTACAGTAACACGATGTAATAATTGCTTATCTTCATTATATGTATTTCTATAGTTCACATTAAATTCTCGTTTTATTGCATGATCACCTTTTTGTATTTCTTTTGTTTGCCTTGTAGCTATAATATTGCCATATTCATCATAAGTATTAAAATCACGTTGTGTCAAAATTGTATTACCTTCTTTATCTTTTGTAATTTCTTTCGTTAATTTTGAATTTCCAGCTTCATCTGTATAAATATACCCTAATTTCTGCTGTCCGTTAAGATCTATTCCTTCGGTCATAATTACTGCAGATTTTAAGTTTAATATTTGCCCTATATGTTCTTTTATAAAATCCCAAGTTTTTCCAATAAGTCCTTTATCTTTAAATACTTGTGCATACTCTTCATTCAAATCTGATTCATCAACGATCAGATTACCATTTTTATCACCACCTATAGCAAATGTTAAAACTGGTGTATCACTTATTTTAAAATCATCTAAAGTATATGTTTTCCGTGACACCTGAGAGCCTTCAACAGTTATCACATGTTGATTTGAATTAGGGTTAAAACTTATCATAAAAATATCCTTTACTCTTAATATACTCAATATTTTACAAAGCTTTAATATATAAAGTATATTGTTTTAAAAATTTTGACTTATTTTTATATGTATTACAAAATTGTTACAATTAAGTAGCAAATAAAATTTTCCAAATGGTATTAGCTTATAAGATAGACTTTGGGCAGTAGATATTTTTCTTGATTATTAAGAAAATACTATAAAAGACTTTAAGAAAAAAGCTGGATTGCTTCTGGCTCATGTCCTCAAAATGACTAGATGAGAAACTACCAGTGTGTCGTAATTGCGAGTGAATGCGAAGCAATCCGTCTTTTTTATATAAAAATATAGCTTGTAGATTGGGTGAAACCAACAATTATAATCAATCTTACTGTCTAAAATCATCAAACCGGCTGTAGTTTTACAGAAGCTCTGTCAGTGGGAGAGAATGCGACGACAAACAAGGCGAAGAATGAGCTGTAGCATGCTTTTTATAGGATAGCTGATTTGTGCGGATTGTTTTCAATGTTTTGAAGTTTTATCCAATATTATTACAAGTTTTTACTTTTTTGTAATTTTCTATATAAAAAGATAGAATTAGGGATAGACTGTGAAAATAAACTTGAAAATGTAACATGTAATTGTTGCTGGTAATCCTGCCAGATTAATAAAAAATATTGAGGGTTAAATTATGCTAAAAAAAATGTTATTAATGTTGTTAATATTCTTATTTTTCATAGGAGGTTCAGGTATGACAGGGGCAAAATGTAGTTGGGATAAGACTTTCCAAAAAAGTGATAAAGTAAATATTGAAAAGGTAAGTTTCAAAAATAGATACGGAATAACCTTGGTCGGGGATTTATATACCCCTAAAAATATTGTGGGGAAAACTCCTGCAATTGCTGTAAGCGGCCCATTTGGTGCTGTTAAAGAACAATCTTCGGGGTTATATGCCCAAACAATGGCGGAACGAGGGTTTATTACTCTTGCTTTTGATCCATCATATACTGGTGAAAGTGGTGGAGCGCCAAGAAATGTTGCCAGTCCTGATATTAATACGGAAGATTTTTCTGCTGCAGTGGATTATTTGTCTAATCTGAAAACTGTAAATCGTGATAAAATAGGAATTATCGGAATATGTGGATTTGGTGGGTTTGGAATGAATGCTGCCGGAGTGGATACAAGAATTAAAGCAACAGCCGTAATAACCATGTATGATATGACTAGAGTTTCCGCTAAAGGTTACAATGATTCAATGGATGAAAATGCTCGTTATGAACTAAAACAACAACTTAGTGCACAAAGAACCGAAGATTTTAACAATGGAACTTTTGCAAAAGCATCAGGGCTTCCTGAAAAATTAACAGGGGAAGAACCTCAATTTATAAAAGATTATTGGGAATATTATAAGACACAAAGAGGCTTTCATAAACGTTCAATCAACTCTAACGGAAATTGGAATCAGACTTCAAGTCTATCTTTAATCAATATGCCGATTTTGCAATACAGTCATGAGATAAGAAGTGCGGTCCTTGTGGTTCATGGTGAAAATGCACACAGTCGTTATTTTGGTGAAGATGCTTTTAAAAAGTTAAAGGGTGACAATAAAGAGCTTTTGATTGTTGAGGGTGCAAATCACGTTGATTTGTATGATAATTTGAAAAAAATTCCGTTTGCTAAATTGGAAAAATTTTTCAAGAGTAATTTGGGAGAATAATACCCCATGATAGGGTGAATTCTGCCCGTCCAAACAAAAAAACCATTACAAATAAAATGGGTTTTTTGTTAATATCAATTGTTCTTTAACTTGATTTTTAAGTTGTTTTCTCTATTTTTTGTTTGTGTTATTATTATACGTATAGGGCTCGATGATAAAACATTATAACTTGGTTAGAGTTATGGTTTTAATTTATATACGTTAAAGTGGAATTAATATGCAAAATTTTAAAAAAGAAGGAATTTTAACTCCTAAAGTTTCAATTATTGTTCCTGTTTACAATACTGAAAAATATCTTTCCAAATGTTTAATGTCTCTTTCTCAACAAACGTTAAAAGACATTGAGATAATTATTGTAAATGACGGTTCTACAGATAATTCTCTTTTTGTTATCTCTGAATTTGCTAAAGAAGATTGCCGAATAAAAGTTATGAGTCAGAAAAATAAATTGCAGGGTGCAGCAAGGAATAATGGTACAAAAATTGCGACAGGTGAATATATTGGGTTTGTTGATTCTGATGATTGGATTGATAATGATTATTATGAAAAACTGTACGCAGCTGCGAAAAAATATGACTCAGATATTGCATTGGCGACAAGTGTAAGGATTGGGCATGGTAGAACTAAAAAAAGATTAAATATTACGAAAGAAGAATTTGTTCGTGGTGTACAAGAAAAATTCGATATCTGTCGTTTGGCAAAAAATCCTTGTCCAACAAATAAAATATACAAAAGAGAGATGTTAATTAAAAATAATCTTAAGTGGCCTGAAGGTTGTTATTGCGAGGATAAGTTATTTGTAACACAAGCGGTTTATTATGCCAATGGAGTGGTGTCTGTTCCCGGTGTGAATTATTATTATTTTAGGAACCCACACTCAACTGTTAATTCAAAAAATAAAAAATATTTTAATAAGTTAAACAAAGATAAAGATATAGCGAAATGTCATGTGTTAAACTTTTTAAAAGAGAAAAATCCAAATATTAGAGATAAAGATTTTTGGGCAGTAACAGATGAATACAGAGTTTTTAACATCCCCCTTTATAAAATTAAATCTAGTATTAAAACTGAACGATTATATATTTTGGGTCTTATACCTATTGCAGGTATTTGTGATACTGTTGACTACAAACATAAGCAGGTGAATTTTTGCGGTATTAAACTAACATATAAAACGAATAATTGGAAAAATAATGCAAATGAACAAAATATTCTCTTAAATAAAAGTAATTTAAGCTTTGATGTTGACGCCGCCAGTCATAATATCTTATTTGTTGCATCAAATTTTATGGAGGCAGGCGGGATTGAAACAAGATTATTACAGTATATAAATGCATTACGTGTAGAAGGCCGAAATGTTTATATTTTGAGTGAATATAATGCAAATAAACTGTTATTGGAATTAATTAATTTTAAACTTAATTTTGATGCGGAAAATTTCGGATGCTGCTTAGAAGAAATAGTTGATAAATACAATATCAACACTGTAGAGTTTCAGTTTAAGAATCCTAAAATTTTGAAAAATCTTGATATAGATAAACTAAAATTGAAAGTTAAACTTGGTTGCACTATACACAATCTTGGAATTAGTAACGCTAATATTATAAATAAGTTTGATTACAAAATTATGGTAAGTAAATACATGTATGAAAATTATTATGCAGCTATTAATAATGCTGACGTAATTCAAAATTGTATTGATACTGATAAATATAAAAATTTGCCATTTTGGGAATATAAAGGTCAGAAAAAAGCTCTTTTAATTTCTCGAATAAATACGGATAAAATTAAGTCAATAGAGTGCTTTATTCAATATTGCAAGTTATACAATATTGAGTTTGAAATTGCCGGGGAAGAACAATGCGGAAGTAACCTTAAGCAGAAGTTAATAAAGAAATACCGGATTGATGAAAGTGTTTTTATTGGTAATGTAGATACATTTGAATATTTAAGTCAACATGTAGAAGATATTTTATTTGTTGGGGGTGTGGGGTTAGTAATTTTAGAGGCAGCTTATCTCAATTATCCGTGTATGTGTTGTTCGGAATGGGAAAATAGTAATTATTCGTTTGTAACACTCTTAAATATCGACTTGTTTGATAATTTCACTATACGTAGTCATTCTTTAGTTACACGAAATAATAAAAAAGAGTTTGTATTAAATCTTGAAAGTTTGAACTTGTATCAATTACGAAATTACATTACTTGTAATAGGGATTTAAAAATATTTATAGAAAAATATCTAAAAATTATTGAGGGTAAAAATGTTTAATAAATTGTTTTCGATAACAGAGGTTAATCTACATTATTTAGTTAAAATTTTTGGAATTAAATTACGGTTTAGAAGTTTAAAGCTAGCGTATAAAAAAATAAAGGAACTTGAAAAGAAGCAACTTAGCCCCAGTTGTGCAGAGTTTTTGTGGGCTGCGGAAGAAAAATATAATACAAAGGATAAAATATGGTTTTTATCACAAGAGTTTTACAATGTTGTTGGGTATTATCCAAACTTTAAAATCCCAAATTCCTTCAACGAAAAACTCAACTGGCTAAAATTAAATTATTATAATCCCACTCACAATACTTGTATAGACAAATATAAAGTTAAAGAATATATAAAAAATCAAATCGGGAAAGAGTATGTAATTCCATTATTGGCGGTATATGATGATGTTAATGATATTGACTTTGATATTTTACCAAATCAATTTGTTATAAAAACTAATATTTCAGGTGGTGCTTTGGCTGTGCAAGTAATTAAAAATAAAGCAAAAATTAATGTCGATAAAATAAAAGCCACTTTTAATAATAACTTGCAGGATTGGAATAGCCTCTACTACAATTATTTATCCAGAGGTTACAAAGATATTGAACCTAAGATAATTATTGAAGAGTATATGGAATCTGACAAGGGACAGCTTTATGATTACAAAGTATACTGTTTCCATGGTGAGCCAAAATGGGTATTAGCTTGTACTAATCGAAATAAACGTACATTATATGAAAATCACTACTTAGATTGGAGTTTAATGGTTCCTTCAGGTAAAAGCTCCAAAAAATCAACGATACCCAAACCTAAATGTTTAGATGAAATGTTATATGTGGCTCGGAAATTATCTTCTCAGTTTCCATTTTTGAGGGTTGATCTTTATGAAGTTGATAATAAAGTTTATGTTGGCGAAATGTCATTTACGCCTGCAAGCGGTTTTAATGCATACTATAAAGAGTGGGATTATAAAATTGGGGAATGGTTGGATTTAGCTAAAATTCCGGCAGAACATTTGTATATATTGCCGGAGTTTGCAGAAGGTGCAAAAACCTTTTTACCTTTAAATGTTGTGGAAACTCGTACAATACTTGAAAATACAAATAATTAACAGATAGGAACATAGAATGAGAACAGTTGGATTAGTTATAAGTCATAAAAACAATGAAAAAAGAAGAGCTTTAATACCGCAAGATTTAAAAAGAATAAAAAATCTAGACTATTTATTCTTTGAAAAAGGTTATGGAGAAAGTATCGGATACAAAGATGCTGACTATCAGGGTGCTAACTTTGTTTCAAGAAAAGATGCCCTAAAGTGTGATATAGTTGTTGATGTTAAGCTTGGAGATGCAGATTATGTGGATAAAATAGGAAATAATAAAATTCTTTGCGGCTGGGCTCATGCTGTTCAGAATATTGATTTTACTACTAAATGTGTAAATGCAAAACATACAGTAATAGCTTGGGAAAACATATTTAAAGATGGTCGTTATATATTCTACAGAAACAGAGAAATCGCAGGAGAGGCTGCTATATTACAAGGCTTAAGATATTGCGAAAAAATGCCGTACGAAACCAAAATTGCAATTATCGGGAACGGACAAACAGCAAAAGGGGCATTAAGAGTATTACATGGATTAGGTGCAGATGTTGATGTTTACAATAGACGTTTGGAATCTGCATTTAAAAAGAATATGTATAATTATGATGTTTTAGTCAATTGTGTAATGTGGGACACAACAAGAACGGATCGATTAATTTATAAAGAAGATTTGAAAAAAATGAAACCGGGAACATTAATTATTGATATCAGTTGCGATCCATACTTGGAAATTGAAACTTCGCACCCAACTACTATTGATAATCCTGTATATACTGTCGATGGAGTTATTCATTACGCCGTAGATAATACTCCTGCTATGTTTTCAAAATCTGTTAGTAAAATTTTAAGTAATAATTTTGCTTCATATTTTGATGAATTAGTCGCAGATATGTATTCCGAAGAAATGCAAAATGCTGTAGGTATTTTAAATGGAACGGTAGTTGATAGTGAAATTGTTAAATTTAGGACATTGAAGGGAGTTTTATAATGAGATTATTAGAAAATGAGACTAATTGGCTAAGATATCAATATAGGATTTTCGGAATAAAAATTTCTAAAAAGAAAACGAGACCATCTCACATGAATTTGAATAGGCGTATTCAAGCTTTAAAAAAGCTGTTTTATGATAAAGTCGGTTACCCTTTAGATGTCGAAAATCCGCAAACCTTTAATGAAAAAATCAATTGGCTGAAATTGTTCTATAGGAATGGTTTAATGACAAGAATTGTTGATAAGTATGAGTTCAAAAACTATATAAAAGAGCAATTAGGTGAAGGGTATACTGTTCCGCTATTAGGAGTATGGGAGCATGTTGAAGATATAGATTTTACTAACCTGCCAAACAAATTTGTACTAAAGTGTAACGCACAGAGTGATAGTAAGTTTATTAAAATCGTTAAAGATAAAAATGAGCTTGATATTAAGGCTTTGAAATTGGAAATGCAAGAATGGTTACGGCCTGAAAATACTTTAAAAACATCATTTTGTTGGGCATATCATGACGTTCCGCTGAGGATTATTGCAGAAAAATATATTGAACAAATTGATGGACAAGTGTATGATTATAAGTTTATGTGTTTTAACGGTGAACCAAAATTTGTCCTTGCTTGTTCAGATAGGGGAAAACATACTGTATACGAAAATCACAATATGGACTGGGGTTTGATTGTACCATCTCCAAAAAGCGCGCGGAAATCTACAATTAGTTGTCCTAAAAATTATGACAAAATGATTGAAATAGCTAGGGAATTGGCTAAAGAGTTTCCTTTTGTACGTGTGGATTTTTACGAAATTGAAAATAAAATACTTTTAGGTGAATTGACTTTTTATCCTAATGGCGGTTTTAACACATATAAACCTTATTGGGATAAAAAATTCGGAGATTATTTAAAATTGCCTGAGATAAGCATAAAAATAAAACACCCTTTTATAGAGAAAGTTAAATATAAAAATAAACATACTATTAAAATATTTGGTAAAAAATTTATTACCTATCATAAATCTTTGTCCAGAAAACAGCTTACAAATAAAATTATACAATTAAATGACAGTTTTACGTTTGCTAAGGCTGATTTAAAATATGCAAATGAGGAACTGAAAATTTTGAGAGATAATTTAGATAGTAAAAATGCTGAATTAAAATCTTTGAGAGATAATTTGTATGCAATAAATAAAGAGTTAAAAATTGCTGAGTTTGATATCAAAAATTTAAAACAAGAATTGGATTCCAGACCCAAATTAAGACCTTCCCGAATGAGATTGGAAGAAAGAGTTGAATCTTTAAAATATACTTTTTTTAAGGAGACAGGTTATCCGTTAAATTTAATAAACCCGCAAACATTTAATGAAAAAATTAATTGGCTTAAATTATTTTATAGAAATGATTTAATGACAAGAATTGTTGATAAATATGAGTTCAAAAACTATATTAAAGAAAAATTAGGCGAAGGTTACACTATTCCGCTGATAGGTGCCTGGGATACTGTTGATGATATAGATTTTAATAATTTGCCGAATAAATTCGTTCTAAAATCTAATGTGCAGAGTGATAGTAAATTTATCAAAGTAGTACGAGATAAAAATGAACTTGATATTGATGCCTTGAAAGTTGAAATGCAGGACTGGTTAGATCCTGATAAAACTTTAAAAACTTCATATTGCTGGGCATATTATAATGTTCCGATAAAAATTATTGCTGAAGAATATCTTGAAACTTGTGACGATGACCTTTATGATTATAAGTTTTTCTGTTTTCACGGTGAACCAAAATTTATTGAGGTAATAAAAGAGAGATATAGTGGTAATTACAAAGCATCTTTTTATAGTCTAAATTGGAATATGTTAGATCTTCAAATTAAAGGACATCAAAATGCTGAGTTTAAAAAGCCTGTATTATTTGATGATATGCTTAATATTTCCAGAAAATTGTCAGCAGAATTTCCTCAAGTAAGGGTAGATTTTTATTTTACGGATAATAAAATATATGTTGGAGAGATGACATTCTACTCTGGCGGTGGATATTTTAAATTTAAGCCTACAGATTGGGATAAGACATTTGGTGATATGCTGGATATGTCTAAGATTCCGCAAGAACACCTGCTTCTCTTATGAATATTGTAGTATGATTATAAACGGTAAGCACATGATAAATAATTTATTTAGTGTTGTATATGATAGAAACTATAAAATATATAATATATTAGGCATAAAGTTTAAAGTTAGAGCTAAGTATATAGTTAAAGACTTAAAAGAGTTTGCTAAAATTATAAACGTGAAATTGCCAGTGACTATAGATAGTTCTACTTCATACCAAAGACTTCTTCTTCAATCTTTTAATGTTAGAACAGGGGATTTTGTTATTGATTCAGGGTTGGAAAATTCAGAAAATCTTATTTCGGAAAGTTTAGAGAAGGGTGCGACGGCTATTTTTTGTAACGCAGAACTAAAAGAAAAATTTCCGCAAAAAGAAGTAATTTTTATTAAAGATCCTATAAAAGCCGTTGAAAAGTATGCAACTTGGCGCCTGAAAAATTGTAGTGCAAAACGAATTGCAATTACCGGTAGTATAGGTAAGACAACGACGACGGGTTTGATAAATTCTGTTCTTGTTAATTCATTTAATACTCTTACACACTATCCTAATGCTAATTCTTATAATTCAGTATTGCGTAGTATCCAAAATCTTACCCCTAGCCATGACTATTGGGTGCAAGAAGTTGGTGCTTTGGTTCCTCATTATATTGAATGTTTCGCTAAATTTTTAAAACCTGATATTGTAGTTTTGACTAATATTTTAGATTCTCACTTGGCTAGTTATGTAACCAGAGAAAATATTTTTACAGATAAAAGTAGTCTTGAAAAATACGCAAATAAAAATGCTAATATAATAATTAATTATGATGATGATATTTTAAGAAATGCAAAATATACACATAATGTAGTTACTGTATCACTTAAAGACCCTTCTGCCGATTATTTTGCTAAAGATATAAAATCTGGTGATGATGGTTTGTTTTTTACTGCTGTATGTAAGAATAGAAAAGAAATATTCGTTCATTTGAATCTCTACGGAGAATTTAATGCATATAATGCGCTGTACGCAATTGCAGTTGGAGAACTTGCGGGTATTGAATTGGAAAATCTTCCTTCTTTACTTGAACAATATTATCCGAGCGGAATGAGGCATACTCGTCTATCAGTTGGCGGATTTTCAATTTTTGCAGATACTTATAACGCAAATCCTGAGAGTATGCTTGGATGTGCAAAAATATTGGAAAAACTTTCAATGAACAAAAAAGGAAGAAAAATCTTCGTCTCAGGACAGATGAATGAACTGGGTGCGCAATCTGCAAAAATGCATAAAGAGCTTGGTTCCCAATTAGCAAATTTGGATATAGATTTGATTTTATTGTACGCAGGAGATGTTCAATATACATATGAGGGACTAAAAGAAGCTGGATTTAAAAACGCAATTTTGATGAATTCAAGAGAAGAATTGGACGAATGGATTAGAAATAATCTCACAAGGGAAGATGAAATTTTCTTTAAGAGTAGTCACGGTGATATTTGCTTGGCAATTACGATAGATAATGTTTTTGGTACTACATTATCAAATTTAATTGAATCTAATTATGCTTATATCGTAAAAGAAAATAATTATAAATTTAAAATACGAAAATATGGAGTTGTAGAAGTTGCCGAATATCAAGGATATGAAAAACATATTATAATTCCATCTCATTATGAAAATCGAAGTATAACAAGGATTGCATCTGCAGCATTTAAAGAAAAAAATGTCGAAAGTATGATTATTCCCGATTCTATTCAAACAATTTGTGCGGAAGCTTGTTTCAGATGCAAAAATTTAAAAACTTTAAAATTGCCAAAAAATCTTTTGTATATAGATAAACATGCTTTTAATACTTGTACTGCATTAGAAGAAATTGTGATACCGGAAAACGTTATACATATTGACTACCGTGCCTTTTATGACTGTACATCTTTAAGAAAAGTTGTTATTGGTGAAAAAGTAGGGTTTATTGGAGACCTCGCGTTCGCAAATACATCTGCAAGTTTTGAGATTATTTGCAAAAAGGGTTCCTACGCAGAACAATATGCAATTGACAACAACATAAAAATATCATATATGTAATTTTAATTATAGTTAAGGGGGGAGAATGAGTAAATTTAGTATAAAAAGAATAATAAAAATGCTTTTAAATAAAAAGTATGAAGTAAAAGAAGGTACAACGTTTAATGTTGAAGGTATTGATTACGATATTATGGGTAAATATGCAGAGGAAGTTAAGCTATTAAGACCTAAAATGCAAGAAAAGACATTTGAAATGTTTAAATATGCTAATCTTAAAGGCTGGACAATGATAATTGAGTCAGGTTATAGAAGTTCTAAAGTTCAGAAACATATATATAAAGAATGGAAAGCCGGACGTTTTAAGTCTCCATTAGTAGCTAAACCCGGCACCTCCAGACATGAATTTGGCTGTGCCATAGATATCACTATTTCAGGCGAAGGAAGCACGTATGCTGCTATGGGTAGATTTGGACAGTCAATAGGTCTTAGTTGGGGTGGGGCTTGGAAAGCTAATGCAGAATGTTGGCATTTTGAATTAGACCCGAGTAAAACCCCAAGGGGATATATTAAAAAATAAAGAAAAATATTAAATTTTGAATTTATATTATATGTAGATTGCAGGTCAGCAAAAAATATTTTTACAGTTTTTTGTTTATTTGAAAGGATGAAATATGGATGTTACTCCTATAAATCACTCTCCTTCATTTCAAGCAATAAAGGTAAATAGGCTGAAACCGCTTTTACGAAGTAATGAAGTAATATTTTTTAATAACCGCACGGCAATGTTTGAACAGCCAATGCCGCTTTCTAAAGGCATTGTTTGTTTGTTGAACGCTATCAATGATAGTTTTTCTAAAATAAGAGATAATTTTTTAGATGAGCTTGATATTAAACGCCTAAATAATATGCTGAAATATTTACCTAAAAAAGAATTTCGGAACAGAAAAATTCATGGAATAATTGGGGCCGGATGCAATAATACTGCTATACAGTTAGATAAAAATGAAGTATTGTGCCTTTCTGATAACATGAGTATTTTTAAATCTCGGCCATTTGAAGAATTTGATTTGCCCTTAAAATCAAGCGGATATTATAAGTTTAATAATAGTTATGGCTGGTACATAAGACATCTGGGTGCCCCTGTTAATAAACGGGAGCTTGCACGTCTTGCAAAACAAATTAAATCAAAAGGATATGAATTAGATGATTGGCGCAGGGAACAGGCTTGCAAAATTGATGATAAAATATATCTGCTGGATTATGAATGTGCAGTAAAGTCTTCTCAGTAACAACTTCAATTGGTTGTATCTTATAAAATTTTATCTGCCAGCAACCCTGCCGGAGTTTGCATCAGGAGATGGTCGGGGATTTTATGTGTTTTTTTTGTGTATTCCAATAAATTTGCAATTTCATCAATAGTATTCTTTGCATTCAGGTAATAATAAGTCCGCATATAGTCATTTGTCGTCATTGATTGGTGTACAGCCTGTATACATCTGTTTTGTTCTTTGTCAATGAAAATTTGAGTTTGCATTAAATTAATAGGTAAATCTTGTTTTACACTAAATAAATTTACTAATCGTAAAAACCAATACATCTGAAGCTTTGCCGCTTCGGTGTGTAAAATGTCTTTATCTGCGTCTTTTAGTAACTGAGAATGAAAAAGTTCTTCTGCTTCCATTGTTTTATATATTTCATCTCCGAAGTCAGATCCGAGTTTTTCGTAATGTTTTGCCATATCATAATGGTGTTCGCTTTTTAGTTTTATGTAGTTTCGGAAAGTTTCTTTAGCTTGTGTTGCGCTCGGACATCTGTATAAATATGGAGCTAAACATTCATATTCGAAAGCTCTTAAATTACTTGTCCCAAAACCGGTATCACTTTCATTTAGGAATAATGTAAAATTTGAATTATTTATTCGCGGAAGAGCTTTTTCGGTGAGCTCAAGATTCTTTTCGTTTCCCAGTTTTATTTTATGAAGATATTCAAAATCTAATAAGCCCGCATTATTTTCAGTGATTCTTATATTTGGAATTCTCATATCCGGTGCTAAAAATCTATATTTCCCATAACCTTTGTCCAATCTGTTTAGGATTTCAACAATAGCTTCCAAATTTTTAGCATTAAATGGTGCAATTGTTGGGTATGGGTTTTCACCTTCTACTTTGCTTGAGATAAGAAATGGTACCTTGTTGTGCTCAAAACCGTAGAGTGCTTTTTGTGTGTTGTGAAGATAGTTTTCATCTCCTGATTTCAAAATTAAGTTTTTTAAACTGGATAAGTTTTCCATCTCAGTATAAAAAGATTTTTTTGCAGTTTTTTTAACTTTATCAAAAACTTTTATAACATTTTCTTTAAAGTTATAAGCTGAACCAGTATCACCTTCGCCTATCTTAATTTTTGAGCTTAAGTCAAGGATATCCTTAATATCCTCAATTTTAGGGGTTTCTGCTATTATGTTAACCCTTATTCCACCGATATTTGTTGATTTTAAACGGTTGGTTGTGTTTGTAATTATTTGACATTTCATACTCTTTTAAAACTCAAGCAAATAAATTTTTGCTACTTAAATCTTGTTATTAAGTTATATTAAGTTTTATTTTATTACTTTTATAAATGGTTTGTCTTTACTGTTTCCTAAAAATACCTTCGGCACATTCTTGCATATTATTTAAACCGGTGTATGTGTTTAAATAATTTTTGTAAGGATCCGTAATAAGAACTCCGTCTTTTTTTAAGCATCTGAAAGCGTGTTGGAAAACTTCTTCCCGTTCTTGTGGTTTTGCTATATAACCAATAATATTATTCATAGATATAATATCAAATTCTTCTTCGGGAAATCGTCTTATAGCGTCTTGTATTCTGGTCTCCCAAAATGATTTTTTTGAGTTAGAGTATGTTTTCCATAGATATTTATATATTTCATCTTTTACTCTGTAAATAAAGTTACTTATTACATTATTATGACTATCTTTTATAAAACTTTCAGGTGCAAATGCCGGCGTTCCATGTGAATCATAAAAGGATTGTTTAAATAGTTTTTCTTTTGTTGGTTGTGATTGAAGATCAACAAAATACATATCAACTCCTTTTTTTAACGAGGTTTTTCCTAAAAGCTTATGAATAACAGCCAGAAAAGAAAATGGTTCTTGTGAGTTTCCAATACCTGCTATGAGAATTTTTTTTGGCTTTTTTATTTGGTGTTGAAAGGCATTGATTAATACATTTTTTACATCATTGAATTCTTTATCCGGAGAACCATAATATTGGCTATGCCTAAAAAAACTTGATGCCGTGACATTGTATCCTTCATTAAGCATTGCAAATTCAGGGTGGGCTGTAAATGTTAATAGATTATTTCTGTTTGATATTAGCATAAATATTTAAACCTTGATTCTTTTAAAACCCGAAAAAATATTTTTTGCTATGTTTTTATATTATTCTTTTTTCTATTTCTTGTAATATCGTTTTTCAATAATATTATACGTAAAAATAGCAAGAGAAATCATTAATAGGAGCGTTATTACTATATTTAAGTTTTGAAATGCAATGGATATTTTTATTATTCAAAGCTTGTGAAATATAACCTTTTTCCATTAGTAGTAATAAAATTATTAAGATGATAATAATAACAAAAATTATTTGATTTTCATATTTAAGGGTATTAATCATCAGGCTGTTAATAATAAAATATAAGCACCCAGCTTCAAGTATGGTGTATATAGCTTTATTTTTCTTATTTGCGCAATTTGTATGTTTATAATCTTTATACCACATAGCTATGAATATTCCGGTGCCCATTCCTCCTAATGCTCTTAATATACCAATATTCAGTAGCCCGTATATAGTGGTGTTTACGCCAAATAAGGTTCCATTATTGTGATGAAGAATAAGACTGTATGAGAGAATTGTAATTGTTGCAATTATAATATTGGTAATTTTTGGATTAAGATTGCGAATTAAAGAACCATAGAAGAGCATTGTCCAAAACATTGAAGAAACATACCAACAGGTTGTAAGATTTCCTAACCCCAAAGCTAATGGAGTCCCACTTAACAAGCCTAAGGTAAGAATATTATCATACCACATGAATGTTGTATATTTAGTAAATGAAATAATTAAGATCAGTGACATTGCAAAGATAATTACAGGATATAGTCTTGCAAGTTTTTTCTTAATAAAGTCCATTGTCGATAAATTTTTATCGAATGTTAAGTAAAGAAAAAATCCGCTTAATATAAAAAACATTTCAACAGCCAAGTACCCATTGTGAAACATGTTATATTGGTCAGCATATAAGAATACGTCGTTATATATGTATTTAAAGATATGGTGAAAAATTATTGATAGGCATCCAATGATTCTTAAACTTTCTATGTTAAATATTTTTTTATGCATGATGCTTTAATTATACAACAATTGTAAAGCTTGTCTATTATTTTTATCTTTGTATACATAAATTTGCAGTATAATATTTTAGAAAGGAATTTATTATGCTTTATAATATTTTAGCTGTTTTTATTGGTGGTGGAATTGGTGCTGTATTAAGGTACTTAATATCTTATATAAGTAAACTGTTTTTTTATCTGCCATTATTTGGAACTTTGTTTGTTAATCTGCTAGGTTCATTTCTGATTGGCTGTGTTTTAGGTTTAACTTTAGTTAAGGCTCAAACATTTCATCCTCTTCTTAGAGTTTTGATTACAGTAGGTTTCCTTGGAGGGTTAACAACATTTTCTACCTTTAGTCTTGAAGGCTTTGAACTTATAAAGGATGGTAAAATCGGGATTGCATTTTTATATATTGCCGGTAGTTGTATATTAAGTCTTTTGCTTGTTTATCTTGGCTATTCTATTACAAAATCATAAGCATGATTAATTATTTGTCTTTTATAAGGTTCAATACCCCATTAATAAAGGTTAAAGGATGAACAGGACATCCGGGTATATATAAATCTATAGGGTATTTGTTTAGAAATTCTCGATTAAGTTGTTCGCTGTTTTGAAAAATTCCGCCGGAGATTGCGCAAGCTCCGCATAAAATTACTATTTTTGGGCTTGGGATTGATTTGTAGCAATCTTCCAGAGCAAAAGCCATATTTTTTGATATTGGTCCGGTAAGAACTATCCCATCGGCATGGCGCGGAGATGCTACAAATTCTATACCGAATCTTCCCATGTCGAAGTTTACGTTCGAGCATGCGTTTAATTCCATTTCGCAACCGTTGCAGCCACCGGCTGATACTTGGCGGAGCTTAAGCGAGTGCCCGAATGTTTTTATAATTTCAGCCTTTGCTGTAATTGCATTTTTTACGTAGTCATCATAATTTTGAGATGGAACAACTATTAAATTTTCCCTGTTTGTAGAGGATAATTTGTATCCGTTTGAAAATTTAATTGCATTACAGGCTCTTTCGCATTCTCCGCAGAAAGTGCATTTACCCATATCTATTGATAATGGATTCGTGCATAAAGCTCCTGTAGGGCAAATTGATTCACTACAGCATTCTTGGCTTTCATTAAATTGTGGATAGCCTCTGAATTGTTCGCGCATTTCCGCGTTTTTAATATCTTTAATATATTGCTTTCCTTGAAAAATTCTCGATTTTAGCGTATCAAACATCTTTTATTCCTTATAAATCATTTCCTGAGTATGATAGGTTGAAGCTTTTGTTGCACAACGGGAAGTCTGAAACTCCATTGTTTCTGACTGCAAGTGCTAATCCGTACCAATTATTAAATGATGGGTCTTTTATTTTGTAACGTACTAATTTTCCATTATCGTTTGTAATTGCGGCGTGTACAATTTCGCCTCGCCATCCTTCAACTATTGAAACAGCAAAGGCATTTTTTGCATACGGCTCGGAAGTTTCCTCTTTAATTGTATGGTTTGTGCAATTCAATATTCTTGTGAATATTTTTTTTATAATTGCGTAAGACTGTAGAATTTCTTTATATCTTAACTTAAAACGAGCATTCACGTCCCCCGTTGCTTTAAATCCTTTTTTTTCAATTTCAAGTTCTTCCATCCATTCATCTGAGAAATCAAATCTTGAGTCTAGGTCGACACCTGCAGCTCTGGCCGCCATTCCAACCAGTCCGATTTCGGCGGCTCTTTCCATACTCAAGGTTCCGGTTTTTTCTAACCTTGACATAACCGTAGAGTTTTTTAACATCACGTTAGTCATTCTTTCTACATCCTTAATAACTTTGTCAAGTGTGGAAAGTGCTTTGGTTATTTTTTCTTCCGTAAAATCGTAGTTCACACCTCCAACTGTAATTAAACCGCGTCCAAATCTGCTTCCGCAGAATTCCAACATTGTATTTATAACTAGAGTTCTGGTTGCACCAAAAACGGAGGCGCCCATAAGGTATGCTATATCTCCGGCAATTGCTCCTAAATCACCGATATGTATAGCCATCCTTTCCATTTCCAGAGCCGCTTTCCTTATAAGCTGAGCTTTGCGAGGGGCTCTTATTCCGCTTAAGGTTTCTACAATTTGTGAATATGCAGTGTTATACGCAATAACACTATCTCCGCATATTGATTCTGCAAGCTGGTTTGAAGGTGTTTTTACCATTAATTCTTCAATCCCTTTATGTTGGTAGCCGAGCATTATTTCTAAATGATAAACCGTTTCTCCGTTACACATAAATCTAAAATGTCCCGGTTCAATTACTCCGGCGTGGATTGGACCTACCGCAACTTGATGTAATTCTTCCCCTTTCATATCAAAAAAATTATATTTATCTTGATTCTCTCTAACCGGTTTTAGCCAAGGGTGTCCCATAGGTTCAATCCCGAACTGTTCGTAAAATTCGCGCTCAAATATATGGAAGGATGGAATATCTTTTGTTATAGATTCATACGAGTTTTCTCCTTCTGAAAATATAGCCGAAGATATAAAAATTTCTCCATTTTTGTCGTTAGCAAGCATTACAAATAAACGCGTTCTGTTTTCGGGATGTTTTTGACCGAAAAATCCAATCGGTCGTAGGTTTATCTTGATAATTTCTTTTCTTAAGTCATCAATATTAAGAATAGGAATTTCGTTTATGTCTATTTTTGTATTATTTTTTGTTATTATCCAGTTTGTCATAAGTATTCCTTATAATCCTTGTATACAGGTTAGAATTAAATCGTTAATAAATTTAGGGATGTAGATTCCCAGTGTAAATACAATTGAGAGCATTATTATTTGCGGAATGTACATTGAAAATGTTAATAATTTTTTGTTTTCTTCCAAAAGTTTTACTTTGTCTTCGCTTATATTGCCAAATGCTGTTTTTATAATAACTTTACCTATTCCGTATAAAATTATTGTCAGCAAGAATACAAACAAGCCGCAAAGCAAATAGTGACCTTCTGAAATCATTGATTTTATCAATATAAATTCACTTATAAATAACACAGATGTTGGGAATGCACATATAGCAAGAAATGATGCTATCCATAGCCATCCGCTGGTTGTATCTGCTTTAATTATGCCGCTTATGGATTTGATTCTTTTTGTTTGATAAAGTTCCAAAACATTACCGGAAGTTAAGAAAAATGAGGCTTTAGCAAGTGAATGTCCTATTAAGTGAAGAACGACAGCATAGTGTGCTCCTAAAGCTAACCCTATAGCTAAAATGCCCATGTTTTCAATGGAAGAGTATGCAAGCATTCTCTTATAGTTTTTAATATGGTATACAAATACTGCTGTGGTAAATAAAGAAAGAAATCCCATTGTTAGCAGTAAAATTCTTGCATAATCAGTGCAATTTGCAAGAGTCATTATTTTAAAAACTCTTACAATTATTAAAAATGCTGAATTTAATAATGCGGCGGACAGTAGTGCAGATATTGGAGAAGGTGCTTCTGAGTGCGCATCAGGTAGCCAAAAATGCAGAGGAGCAAGTCCCATTTTTACCCCAAATCCGAATAACATAAAAATAAATGCAAGTTTTAGCCAAGATAAATCAAAGCTTGAAGCATATTTTGAGAGTTCTTCAAAATTCAGAGTATTAACATTTCCTGCTGCTATATTTAGTAATATTATACCCACAAATGCAAGAGCAATACCTATAGAGCAAATGAATACATACTTCCAAGCGGCTTCTATTGAATGCTTTGTTTTGTTGAAGTATATCAGATACGCGCTAGATAGAGTTGTTGCTTCAATCAGAACCCAAGCCAGTCCTAAATCGGTACTTAGCAGTGTTCCTGTCATTGAAAGCACAAAAATCAATATCATAAACGAATAATGGTTAATTCGTTCGGTTGTGGTATTGAACGTTTTTACATATCCTGTATTATAAACTGAAATTGCCAAATATATAGTGGATAATACCAGTAAAAATATCATATTTACGTTGTCAGTCGCAAAATATGGTGTGAAATTATGTCTGCCGGTTCTAAAACACAGCATTAAAGTAATTATAAAATGTACAATTGCATACGTTGTCACCATACTTGTTGCAAATTTTTTACTCTTTGTTATCAATACAAGTATTGAGGCTATAATCGGAAATATTAGTAGAGTGTTAATCATTATATTCATAATCCTTTAATTCTGAGAGGTTAGAAACTTCTAAATCTTTAAATTCTTTATTTATTGCATTTACAAACAGTCCTAAGATGTATACTGCAATAAATACATCCAGTAAAATCCCCATGTTTACAAGCATTGGCATCTCTTTTGCTACAGAGAGGGTTAACAAAAATATTCCGTTTTCCATGGTTATAAATTCGATTACGTTTGATAAAATTTTATGTTTAATCGTTATTAACCACAAGCTTATAATTATTGTTGAGATTGAAACTGCAAAAAATATCGGCGATATTAGCTTTACGGAGGAAATATAGTAGTTTGATGCTAAAAATGATGCCAACAAAATTATGCTTGAAATTACAAGGCAATAAAAATGAGGGATATTTGCTTCGACATCTCTGTTAGAATGTGTTTTCCTTAAAACTCTGAATAGAAACCACGGTATTATAATGGATTTTACAACAAGAGTTTCAAGTGTTAAAAAAGTAAAACTCAATCCGTTTAAGTGTTCCATTCCACAGCAGCATACTAAAAACAGAAGAATACCTTGAATAATTAATATTCGAATGTGAGCAATAATTCTGCTTGTTGCAGCAAGATATAACATTGTTAATCCAAAAAGTATTATAAAACCGCTTGCCATATTAACCTCCAAACATCCTTGCCGTAACAAGAGCCAGTACAACCAATGCAAGGGAGCTCATTACAAAAATAAACTCAAATACGTGCGACATTCTTATTCTTGCCATTCCTGATTCTACAGTTCCAATTCCGATAGAAATAATAATCATAATCAGTAGATATAACCCGATAGATAATAAAGTATTTAATCCTTGCGGAATTAAAAGATATGAAATTAGGGAAGAGATTAAAAGCATTTTTATTGAATTTGCCCAAGTGTAAAATGCTAAATCGCTTCCTGAGTTGTCTAAAATCATCACTTCGTGTATCATTGTTAATTCAAGGTGTGTCGCCGGATCATCTACCGGAACTCGAGAACCTTCTATTAATATCATTATAAATAATACTGCAACTGCAAAAATTGTAATCAGTAAACCGTAATGTCCTGTGCCCGAAATAAGATGTTTTAAGCTATCAAAGGTGTAATTACCGCTTAGCGCCATAATTGATACAATTACAATGAAAAAAGCAGGTTCAACGATTGATGTAAAACAAGCTTCTCTGGATGCACCCATGCCTTCAAAACTGCTTCCTGTATCCATAGCTGATATCAGGGAAACGAATTTTCCAAGACTTAGTGTATAAGCAAAAATTATAAGTCCGCCAGAAATGTTTATCAGAGCCGAACCTGATGCCAACGGGACAAATCCTGCCGCAAAGATAACAGATATAAGGTTTATTATCGGGGAAATTCTGAAGATAGGTGAAGTTGTTTTGCTAATGACATAATCTTTTTTCAAAAGTCTTATAAAATCGTAAAACGGTTGAAAGACTGACGGTCCTTTCCGTCCGCCCCAAAACGCTTTAGTCTTTTTTATTATTCCTGCCATTAAAAATGGAACAAATAGTAGTATTATTAAATTTAGAATTTTCATTGTTTTATCCTATAAAAAAGCTTCCTATTAGTACAATTACAAGAAATATCAAACTATATTTTATATATGATTGAATATTTCCGCTTTGTATAGTTTCAAATTTCGATAAAAACCATTCATCGTATTTGACAAGCGGGTTAATAATATACGCTTCTTCTATATCTTCTATTTCCAGATTGAAATGCGAACTTGTCGGAAAGAGTTTTCTTGGTTTTTCAATATCGAAAACTTTTTTGAACAGTGGCTTTAACATTGATAAGAACGGACCTGCATAAGAAGATGCTGTATATTGCATTTTATTATTTGCTCTATCGTACCCGCAGCCCCAAGTTTCATGCAGTGAAATTTTATTGCCTGTCAGTTTTGTTTTTATCATAATTGTAGCCAAAATTGCTACAAGTAACGTAATCGCGTATATGGAAACTGTCCGCATAATACCAATCGGTTCCGATATTAAAGCTAAACTGTTAGTAGCTTGTTCGCATACGGTACAAACCGGTTTTAATATAAAAGCGAATATGCTGTCTGCACAAGTTCCTATTAAAATCGCCATTGCTGCAAGAAATCCCATTGGTATTATCATAGAATTGTCGTTATCGTTATCTGCATTTTCTGAGGCTTCGCTTCTTGGATTTCCAAGAAAAATGATGCTGTATGCCTTAGAAAAGGCGAGAATAGCCATAGTCCCAACGAGAGCCAGTCCTGCGACAGATATTAGCGATATTACAATTACGAAAAAGTTATTTACTTTAAGTGCATTGAACATTCCTAAGTATATAGTAAACTCGCTTATAAATCCGTTTAATGGAGGTAATCCGCAGATAGCTATTGCTCCGATTAAGAATAGTAGTGTACTTTTGGGCATTGATTTAATCAGACCTCCGAGCTTTTCCATATCTCTGGTGTGAGTTTTTTTGTAAACACTGCCGGCAGCAAAGAACAGTAATTCTTTAAATATTGAGTGGTTAATAATATGCAGGAATGCTCCCGCAAATCCTAATATAGTTATGATGGAGTTTTGGTATATGACACCTATTAGCCCGAAACTTATTCCAATTCCTATTATTCCGATATTTTCTATGCTGCTGTATGCGAGTAATTTTTTTATATCTTTCTGTGAAATCGCATAAAGCACGCCATATAATGCTGTTATAAGTGATATAAGGAGTACTGAAAATACAATTAATTTTGACGGAGTTTCCATTAAAGATATTGTTCGTAAAATTCCGTAAATTCCGGTTTTAATCATTACTCCTGACATCAAGGCACTTACGTGACTCGGCGCCGAAGGGTGCGCATCAGGCAGCCAGTTATGAAACGGAACAAAACCGGCTTTGGTTCCAAAACCTATAAAGAACAGTATAAAAATTACATCAGCTAAATGTTTATTTGTTTGCAATATTGTCACAAATGATGCAAAATCGTAGCTGTTGCTTTTTATTGTTAATATCGCAAACGCAATAATTATGAATATTACTGAAAAATGCATAAATACCAGGTACTTGATTGCAGAAGCACAAACTTCTTTTTTCTCGTTTTCAAACAGCACCAGAAAAAATGAGCTTAAAGACATTATTTCCCAGCATATTAAAAACATAAGAGCGTTGTGACATGTAACAACTGCCAGCATGGATGAATTTAAGGCTGAAAAAAATATTAAATGTGAATTTATGCTTTTCCCTTTTTGTACGTAGGGTTCAAGATAACCTTTGGAGTAAATAGCTGAAATGAAACTCATAACCCCTATTATCAATATGAAGAATGCTGAGAGGTTATCTATTTGGAAAGTTACTGTATTAAAAATTGGAGCAAGATTAATACTTTTTGTAAGTGTAATATTTTCTGTTAAAACTTTTATTGCAGGTGTTATGCACAATGCTGATGCAATAAAATTTAATACAGATAATACGATAATTTTATACCTTTTAGTAAATATAGCTGAAATACTGCCGCTTACCAATAAAAGTATTATCCCTATAAAAAAGCTACTCATAATGTTCCCTATAATAGTTTATTATCAATTACGAAATGTATATTTAATAAAATTCCGAAGTCTATTTAATTTTCACCCTAACATAGTTTAATGTCAAGATTATAGTGAAAATTATAACTTGTGCTTTATATTGTTGTTTTATTATGTAATTTTGACAAAAAAAATTTTTTTTGGTTTAAAATATAGTAGTAATTTGACTATAGGTTTAGCATTTTTTATGTATTCTGTTAGTTCCAAGGATTATTCTAATGTTAATTTCGGTGCACTTATTCGCGTTTCGGATAAAGCTCTCCTAAAGTTGCCGCATAAAACTTCTTTGTTGCAAGAACCTTCTCCGCTTGATTTTTTTTATAGGGAATCAAAAACAAAACAGAAGTTAGATATTATTTCGGATAAGATTAGAGAATACATTAGAGAAAAACAGCGAAAACCTGAAAATCTCAACTCAAAGCTGCGTTCGTTTCTTTTAGCAAAAAGTTATCAGATTGCAAATAGGATTAGAACTTTGTCTACTAAATTTTTGGTATTAGCAAATATCAAAAAATTTATTCAGTCAGGAAAGTTAATTAACAAGATAGAATTTAATTCTCCTGAGTATATCGATGAATGGGCAAAAATTGGTAATACTTTGGACGATAAGTTTATAAACATTAATATTGAAGATGGAATTATTGAAAGTTTAGCTAAATCTGACTGTAGTTCTATTTTTATATTGAATCATGATAATTTTCAGCGTGACAAGTTTATATATCCTATTTTTAATTCGTTTTTAAACTACGGATATGCTACTTTGGGTAAGCAGGCAGAGTGTCCGCGTCCCGTAATTGTTGTAAGTAAAAATATTTTTAAGTTGGCCGGAGAAAGGTTTAAGAAGTTATATCACAAAATGGGGTTGGTTCCTGTTGATGCCTCTCTTAAGACTCGCGATACTCGTTCGAATTTTGGTCCTATGATGGCGTTAATAAACAAATTTGTTGAAAATAAGGTAAATATATTTATTTTCCCTGAAGGTAATAATTCTATCTATAAAAATAAGTCTTTGGGTGATAAATTTCAGCAGGGTACTGCGCGTATAGTTAAAAACAGTCTGCATAAAACTGATAAGGTCAGGGTTGTTCCTATTGGTGTTGCGTATGATTCTAGTCCTAAAAGTATGGGGGCTATAAATATCTGTAAACCGTTAACCTTTGTTCGTAACGGAAGGAGCGTATGCTGTACAAATGGTACAGAAAATGTTATTTTTCAGGCAAATCTTGGCGATAAAGATTTAGTTAAAAGGATAGTTAACGTTCTTTGTAAGAGCTTGCAAGAGGGTGTTGTAAAAAGTAAGACAGACTTAACTAAGTAGTTCGCAGACATCCAGTTCAGTCTTGAGTTTTAGTGCATATATACTATCACAGCCGAATTCTTGCATTTTTACTGCATCTTTTTCTGTAGTTACAATATCAGTTTTTATTTGTGTGATTTCATCTTTGGTGTATTGATGGTGGTCATCAAAGGTTTTTGTTTCTACAACATTGTAATCAGTCAAAAATCGATAAAATTGTTCCGGCTGTCCGATTGCACTTACTGCACAAATCTCAGTACCTTTTGCTAACGTATTATTATTTTTTATGTTGTATGCGATATCCGGTTCCGTTTTACATATAAGTGTTTTTATACCGTATTTTTGTGCTGCAGAGCTTGTCAATTCAATGGCGTTTGAATGGTCTGTGTTTTTGCTTACTACTACAAGTCGATTTGCTCTTAATATTGATTTTTTGCTTTCTCGTAAAGGTCCGGCAGGAAGTTGGCATTCATTTCCAAATTGTTTTTCACTGTCGCATAATATTATATCCAAATCTCTATGCAGTTTTCTATGCTGAAATCCATCATCAAGTATTATTTTTGTTACCCCAAATTCCTTGATTGCATAGTTGGCAGCTGCAGTTCTGTTTTTAGATGTTATAACTATCACTCCTGTATTTACAGCAAGCCAATATGGTTCATCTCCGGCTAGTTTTGCATTATAATATAGTTTATTTCCGTCTGAGATGACATTTATTTGTTTATTTGATAATTTTCCACCATAACCTCGTGAAATTATCGCAATGTTTTCGCCTCTTGATTTTAAGTACTTTGCAATTTCAGCAACAACGGGTGTTTTGCCGACCCCACCTGTTGTTATATTGCCGACAGAAATAACGTAAGCATCAGTTTTAACAGGTTTTAATATCTTTTTATCGTATAGTATGTTTTTAAAACTGCTTCCGATGCCATAAAATATTGAAGCAAATTTTAAGAATTGAAAGATAATTCCGCCTGCATTTTTATCGTAATGAATTTGTGTGATTTGTGTCTTCAAGTTCAACATTCAACAAGCTCCACTAGAATAGTAGTCTGAATATTAAGAAGCGCTTATTTAATTTTTCTGAGAATTTTCTTAAATTACAAGTAGTGACTTTTGTATCTTCTAAAATTGTATCAAGTTCTGTTTTATTTTCCGGAGTCATCTTATTCACAGAGGCTAACGATGTAGAAATTCCGTCCAATGCTTTGTTTGCGTTTGCAATTGTAGTTGTCAACTCTCTTTTTAGGTTGTCATCTTTTGTCATTTTATTTACAGAAGAGGAAATTTCAGATAGGTTATTGGTAATTGTTCTTATATCCTCAGCCATTTTTTTAGATTCTTCTTCATTACCCATAATTTTGTTTAAATTGTGCGCAAGCTGGTCTACTGACATTGTGGCGGATATTATATTTTTCTTGAACATAGGGTCACCTACAATGTTATTTAAGTTACCGGATAATGCATTAAAGTCTGCTGTAGCATGGTTGATTAGTCCGATAAGTTCTTTAATATCTCCTCTGGAATCATCAATTAATTGGTTAACTTTATCAACGGTAGTGGATGCTTTTTGTGTAATTTCATCAATATTGTTAACAGTCATCTGCAATTCAGATATAGTTTTATCAGAAAGTAGAGTGTTAATCTTCATATTTGTTTCTGTTAAACTTTCTGCTGCTTTATACTGCCAGTCTAAAAAATCCGCTATTCTCATTGGTTCAATTATTGTATACGGTGATGTTTGTTTCGGGTACGGTAAAACCGTGTTATCAATAGATGAAATTCTTAATTTTTTCTCTCCGTTTTTGAAACTTACTGCTTCCCCTTTCAAAAACTCAGGCATAATCAAACCCGGCAGATTAATTATGTAATCAACTTTATATGCATAATTTGTTTTGATTTTTTCTCTGAAAGAGTACGGTAACGCTTCTCTTGTAATTACTTGGATTTCTTTTATAAGTCCTACATCGTGATAATCATCGCTTAATTTCATTTCTACAGGATCGTCTTTATACAAAACATCTTTTGAAATCATAGGTATGTATATGGTTCTTGTTTTTGGCGGTGTAATTTCCAAAAACAATTCTCCAATCAGTCCTGATTGTTGAATAGAAAATGCTGATGCTTTAGGTATTGAAACATTAGGTTCTGTAATAACAAATTTTACATTAACATAGCTGTCATCTCCGATAATTTTTGGGGTGATTTCTTCTACTTGCCCTACTTTTAACCCCATCATCTGAACTCCTGCTCCCGGACGCATGCCGTTAACGTCTTTAAATTGAATTTCAACACGTGGGGCTGAAGAAAATGCTCTACCTTTTACTTTTAAAACAACACCAATCAGGAGTATCAAAGATAATAAAGTTAAAAGCCCAACTTTAAATGATGACGAAAATTTCATTACAAACCTTCCTGTTACTATTTACATAACCATTGTAGCAAAAACAACAGAATATTGCAAAATAATTAATGCGGTTAGCAGCTCATCCTAATTACTGTTTGATTTTTCTATTGAGAGAATTTCTTTTTCTTTATTTTTCAAAAGAGCAGCTAATCTTAGTTCGTATTCGCGTTGCGTAATTTCAGACTTTGATGCTAAATCTGCCAGTTCGGCTATTTTTTTTCCATATATATTCTCAATTGCTTGTCGGCGTGGAGAATTAGTTATTTCAGGGTTGAATTTATACGGTTTATTATTTTCATTCTTCTTGAAAGTTATTACTGTTTTGTTGTTAAAATTGCTAAACTGAGGCAATATCTTCATAGCAGTATCTCCTTTGGTTCTCTTATAAGGAGGCTGAAAAACTTTTTTTGCTATTTACAGGTAATTAGCTAAAATATTCTTAACATAATTCTGAGTTTCTTTATATGGTGGAACTCCGGAATATTTATCAACAGCACCTGGACCGGCATTGTACGCTGCAAGGGCAAGTATGATATTACCATTGTACTTGTTAAGCATGGATTTTAAATATTTTACGCCGCCTTCGACATTTTGTACCGGATTGTACGGATCTGTAACTCCAAGGTGTTTTGCAGTTTGTGGCATCAGTTGCATCAGACCCATTGCACCTGATTTAGATTTAGCCTTAGGATTGAAGCCGGACTCTTGTCTGATTAAAGCTTTAACAAGTTTCTCATCTACGCCATGTTTTTCTGCAACTTGTTCTATCATGCTTAATAATTGTGTTCTGGAAGCAGTTTGTGCGTTTTGTGTAATGGCTTCCGCTTCAGTTATGTTATTGGTGCGGCTGGCTTCTCTAATCGCATTTTCTAAGCTCTGCACGCTGTTATTTTTGATAATATTTGCATTAACATTTAATGATTGCGGATTTAAAAGTAAGTTACCAAAGTTTGCTTTTGTAGAATTTTGTAAGATATTTTCAAAGGAATTTATTTTTCTGTCTGCAGGATAAATTGTATCCATAGGATTTTGTGAGGCTTGTTGTACCGGTCCTTCAAGTTTGTTCTTTAAATGGTTAACTTGATTGCTTAATGCTGCATAACGCTGCATTGCTGCTGTTTTTCCGCCAGAATTTAATAAGCTTTGTATCATTTCTGAAAACATTATTCTACTCCACCCTTGTCTTGATAGTTGTATTATAGCCCTAATCTAACACTGTTGTTATCATATAAATTAATGATTTTTTACAGATTGTCAACGTATTATTTTTATATCTGCAAGTTGTGAAATAATGTTTTTAAATTCTTCGGACACATCTTCCGGTCCTGATATGTTTATTTTTACTAAATTTGCAAATTCAGCCTTTTTAAACTCATGTATCCCTCTTGTTTTAAAATATTCTTCCAGATAATGCACCATTCCTTCTGATTTGTTAATATTTTCATCAGTAGTAAGGGATATATTTTCTGTTGCGTATTTTAAAGTTTTTTCGATGAGTTTTACCGGTAAAATATCTTCAAATTCACCATAAGGTAGTCTGTATATTTTGTCACAGTTTCTCAATTTTGGGGTTATTTCTTTGCAATTTTCTTCAGCATCACTGTCTAATAAAACAAAAATCGGTATTTTAAGATATTGAACAAATTTGTAAAACGTTTTAACTACTTGATTTTTTCCGCCTGCAGAAATAACAAATATTCCGTTTTTATTAAAATCATAGTCAAGTAATTTGGCGAATTCCGGCAAAAGAATTTCTTCAGTAATTCCTTCGCAAATGACGAGTTTTCTTATAGGAAACAGATATCCTGCATTGTGACTGGATATATCCGAAAAATTCAGTTCATATAGGCTCTTTAACCATTGCAGGTTTGGTGGAGTTTTGTCGTCAAGAAGATTTATCAAGGCTTTATAATTTATTTTGTTTTTTAGAAGTTTATTAATATTTTTATCCAAATAAAATACATTGTTTTCGTATTCGTAAATTTTATGGTTTATCGCATAGTCATTTTCAAGTTTTAATCCGAAAATTTTTAACGATTCGTTTATTATAAATTCTGCCAAATCCGTAAGCTTTGCATACTCCATCTCTTCCAGCTCGGATTTTTTATATTTCGGGTTAATAAGGTTGCTTGTAATTATTTCTCTAAATACACGCAAATATTTTGTTTCGGTGTATTTAAATCTGGTCAGCCTGTCTGCGGCTATAATTAATTGTTCTTTTGTAAGTGGTTTAAAATTCAAATTTTCCAAGCGTTTTCTCAATTTTTGTAACATTTTTAACAAATTTTATTTTAAATTAGCAATTTTTTTAAGTTTTGCTCTTTTATATATATACAAGTGTGGAGTTAGAATAGTGTACTCGTATAATACTTTTTTTAACAATAAATATTATAACACAAGATGTTTAAATAATAGTCCTAAAACTCAGGATGCAACTCCTGTAGAAAAAGAGACTAAAAACACTGTTCCTGCACGTAGAAGTGTCCCGAAAATGATGTCTGTTCCGTTTAATCCGACATTTTCGGCTTCAAGTTTGAGAACCAGACTTGTTTCTAATGATGAAAAAGGTAAATATAATGATATTCAAAAGGTTTTAGACAGATCAGGGAGAAAAAGTTTAGATAGTATTTTGAAAAGCGGAATTTTACTAAATTCTGATTCTACCGATCATTCAACGGTTTTGGATAATCTTCATAACATACTTGTAAGAGAAAGAGCAGATGGTTTAAACGCTTCATCACTTGTAAAAGATGTTGTTTCTACTCTTGCTAATCCGCATGTAATTACCCAGCAGTTTGGGGATATTCCTGCTAATTACCAAAATTCTGTACTATATAATTATATGAATGACAATGGTTTGCCGCTTAATGACCTTAATGCAAAGAGAAATGCAGCTAAGGATATTAATGTTACGCATTCGGGAACTTGTGTCGCTGCCAGTATTGAATTTAATCTTGCTAAAAAATCTCCTGCCGAATTTGCAAGATTTGCGGAAGGATTATCTTCAAAAAATGTTGAAGTTGTAAAGGATATTCATTTAAACAAACTTGCTGACAATACTTTGGATGCAATCTGGTTACTAAATGCATTTGAAGTCCCTTACGAAATGAATGATTTTAATAAAGCGAAATTGACATTTAAACCGGATAAAAATGCGATTACAAGGGCTCAAATTCAAACTAATCACAAAGACGCCGGAGAGCGTTCTCCTGTAGATGTTCTAATGCAATCTACTTTTATGCAAATTGGTTCTCAGCAGTCTTATAATTCATTGACAGATAAGCGTATGGGTAAATTTAATCAGAATGATAAAGGCTTGATTGAGTTTGAAAAAACGTTTACGGAATCTGTTGTTGAAGATAAAAATAAAATTTCGGTGACTTATCAAACTGTTGATGAAAATGCCCGTCTTATCGGTTATGAAACTGATATGAACACTCTAAAACGCCATCTTACAAGTGCTCTTGATATGGGTGAAAATGTTATTCTTGGATATACTCAAACTGATGCTAATAATATAATTATAAACGGTCATGAAATAACCGTTACAGGTTATAAACAAAATTCAAACGGCAAATTAACTTTTATTTGTAATGATACAGATGATAACCTTACCAAACCGATTGAATATAACGAAGATTATCTTCTTCCTAAAATTCACCATGCTGCGTTACCGCAATCTGTCGTCGCAAAGGATATTCAGCTTGTTGAAAATTGGGTTGAAGGTATGAAATCTTATAACGAAATGAAGCAACAAAATGCAGTTGCTGCATAAAAGAAGGATAAACCTATGCTTAATAATGTTTCTCAAAATAGTGTAAACCAAATAAATTCAAAACCAAGTAATTCGATAAAGGCAAGTATATTTTACGTAAACGACTTGCACGGTCAAAATATCAGAATGGAACGATTAATAAATGCTGTTAACCAATTTGATACATTTACTCCATCTGATAAGGTTGATAAAATGAAATTTGCTTCTGGAGATATTATGCTTGGTGAAGACGAGAAGCATGTCAAAGTTGGAGATAAATTCTTAAACATGGCCGGATTTATGGCAAATGTTCTCGGAAACCATGAATGTGATTTGCCGACAAATCAATTTGTCCCTCTGATTAAAGATAAAACTTACAAATTGCTTGGGTTGAATCTGGAACCTTCTGATAATAATCCTATACACGACTATATCGAAAAGTCTTATATTCAAGAAATTAATGGGAATAAGTATGGTATAATAGGGCTTGTCCCACCGGATTTGGCTTCTCATGTAAAACTTCAAGACCATTTGCCTGATTTGCATATTCAGACGGAGTTTGACAAGTCAATTCCTAAAATTCAAAATGAAATTGATACCTTACGGGCACAAGGTATAAATAAAATAATTATATTATCACATTCAGGTTATCGCAATGATAAAAAATTAGCAGCAGAACTGGATGGTGTTGATATTATTTTAGGTGCTCATACGCATACTCTCTTGGAAAGTGTTGAAAAAGATAAAAATTTATTCTATTCGAAGAATGGTGAACCTGTAATTATTACTCAGGCTGGTCGTGATGGTAAACAATTCGGAAGGCTTGATGTTGAATTTGATGATAATGGTGTAATTACTAAGGCTCAGAATAATATTGGGAAAACAGATACCTATAGTCGCAATCTCGTTGCAAGAAATGTATTTGAATCTATTTTAGGTAAACCTGAAAGTGTTGGGTTTATTAAATCTGTAGAAAAATATCCTGAGGATGCGTACGGTAGTGAAAATGCACACTGTGATTTTATCTGTGATTCCATGAGGAGTGAATTAAATACTGATATTGCAGTTATGAACTCCGGTAATATTCGTGGTCAGTTTGAAGTCGGACGTGTAGATACCAGAGATTTGGCAATTATTTCTCCGTTTGCTAATAAAGTTACGGTTATTGAAGCCAGTGAAGCAGAATTGGTTAATGCAATTCGAACCAGAGTTGAAACTTCAATGAAATCTAATTCTCATCGTCCGGGTATTGTTCAAGTTTCAGGTTTAAAATATTCATTTACTAAATCAGGTCAACTTAAATCTATGTCCTATATTGATAAAAACGGACAAGAAACGTCTATTGATATAAATAATCCGCGCAAAGATAAAATGTATACAATTGCCTCAGATGATTACTGTATAACGAGTATTGATATGGGACTGGGTTTGCCGCACAGATATGAAAAAGCTCTTGAAAAATACGACTTTGATAAAGATATTATTGTAGGCAGGCATATTAAAAACATGAAAGAGCCGGTTGAAATTAAATCAGACGGCAGAATAGTTGTTATTGACGACCTAAAATAGTTTGTAAGTTATATGCCGTACTGTTCTTTTCCGTTAAGATATTCTTTAATTTGTGCCAACGATGCTTGCACTATACGTGTCACGCGAGAAGGCGATAACCCCACTTGGGTTGCAATATCTTTAACCTGCATGTTTCTGTAGAATCTATATTCCACAACAGTTCTTTCTTTTGCCGGAAGTTTTGAAATTGCTTCTCTAATCATTCTGCCCATTTCTGAAATTTCAGCGTTTTCATCAGGCATAGCATGCGGATCTTTCAAAAAGTCAAATGGTGAATCATTGTCGCTTGCAGCATCAGCCAGACCGTCAATAGATAAAACCGTTTCGTAGATTGCTTCACGGACTTTAGCTTTTTTTGTATCTTCGCTGTCATCATCGTCAATATCTTCTTCTTCCGCTTTGTGTTTTAAAGAATACCATTTGTAACGAATTCTGAGTTCGTTCCTTATTGCCCATCTGACAGCAGTTGCAACATACGCTGCATTGTATTTTTCAAGTTGTTCAGGTGTTTTGTTCTTTATCAACACTTGAACTGCTATAATCCCAATTGATAATAGCTCCTCATAATCCAGCATGTGTGACGGAATCCTATGATATTCAACTCTCGCAACTTTTTGGACTATTTCTAAGTATTCTTTAATTCTATTGTTATCATGCATAATTGTAGTTGTCATTATATAAGCCTATTTTGCTCATTATTAATATTACCTTGTTTTTGTTTATTTTTCAAGTTGTAAACAAAAAGTAAAATTTCAGCTACAGCTTTATACATTTCAGGCGGTATTTGCTGGTTTAAGTCTACTATTTTAAATAGTGCTCTGGCTACAGGAGGGTTTTCTATTACAGGAATACCATGCTCTTTTGCAATAGCAATAATTTTTTTTGCAATTAGCTCAGTTCCTTTTGCGATAAGCATTGGAGACTCCATTTCTTCTGATTTATATTTAAGTGCGCATGCAACGTGGGTTGGATTTGTAACAACAAAGTCCGCATCAGGAACAGCATCCATCATGCCCCTTTGTAGCATTTGCATTCTTCGCTGTCTTAATGCGGCTTTAACGTTTGGATCTCCTTCAGTGTTTTTGTATTCGTCTTTGATTTCTTTGAAAGACATTTTTTGGTCTTTTAAGAATTTCCATTTCGTAACACCATAGTCTGCAGCTGCGATTATCAGAAATGCAATACATGCTTTAAATATAAATTCGGTAATTAATTCTCCGAATTCTTTTAGTACCGCAAAGTTATTATCAACAGCAGCAAGCATTAGTATATGTTCAATGTGTGCTGTATACACCATCCAACCAATATAGCCCAACAATGCTACTTTTACTATGTTTTTAAATAATTCAAAAAGTGTCTTCACTGACATTATATTTTTGAAATATTTTGTCGGATTGAGTTTATCTAATTTTGGCATAAGCGGTGCCGTTGCAACCAGAGGACCAACTTGTATAAAATCAGCCATAATAGCCACAAACCAAGCTAAAAACAGTACTGGACCTATGATAAGGATTGCCGCTTTTGCTGTAATTGTAAAAATGTATGTTATCCCTATTTTACCGACATGCGCATTGGGGATTTGCTCATACATAAGTGTGAATAATTGTGCAATCTGGCTCCAAATAAATGGAGCTAAGCCGACGATTGCTGAGAATAAAATCAACAACGATACAGCGGTTGAAAAATCTTTCGATTTTACAACTTGACCTTCCTTTCTGGCTTGTTCCAGTTTTCGGGGGGTGGCATCGAACTGCTTATCCTCATCACCCATACGAGCTTATTCCTTTCTGTCAATATTATAACACAAAAGCTCGTTTTATATTATATATAAAATAACACGGTCGTTTGACCGTGTTATTCACTAAATCCGTACTTAAATTCATTGCTTATCTTTTTTTGTTGTTCTTCTTCAAGCAATATTTTTAATTGTGCTTCTGCTTCTTTTTGCTGTCTTTTTATATCATTAATTGAGTCTAATTCCATTATTCGTTTTTGGATTTTTTGTTGTTCTTGCAATAGCTTCGCATGAGCCTCAATGTGTGCACGTGGAACCCTAAGTTTCTTATTATTTTCTGTTGAGTCTGTGTTTTCTGTACGTGTTTGTTGTTTTAACAGTTTGGCATGTGTATCTATATGCACTTGCGGAACTTTAAATTCATCACCCATATTAATACCTCCGTTTATTTCATAGTTATATAAACAATATCTATTGTTATTTATTGCTAAATTTAATTATTTTTGTTAATAAAAGTTAATATTTTAATTTACAGAATTTTATGTTATAATACTAACAAGCCGTGCTCCACGGGGAATTGCAATCTCTTGACCCGAAGTTAAGGCGGGGTGCAGAGCCTGTTGTGAGGGTTTATTTGGCTAAACTAAAGTTAATATTCTTGTTGAAGCTTAAGGTTTTTATGGCGTAAAATGCTGAACCGTGTCAGGATGGAAACATAGCAGCACTAAGGTAACCTTTACGGGTGTTTAAATTTTAGGTGGAGGGATTGTTGATGGCAGCTTTTGTTAAATAAGTTCGATAGACAGTGGCACGGTTTTTATAACGATAGGGATTTTTATGGGTGTGAAAAACTTTATATTGAATTCTGACAGTTTTGGGTTATCTCAAGATTATAACCGCGCTGTACTAAACGGGTATAATAACGGATTTCTTAGGAGTGCCAGTCTTACCGCAAATGGGGCTGCTTTTGAAGCTGCTGTTAATGAGATTATGCCTGAATGTCCTAAGATTTCAGTGGGTATTCATTTGAATATAACTCACGGAAAATCTCTTTTGCGTTCTAATTTACTTACTGATGATGCCGGTAATTTTAATTTGAATTTTATATCTTTGTTTTTTAAAGCTGCTGATTCTGAGTTGTTAAAACATATCGAAAAAGAGTTTAGAGCGCAGATAGAAAAGGTATCTGCAGATGTTCGGCTTACTCATATTGATTCCGAATGCAATGTTCATGCAATTCCGCAAATTTTTAATCTCGTATGCAAATTGGCGAAAGAATACAATATCCCTTATGTCCGCACGCATTTCGAGGAATTTTATTTTGTTCCGGATTTTAAATCAAATTTTAATATTAAATATCCGTTGAATATATTAAAACTTATCGTATTTAATTTATTAACTTTGCGAAATCGAAAAATTTTAAAATCTTGCGACCTAAAGTCAAATAATTATATTTTGGGTGTAACTTATGCCGGAATGCTGTCAAATAAAGTTTTAGAAGCAGGCTTGAAAACTTTGTCTGACGAAGATGATTTTACCGTTGAGGTGCCGATACGTCCTGCCAGTTATCTTAGAAATATCAATGATATCTATTCTAAGGAGTTTAAGATTACTCAGGACAAAATACTGGAAGATACAATTTACAGAATGGGATACGAGATAATATCACACAAAAAATAGCTATGAAAGAGAAGTTTACAGCCTTATTTTTAATTATAATTTTTGCGATTTTTGCTGTATATCAAATTATTATACATAATCGTCCGACAGTCTTAAATGTTATTACTCCAACCTTAATTCAAGTTGATTTAAATTTTAACAATATTGCTGATGAAAATGTTTGTATTTCAGGCGTTCGTTCCCTAACAGCGAACCTTTCAAAGTATCCGTCGGATTTGGCTGGTAAACTTGAGTTAACATATAAAGAAGGTTTAGCTGTCGGATATCTTGCCGATGAGTTTGCAAGTAAAACGTTACTTGGGAAGCGGGTTAAAGTAGTATTTACCGGTGAAAAGACTCCTGAATGCAGCTTTGCAGATTTATATGTTGATGATAAAAATTATTCGGAACTTTTATATCAATATGGGTTTGGGGTTGATAGTTCCGGTGAATATTTAACAGAAAAATTTAATAAAATTCAAGAGATTGCCAAGAAGTTAAAACCGGTAATTCTTAACCATAAAAGTTTAAAATACCATGAACCTGACTGTAAATATGGGCAGGTTGCTCACGACGCTGTTGTAATTTTGGAAGGAGAATTACCAAAAGAGGCAAAGCCGTGCAAATACTGCCATTTATCAAAATTTGAAAATAAACAAATTAAGCGAACTATTGACATTATCGCTCCGCCTAATATTGTTACCGATGGAAATTTAAAATTAATATTAACAGATTTTACAACGATTTTAAAACCCGACAGGAACTGTTCGCATGCGGTATGTAAAGAGTTCGTAAATTTAATTAATTCCACGAAAGATTCTATTGATATCGCATTATACGGATGGGCTGATATACCAAAAGTTTGTGATGCGATAAAGCATGCTCAGGAGCGTGGTGTTGAGGTTAGAATAGTTTATGATACTTCATCAAGAGATAATTATTATCCTGAAACGTTGAATTTTGTTAAACGTTTTTCATCATCCCGTTCTGATGAAATTCAGGATAACAAAAAACTTACTAATATGCTTATGCACAATAAGTTTGCTGTATTTGACGCTAAAACAGTCTATACGGGTTCAATGAATTTTAGTACAACAGGATTATCGGGTTTTAACCATAATGCTGTTGTGATTGCTAATTCAAAAGCAATTGCGGATTTGTACGAAAAGGAATTTGACCAAATGTTTGAAGGTAATTTTCATACAATGAAGATGAATTCGGCTAACAATGAAAATATAAAAACAGGCGATACTGTTATTTCGGTTTATTTTTCACCTCAGGATAAGGGGTTATCAAAAGCTGTTGTTCCTTTGATAAAGCAGGCTAAGCAATATATCTATATTCCGACTTTTATTTTGACCCATCAAGCTGTATTTGATGCCTTATTAGAGGCTAAAGACAGAGGAGTTGTCGTTAAAGTAATAATTGATGCGACGAGTACAGGGGTAACTCATTCTAAAGTCGGAGCGCTTAGAAAATCCGGAGTAGAACTTAAAACTGAAAATTATGCGGGAAAAATGCATGCAAAAACAATGATTATTGATGACGAATATCTAATAGTCGGTTCTGCAAATTTTTCTGATAGTGCGGAAAACAAAAATGATGAAAATATGTTAATTATTCAAAATAGTAAATTTGCCAAGCTTTACAGAGATTATTTTGAATATTTTTGGACTAAAATACCTGATAAATATTTGAGATATAATGTTTCCGCCGAGAGTAAATACTCGATTGGGTCTTGTACGGACGGCATAGATAACGATTTTGACGGTAAGGTTGATAATGCTGATGATGGATGTAGGAAATAGATTATACGTTATGGTATAGTTACTTTATGGAATAAGGAGAAGTAAAATGGAATTAATAAATAGCTTATTAGCGCACTTAATTGCTTGGATTGAGCAGGTAATTACTGTTATGGGACCGGCAGGGGTTGCATTATTGATGGCAATTGAGTCGTGCAACATTCCTCTTCCCAGTGAAGCGGTTTTGCCCTTTGCCGGATATATTGTTTCAAAAGGTGAGATGAATTTTCATATAGCTGCATTTGCTAGTGCTATAGGCTGTGTTTTGGGTTCCTTGCCGTCATATTATATTGGATATTTTGGCGGACGTTCTTTTGTTGAAAAATACGGTAAATATTTTTTAGTTTCAAAGAAAGACTTGGATGAAGCTGATAAGTGGGTTGATAAGTATGGAGATTGGGCATTCTTTTTATGCCGAATGCTCCCTGTCGTAAGAACTTTCATTTCGCTTCCTGCCGGAATTCTCAGGGCTAAAAAAAGATTTTTCTTTACATTTACATTTTTAGGTTCTCTTATCTGGAGTTATCTGCTTATATTTGTAGGTGTAAAAATGGGTCAGAATATGGAGGCTTTTAAGCACATTTGGCATAAATTTGATATTTTGATTGTTCTTATTTGTGCAATTCTTGGCGGTCTGTATATATATAAACACGTTAAGCACCTTCGTGAAAGTTAGGGTATGCTGTTATAAATCTTAATATTATAATGAAAAATAGCAAAATTAAAGTTTCCTGAGTTATCTATAAAAAAGAAACTTGAGGTTAATAAATGAAGATTGCAACTGATTATCAAATTAAGAGATATCGTAGTACTATAAATGTACAAAAGCCTATGCAGCCACCTGTAATATCGCAGAGAGATAGACAATTATCACAGTATAATCCTGTTTATTATAAGCCGATAAGTTTTCAGGGTTCTTCCGGTTTCGAAGCATTTTTCCCTACTGATATTTTAAATATGTCTGAGGAACGGTTTGATAAGGTTCTTTTGAATGTTATTGAAAATCCTGCTAAACGTGATGCATTGGCAGAATATGTTACAAATCTGACTGCAAAAGATAACCAGACCATGAACTTTATTAATATGTGGAAACGTCAAGTTCCTACTCTTATTTCGCAAGGCTTATTAACTACTATGCCAGCAAATGCTTCTGATTTTATGCGTAGAGTTACTGTTCTCGGTTCAAAAAATACTACAAATTCGACATTAAATAAGTTTTTAAACTCAGATTATCAGACTGATATTCTTATAAAGGATGCTAAGTCTGCAACTGCAGGTGTTATTTCGTGGAAACTCTTTGCAATGGCAAATTTGGATCCGGATCCATACACGAAAACGGCATTATATTTGGCAGCAATTTCCGTAGGCGCTATGGGTTACGCTGAGAGAACCAAAGATACGCAAAAAATTCAAAATAAGCAATTTTTAGATGCGCTAAAACAAATGATGAAAATTGGGGTTTTAGATCCGTATTTGTTGGTTAATTATGCGGATAAAACGGCATTAAAACTTTCAAAAACTCAAGAAGATCAATATTTGCAGTGGAAAAAAGAAAAAATTATTGATATTAGATATCAAAAGTCCGGATTGACGGTTGATAATCATAATGATTTCGATGTTCCTGAGGCAAGAAATGCTTTACTCGTAATGATAGAAACGCTTAAGGAATTAGGATTTAATGACGAAAAGGTTGCTGTATTTTTGGAATATTATGCTTCAACTTATGATAGTTTAAATGAATCTTTAGAGGCCGAATATTTAACAAGAATGGCTTTGAAAATCAAACGTGAAACAGATTCGGAAACAGAGATGGATACTCTGGAAACCTTGGGTTATCTTTGTGAGAAAAATCAAAAATATCATGATGCAATTTCATTCTATGATGATGCAAAAACATGCGGGATTTTAGGTCTGGACCCAACTGGAGAGCGCCGTCTTCATGACAGTTTGAATATGCTTGATATTAAGCTTAAATTGATTGATAAGTATAAAAATATTGATTATTTACTTAGAGAAGATTTGAAAATATCTAAATCTGCTAAACGTAAAGAGGCTTTGGAAATGCTCTTTGATAATTCGGGGTATAATTATTACTCATCAGGAAAAGCATTGCTTGAAGAAGATGAACTTATTCCTATTTTTGCTTCTGCCAAAAAGGCTGATATAAGTGAGGCTGATTTTAAACGATTTTTGGTAACTCTTTCCAAATATCATATAAAATCAACTAATTACAAACCTGTTTATATAGATAATTGGATGAGTGCCAGAGCATTGGAATTCGCGATATCAGATGATTGTGATTTTGAAGATTCTAAAGCAAAAGATATAGCAGAAGATTCAATGAAGTTTATACAAGAAAAAGCTGAAAGTTTTGAGAGAAAGCTTTTGTCAAATTCAAAATCGGTTTCTTCTTCCATAAAAGAACTGGCTCAACTAAGAGTTGGAGCAAATTTAGTGCGTGGAAATTTGGAACCGCTTATTAATAATATTTTGCATACTCCTAATGCGGAGTGTACGGATATTGATGCCGAAATCTTGAAAATCATTGCGGAAAATATTGATAATGATAAGCCTTACGCGAAGTTTAATAATGCAAACTATGGAGATACCCCTACATATCAATGGTTACTTCAGAAAAGGGTTGATATAATCAGAGCTCTTCATGGGTATGAAAGTCCGGAATTCTATAAGGCTCTTTATGATTTAGGGATGAAGATTGCTACGCCGGAAACAATTATTTACAGAGTTATTCCTATATTACAAAATGCACCGCAGCATATACAAAATGAACTGTTACCTGATTTATATGCACAGTATGGTAAGTATAAATACTATCAAGTTTCAGAACATCCATTCCAAGGGATTACTGATAAGGAGGCTTTGGATATAATTGTTGCTTATGTCAAATATTTTGAGGGAACAAAGAAAATTGATCAAACAAAATTAATGGAATTTTTGAAATTTTTAGAAGATATTTATACTAAAAAACCTACTGAAACATGTGAAGCAGGTCTCGGGTATGTTAGAGATGTTCCGGTATTTAATGTTCCGTTGTTCGATAGCATAAATAAGTATAATAACGATAAAGAATTTAAAAAATATAATTTTTATACAAGCTGGGGACTTATTGATTATTACACTTCATTAGAATCTTTTGTCCATAAAGCTCCGGGAATTTTTAGAGTTAATGAAAGAAAGTTTTTAGATATGACTAAAAAATTTGAGTCAGTCATATTCCAAAAGCGATTTAACAATAAAATGGACAGAGAGATGATAGCGATAGAAAATAATGTTGAATTACCAAAAATGATATAAAGGAGAATGTTTATGAAAATTATGCCGGTTATGATAAATTCTTATCAGCCACAGTTTACAGCTAAGAAAAAAGATGATTTACGAAAAATGTTAGGAGATGCTTTATCTGACAAATTAGGTGGCGGATTGCTTGAGGATGATGCTTTTACTCCTTCTACACCTTCACAACCGATAATTATTGATAAACTGGAAATACATAATAATCCGTCATCTAAAAAGAATAGACTGGCAGATACTGCTACCGGACTTGGGGTTGGCGGAGCCGGTGGCGCCGGAATTTCAAAGATATCCGGGAAAGGAAATAAATCTTCCGGGCAGGAACAAAATATTAATTATGACAAAATTGCAGATGATGCTGCAAGAGATACCAACTCCGGTCTTGTTGATGACTCTGAGCGTGGTGTCGATATTGAAGAAGATATTAACTCAGATGCAGTTTTTGACGGCGAAGATGACGATATTGATGATATTGATGATGGAGAATAGAATTGAGAATACCTTCTGTTTCTGCCAGATATTGCAGCTCATCACCACGTTATAAGACTACAGTGACTACAGCTCCTTCTTTTAATAAGCAACCGTCATTTGGTGTTAATTTTGATTATTTATATAAAAAATCATTATCATATCATAACGCCGGTATTTTACGTACAAATGTTTCTCAGATTGAAAAATATTTTGAAAAATCGGGGATACCTGCTTTTTTCAGAGAAGGTACTGACTATGGTAAAAAAATGGTGGCTTATGGCTGTTATCATGCCAGTGAAATTTTTAAACAAATGAGTTATCAAAGACCAACGTATTTGGGAATGATAGATTTTAGAAGAATTCCTCAGGAAAATGTTCACAATGCAACCGGCTTATGCGCAAGTTTCCCTAATGTAGTATCTCCTACGGAAGTTTATCCGATTCGTTCTGTTTTATTTAATACTTTTTCAGATAATATTCCAACTGTTATTGATGGAGCTGAAATTCAGTTAAACTGGGAAAATTTCTTTACAGTTGTTCAACACAGTAAAGATACAAATTTTTTATCGGCGGGACATTTTTTAAGTCCATTTATACATGAATTTGCCCATAGTTTACATAATCATCATTTGTTTTCAAAATTTGGAGCACCGGTTGCGGATGCCGGATATGCGTACAATCCATATATAAGTAATTTATACGCAAAGTTAAATGTTAATTTGGATAAAAATAATCCGTTTGTAAGTACTTCTATTTCTAACTTAATTTCGCAAGATGTGAGCAGTTATGGTGCTACAAATTTAATGGAAACTTTTGCGGAAGCATTTACGAAAGATGTACTGTCTTGCATTGACATGTTTACCCTTCGTCTTACGAAAAATCCGTTTTCATCAACAAACAGAAACCCTGTTTTAACTCAAGTCTTATCAGAAACTTTTGAGGGGCTTGTTGGCGATGGTGCAGGGCTTATCTGACCCCTTCAAATGAATCTACAAATTTTATTTTGAAATCTTCAAATGAGTCAACATATCTAATCTTAAAATCTTCAAATGAATTTACAAACTCCCACTGTCCGCAATTTCGTGCAAAAGATGATACGGGGCGGACTCTTATGTCTTCAAAACTTTCTACAACTCTGACTTTAAAATCTTCAAAGCTATCAACCACTCTAACTCTTCCGTAGAGCGGTCTACCGTTGTAAGTGCAGCTTGAGGAAATGTCTACAGCCTCAGCGATAGGTGCAAATACGCAAAATATTAAAATTAATGTAAGTATGTTTTTTATCATTTTTTACTGCCTAAAAGTCCAATTAACGACAATGTTAAAATGGAGTGGATAATAGAATGTTGTCCGAACTCCGACTGCAATGGGATAATACCCCAAATATTGAAATTATACAATATTATAAAGAATATACGGAAACAATTTTTAATAATTATGAAAAGTAAATTCAAAAAGTTTAAGTATTGTAAAACTTTATAAATCAATAACAAAACTTTTTTTTACATATTTTAAAGTACATTGTTACTGACAGAGATGTGAAAGGTAATACAATGTTAAATAATATATCAAATTTTAATCAACAATATTCAACCACGTCATTTCAAGCAAAAATGAGAAGTAAAGATATTAAAGCAATGAAAGATTTTTATGATAAAAGTTTGAGAGAAACTACTGAGTCCTGCAAAGTGAATTATATAATAAAAGGAAGTCAAAACTTTTTAAAATTTTTAGATAAAATTTCGGAAGGAGATAATCGCTTCATTTTAACGCATGCAAAGAATAATGTAAAAGATGTATTAGTTTTAACCCATTCAAAAGACAAAAAAATTTCTGAACTTATTTGCAGCGAATTTCGTAGTATATACACTAATCCAATAACTTATTACAACGAGATATTTAGTGAAAAAATGGCTAAGATTATTTTGGAAGCGGAAAAAATACTAAGTAGTAGATATGAAATGAAGCATAAAGTATAAGTTCTTTTCATATTTATAAAAACTAATCCTCATCAGGCGCAATAAAAAACTCTCTTGCGATAGCTTTTTAAGTGGGCAAGTAATGATATAGGGTCCGAACCTTTAGTATATGCTTTTATACACTTTTGTTTGCACAAAACTGAATTAATTGAACATACCGAATGTATGATTAAGTAATACAAATTTTATGATTGACTGTATTTTTTATGCATTGAAGTTACAAAATTGTATATATGATTAAATTCAATAAGTAAACCGGCAGTCTGTTTGATGACTTTTGACAAGGAGCTTGATTTTTTTATTTTTTTTTTTGTTAAAATCATGCAATGGATATTAACTTGGATGAGATTTATAACAAACTGAAAGTATCTGACTTTTGGGAACAACCGAATAACGATACATGCAGGGAAATTATAAAATTTTTGAATAGTTATATTGAGCAAGACCCCAAAAATGCACGAGCTTATTATTTACGTTCAATGGCAAAATTTCATCTTAATTATTTAGTGCCACCAGACTATATTATGCGTAGAGATAGCGAATATCTTAAATCGCCTTATAACCCAGATGAAGCATATGAAGATTACTTACACGCAGTATCACTTGATTTAAATATTGTTGAAAAAAATCCTGATATAAGAGTTATAACAGTAATAGGTTTTAATAAATATTACTTTAGAAAACCTTATCCATATGGTTTAGAAAGAGTATTATTTGAGGATACTTATGAATTTTTTCCGATTGTAATAACCACACTATTAATAATTGTAATGTTAATACAATTTTCGATAGTGTTAAGTTCAGTACATAATTTGTTAAGTTTTGTAATTTTAGTATTCTGTTTGTTCGTAACAATAAATCATTTTTATTTTGATAAGAAACGAAAACAGCTGAGATATAAGCGATATCAAGAAGTATCTAGAAAAAAATATTGCGAAAAAATTGAAGATGCCACTTATGCTGAATGGCACGGATAATTTGCATATTGAAATTTAATTTAACAACCACGGTTGTGTCGATTGAGTATATATGCCAAACAACTAATATATTTCAAATTGGACTTAGCTATTATTGTAAAAAGTATTTAATAGCAATAAAAAAGATGCCTTGACGGCATCTTTTAAAAATGGGGCGTCTGATGGGATTCGAACCCATGCATATCGGAACCACAATCCGAGGTCTTAACCGCTTGACGACAGACGCCATCCCTTAGTACTCCTTCATAATAACATAAAAAGATTTTTTGTCCAGAGGTTATCTTTCAAATTTAGAAAACACAGGATTAACGCCGTATTTAAGTTGCATTTTTATGTCTTCCGCTGCTTTTATGGCTTTTTCTTCTTGTATATAGTTATGGCTAAAAATTCTGTCGTGTTTTCCATCGACTGTTACAAGATACAGAAAATATTCGTCAACAAAACTTATTCCTCCTTTTGATTTTATGATAGTTTTTCTAATATGTTGAGTTTTTATATCTTTAATTTCTTTGGGAGACGGTTTTAATATAGTTGAGCTTCGATTAAAAGAATAATTACGTTCAACTTTACAGACATTATTCTTAATATCGCAGGTAAAAACTTCCGTAAATGCAGTGAGCTTTCCAATAAGTACAGCAACACAAATAAGAACTAGTATCAACCAGTTTGGGATATTATTAAACATTTATACTCCTCTAATACTAAAACAACCTTCTTTAAGAAGGTTGTTTTTTTTTATCTTAACTAATTCTTTGGAACATATATCCGATACCGCGAGCTGTTAGAATTAATTCAGGATTAGCAGGATCGGTTTCCAATTTAGAACGTAATCTTGATATATGAACGTCAACAACACGAGTATCAATTCTGTGGTCAGGCGGATAAGCCCAAACGTGCTGCAAGATTTCGTTTCTAGAGAATGCTTGACCGGAGTTATTAACTAATAGTTCAAGTAAGCTGAATTCCATACCGGTTAAACGAATTCTTTCATTCTTTCTGAATACTTGACGACGTGCTGTATCAATTTTTATGTTACCTGTAGTAATAACATTTTTTGTAACTTTACCGGTTGGTGTAACTGTTTCTCTGTTATTTGTACGTCTTAACACTGCTTTTACACGAGCTTCAAGTTCTTTAGGTGAGAACGGTTTGATAACATAATCATCAGCCCCAAGTTCAAGACCTGTAATTCTTTCTGAAACATCACCTAAAGCTGTTAAGATAATAATAGGAACATCAGCAGTTCTTCTTATTTCTCTTGTAACACCATAACCATCCATTTTTGGCATCATTACATCTAAAACAACCAAATCCGGATTGTACTTATTAAACGCATTAACAGCTTCTTCACCGTCTGCAGCGGTGTATACATCATAACCTGCCATTTTTAATCTAGTTTCAAGGATACGTCTGATACTAGCTTCATCGTCAGCTAAAAGTATTCTTTGACGATCTTCTGATTCACTAGAAAATTCCATGTTCTCTGTCATATCTTTTCTTTTCCTTACATTGATAATCTAACACCATTAACCAGTAAATATTACAATATATTTAGTTTTCTAAATTTTTTTGAATATTTATAACGTTATATTAATATAATTTAACAAAAATTGCAAGTACTTTTTGGCAAAAAAACTAAAAAAGCCGAATTGATTTCGGCTTTTTTATTCTTTATGACTGTACATTTTCTAAGTTTGCAGTTTCTTTTTTCATGAGCCCCTTTTTCATTCCTGCCCATCCCAATAAAGAAATGGTTCCACAGGCTGCGGCACCTATCGCGGACCATTTGCCTATTGTTTTAATTGGGGCTTTACCCAGACCTATATCTATATTTTTAAAGCCGTTTAATATAGCTTCTTGCATAGCTTTGAATGGTTCGGAGAACCATTTAAAATCTTTACCTAATCCGCCGACAGCTTTTATAATGTCTTTGCTGGCTTTAATTTTAGGGTTGTGTTCAAATTCAGAGAACATTTGTTTTGCAACCTTGCTCCAAGCGGCTTTTTCTTCAGGAGTAAAGTTTTTAATATTTACTACAGCTTGACTGAAGCCTTCTGCGAAGTTTCCGGTTATTCCTCCTACAATTTTACTTGTTTTCTTATTAAATCCAAGTACCTTTAAGATAGTTTGACCTACAGGAGATTTAATAAAACCTCTTGCTCCGCTTCCGTAATTTCTTATATTATGTTTTACGTCTATTCCTTTGATTATCGGGTCCAGTACTTTATCAATAACTGCTGCAGCGTGAGGGTCCGTTGCAAATGCGCCGTGTAATCTTTCAGACAATGTTTTGGAGATATGAAGGATTTCTTCAGCTACGGCAGGAGATTTTGCGTCTTTTAATGTTTGAATTAAGTTTACCATTTCTGGATTGTTTTTAATTGCAGTCTTAAAACCGTCAACCGAATCCGTAATGATTTTGCTGTAATCTTGTCCGACAACGGATTTTATATATTCTCCGGGCAGTTTTGAAACTCCGACTACACCGCCAAGTACTGCCCCGCCAACCATGCCACTTGTACCTGCAACAACACCTGTTGCAGCAACCGCTCTGTCCGGATTTTTAGACACGTAAACAATTTTTTCTTTTTGCTTTTTGTCTTTTTTATCTGTAACCTGATTTTCTTCTTTTACGAATGTATCATTTTCTGTTTCAATATTTACTTGTTGTTGTGTTGAGGTTTGTTGGGAATTAGTTTGGATGTTACCTAACAAATCTCCATTAAAACTAATCTTTGAAATACCTGTCATGACATACTAACCTATATTACTACTACGTATATATAAAGGCTTGTAAATAAAAAATATTGCTTTTTATAATTTCAATGTTAAAAAATATTAATTTTATAATTTAGTAACAATTGATTTAAACTTTTCAAAATCTTCTAAGGTATCAATACCGATTGGAACAAAGTCAACAATAGAAGTTTTAATTTTCATTCCGTTTTCCAGAGCTCGCAATTGCTCAAGGCTTTCAGTTTGTTCAAGCGGAGTTTGAGGAAGTTCTGTCATTTTAATAAGAGCTTCGCGTTTATAGCCGTAAATTCCTAAGTGTCCGTAGAATGTCGCAAACCCAGTTTTTCTTTCGAAAGGAACTTTCGAACGTGAAAAATAAAGCGCATAACCATTATTGTCGATTACGCATTTGACCTGGTTAGGGTTATTTATGTCCTCATCATTATCTAAAACTCTGATAAGTGTAGAAATATCAGCTTTTTCATCCTCTTGAACATTTTTGGCGACAGCGTCGATGCTTTCAGGCTTAATAAGCGGTTCATCACCTTGGAGGTTTACAATATAAGAAATTTCCGGATGTCTGTCCACAACTTCTCTAATCCTGTCGCTTCCGCATTTATGGTCAACTGAGGTCATTTCAACTTCACCGCCAAAGGCTTTAACTGCATTGAAAATTCTTTCGTCATCCGTTGCAACAATAATCATATCGGCAAGTTTCGCCTGCTGTGCTTTTTCGTAAACCCATTGAATAATAGGTTTCCCGCCGACTTCCAGTAACGGTTTGCCTTCTAATCTGCTTGAGCCGTATCGTGCAGGTATAATTATTGCTGTTTTAGACATTTTTACTCCTTATTTTCTTACAACAAATGATGTCCACTGGTCTTGGTGAATTTCTTCAATAAGTTCGAGGTTTTCGCGTTTAATTGCCTCTAAAACGACATCTTTCTTCTCGTCCAAAATTCCGCTGAGACTTAAATATGCTCCGTCTTTCATTATAGCTTTCAAGTCACCCATAATCTCGAACAAAACATTATGCAGAATATTTGCCATAACGAAATCGTATTGATAATTAAGTTTGTCTGCTGTTTTTAATTCAAAAGTACATTCTACATTGTTTTTATCTGCATTTTCTTTTGCAACATCAATAACAGTCGGGTCGTTATCGCATCCGTAAGCCGATTTTGCGCCGAATTTCATGGCACAAACTGCCAAAATTCCGGAACCTGTCCCGATATCTGCAACTTCTGCATTAGCAGGCATATATTTTTCAATAGCTTTCATACAAAGCTGGGTTGTTTGATGTGTTCCTGTTCCAAAGGCACAGCCCGGTTCAAGGCGTATGATAACTTCATCATCTCTATGCGGTGTGTATTCAAGCCAATCCGGAACAACAGTTATTCTCTCCGTAACATGGGTTACGTCCCATTTTTCTTTCCATTTTTTAGACCAGTCTTCGTTTTCTTTTGTTTCAAAAGTAAATTCCCAGCTTCCGAGTTCTTCATCGGAAAATCCGCGGGATTTTAAGAGGTTTCTTTGAGTTTTAATAAATGTTTCAACGTCTGCTTTTTTAGTTAAGAATACCTTTAAAGTGCCTTCTGTAGTTGCAATCATTTCTAAATCTTTGTATGTTTCTTCCGCAAGGAGAACACCTTCGCACGGTAAATTTTCAAAACAAATCTCCGAAATAATATCTTCCATTGCAGGATTTATTTTTATTCTTAATTCATAGTAATTATTGTTCATGTTTGACCTAAATATTAAAGATTCTTCACACTTTACCATTCTGAGGACTTTAATCCGAAGAATCTCTTGCTCAGAATGACATTATCCTTCTAAAAACGCGCCCATTTTGCGGTATTTATTATAACGTTCCTTCTTTAACTCATCAGGTGAAAGTTTAGAAAGCTCTTCGATTGCTGATTTAATAGTTGATTTCATTTCCTGACACATTAAATCGTAATCGTGATGTGCGCCGCCAACAGGTTCTTTTATAGCGCCATCAATAATATCAAATTTCATTAAATCTTGGGCTGTGATTTTCAACGCATCAGCTGCTTCTGCTGATTTCGCGGCGTCACGCCATAAAATTGAAGCACATCCTTCAGGTGAAATTACTGTATAGTATGCGTGTTCAAGCAAATAAACTTTATCTGCAACAGCAAGCCCTAAAGCTCCACCTGAACAGCCTTCCCCCGTAATAATTGCAATAACCGGAACGTTAAGTTTTGCCATATCGCGTAAGTTAGAGGCAATGGCAATCCCCTGTCCCGTTTCTTCCGCACTAATGCCTGGATATGCTCCCGGGGTGTCAATAAGGGTTACAATCGGCATGTTAAATTTGCTTGCGTGTTTCATCAGGCGCATAGCTTTTCTGTAACCTTGCGGCTGCGGCATACCGAAATTGTATTCAAGGTTTTCTTTTGTTGATTTACCTTTCATTGTGCCTATAATCATAACAGGTTTTCCGTCGATTTTAGCTAAGCCGCCGATAATTGCTCTATCGTCCATGCCGGCTCTGTCGCCGTGAAGTTCGATAAAATCTTCGCAAATTCCTGAAATATAGTCCAAGAAATTCGGGCGTTCAGGATGTCTCGCGATTTGTAATTTTTGAGAAGGTTTAAGATTTGCGTACAAATCTTTTTTGTAATCTTCTGCTTGTTGTTCAAATGTTTCTATTTCTTTATTTAAATCCATACCGGACTCCACACTTATTTTTTTAAATTCTTCAATTTTCTTTTCTATTTCTAATATTGGTTTTTCAAAATCCAAAACTGCTACCATAGTCTTATTCCTTTTAATTGCTCTCTTATTCGTGCATAGCAAAGATATTTGCCAGAGTTTTTCTTAAATCTTTGCGTTGTGACACAACATCGACCTGACCGTATTTAAGCAGATACTCTGCGGTTTGGAAATCTGCAGGTAATTTTTGACGGATTGTTTGTTCAATAACACGTCTTCCTGCAAATCCTACACGAGCACCTTGTTCTGCTACGATAATATCACCTAACATGCCGAAACTTGCGGTAACTCCGCCAAATGTAGGTTCAGTGATAAGGTTTACATAAAGTATGCCTTCGTCATCAAGTCTTGAAACCGCACAAGAAGTTTTTGCCATCTGCATAAGGCTTAATGCGCTTTCTTGCATTCTTGCACCGCCAGATGAAGTAATTGCAAGAACGGGGAGTCTGAGTTCTATAGCCTTTTCCATGATTCTTGTAACTTTTTCTCCGACAACGCTGCCCATAGAGCCGCCCATGAAGTCAAAATCCATAATTGCAACAGCGACTTTGTGTCCTTCAATTTTTGCAAGACCTGTAACAACAGCATCGTTTAAATTTGTTTTTTCCTGAGCTCTTGCTATGCGATCTTTATAAGACTCGGTATCAACGAATTCAAGCGGGTCTGTCGGTTTGATATCAGTATACATCTCTTCAAAAGAATTTTCGTCAAAGAGTTGTTTAATTCTTTTTCTTGCATTTATTCTAAAGTGGTAATCACATACGGGGCACACCATATCATTATTAACTACATCTTCTTTTAAAAGTTGGGCGTCGCAGTGAACGCATTTTGTCCATAATGCAGGATCTGTATCGTTATCAACACGAGCTTCTAGTGCACGACGTTGAATTTGAGCTTCCTTACGTTTTTCAAACCAATCTTGTATTGTCATAAATAATAATCCCTAATAAAAATTTTATATACCTGTAAATACTACATCAAAAAAAATGTGTTTGCAAATTTTTAACATTAGTATTTGATTTTCGCTGCTCTATCCATTTCTCGTTTCTGGTCTTTTTTTGCAATTGAGTCACGCTTATCGTGAATTTTCTTACCTTTTGCAAGTCCTATTTGTATTTTGGCAAACCCGCGCTGAATATATACTTCAAGCGGTACTATTGTGTAACCGTCTTGTTTTACTTTTGTATGCATTTTTAAGATTTCTTTTTTTGTCAAAAGAAGCTTTCTGGTGCGTTCAGCCTCGTGATTAAAACGGTTTCCCTGTTCATAAGGCGAAATATGGCACTTGTACAAGAATATTTCATTATCTTCTATTTTGCAGAAGCTGTCCTTCAGATTAATCGCGTTTTTGCGTATTGATTTAATTTCGGTTCCTGTCAAAACAATACCGGCTTCATATTTGTCAAAAATTGTAAAGTCGTGAAATGCTTTTCTGTTTGTTGTTATTACTTTTCTTTCCATAATTCAGATTATATCATAAATTTAAAAATTTTATTGATACAGGAAGCATTTTGTAGTGTGTGTATCATTGAAAGAAGTTTCTGATGGAGTAGAACATTTACAAATATCCATACATTGCTGACACCTTGTATGAAATTTACAACCCAAAGGCGGATTTGCCGGTGATGGCAAATCTCCTTGCAAGAGTATTCTTTCTGATTGATTAGGCGTTATTTGTGGGGCAGCACTTAGCAGAGCTTTTGTGTAAGGGTGTTTAGGGTTTGTAAAAATTTGTGAATTCGTCCCGATTTCAACAATTTCGCCTAAATACATTATAGCAACCCTATCGGCTAAGTATTTTATTACACTCATATCGTGTGTTATAAGCAGAAAAGTAAGGTTGTAATCTGTTTTTAATTCTTTAATAAGATTAATGATTTGAGCCTGAATGCTGACATCTAAAGCGCTTACTGGTTCATCAGCAAGTATAAATTCAGGGTTTAAAACAAGAGCTCTTGCAATGGCTATTCTTTGTCTTTGACCGCCCGAAAATTCATGAGGATACAACTCTAAGGATTCTTTGCTTAACCCTACTTTTTCGCAAGTTTGGTTGATAATATCGTTGATTTTCTCATTTGAAAATGTAGTGTTTATTTTAAGAGGTTCCCTTAATATCTCAATAATTTTCATTTTTGGATTCAAGCTGGCGTATGGATTCTGAAATACCATTTGTGCTTTTTTTCGATATTCTTGTATATCATTTTTATTCCCGAGAAGAATATTTTTATTTTTATATATTATTTCGCCTGATTTAGAGTTTTCCAGCTTTAAAACAGCTTTAGCTAAAGTCGATTTCCCGCAGCCGGACTCCCCGGCAAGTGCGAGAATTTCCCCTTTTTTGATTTCAAGATTAACTCCGTTAACAGCATGTATAGTCTGCTTTTCTCCGGAAATAGCTTTGTCTGTTTTATATTCCACATATAAATTTTTTATCGTCAAAATATTGTCGTTCATAAAAAGAGTTTATCCGATATTTTTCATTTATGCAATTGTTAAAGCGGTTTATTCTTTGTAAAGATTTTTAACAAACCCCACGAAAATAATTCAAGAAACCAATAGAATGAGCCGACAATAAATAAGTGTGTATATTTTAATAAGGCAAAACTATGGGTTTCAATGAATTTTGGATAAAC
>CAYUQM010000008.1:0-49767 GCA_964446855.1 uncultured Muribaculaceae bacterium
TCAAGAGCTTGTACTCATCAGCTTGTAAGACACAGACACATGTCTTTTTCTCAAAAATCTCAGCGTTATGTTAAGGAAAAGGGGCAGTTTGACTTTATAATCCCTCCAACGATAGAAGCTGATGAAAATTTGAAAGAAAAATTTATTTCTTTTATGGGTGAAATTTCGGAAAAATATCAGGAATTTGTTGAAGCCGGCATCCCTGCAGAAGACGCAAGAGCGGTCCTTCCTAATGCAACTGCAAGTTCTATGGTTGCAAGTTTGAATTTGCGTGAATTAATTCACCTTGCAAATTTAAGATTATGTACAAGAGCGCAGTATGAAATAAGATTGCTTGTAAAAGGTATGTGCAACGCGCTTATCACGGAGGAACCTTGGTTAAAAGCATATCTTGTTCCAAAATGTGAACGCTTGGGCTTCTGTGACGAAGATAAATCTTGTGGCAGAAAGCCTATGTTACCTAAATCTTAACAAATGCTTCACAAACTGTTTTTTTTTATTCATGTTTAAGTTATATTTTTCTGGTTGTGTTAATTAAATGAGGATTAATCAGATGTATAATGTTGCAATAGTTGGTGCAGGTCCTGCGGGTATTTTTGCGGCTCTTGAGATTACTAAGCTTAAACCTGACTGGAAAGTTGTTTTAATCGAAAAAGGCGACAGAATTGAAAAAAGAAAATGTCTCCTTCGTGAAGGTTATGCAAAATGTCCAACATGTCGTAAGTGCGGTTTGCTTTGCGGTTGGGGTGGGGCTGGTGCGTTTTCAGATGGGAAATTAACCCTTACTCCTGATGTCGGTGGACACCTTGAGGATTACATGCCACGTGAAGAGGTTGAAGCATTAATTGATTATTCCGATAAGTTATATCTTGAACACGGTGCAACTGAAGAAGTTTTCGGTACTGATATGAAAGTTTTCAGAGAAATTGAAAGGCAAGCTTCTCTGGCTGAGCTTAAGTTGGTTCATTCTCCTGTTCGTCATCTTGGGACTGAAAGAAGTCTTGACGTTTTAAAGAGTATGCAGGATTATCTTGAGACAAAAATTACAATCAGAAACGATGTTTGTGCAAAAAATTTAATCGTTGAATGTGAACAGGTTAAAGGACTTCTTCTTGACAACGGGGAAGAAATTCGTGCTGAATATACGATTATTGCACCCGGTAGAGAAGGTGCAGACTGGCTTACAAAAGAATTCAGTCAGAACAAAATCGGTATGGTTAATAATGCTGTTGATGTTGGGGTTCGTGTTGAACTTCCTGCTCCTGTGTTTGAACCGTTAACTTCTAAATTGTACGAATCAAAATTAATTTACCATTCACCAACTTTCGGAGATGAAGTCAGAACCTTCTGTATGAACCCTAACGGCGAAGTTGTTCAGGAAAACTACAACGGTATTGCGACGGTTAACGGTCACAGCTACGCTGAAAAAACTACAAATAATACAAATTTTGCACTTCTTGTAAGCGAAAAGTTTACTGAACCGTTTAAAGAGCCTATTCAGTATGGTCAACATATAGCAAGTCTTGCCAATATGCTTGGCGGCGGTATCCTTGTTCAACGTTTCGGCGATTTGCTTGACGGAAGACGTTCAACGCCTGATAGAATTAAATCAAGTATTTTAACCCCTACCCTTACTTGTGCAACTCCCGGGGATTTAAGCTTGGTTATTCCTTACCGTCAAATGACAAGTATTATCGAAATGCTTTATGCTTTAGATAAGATTGCTCCGGGTACTGCATCAAGATATACTCTTCTTTATGGTATCGAAGTTAAATTCTACTCCGCAAGAGTTAAATTGACAAATGAACTTGAAACAGAAGGGGTTAAGAATCTCTTTGCAATCGGAGATGGTGCAGGAGTTACAAGAGGCTTAATTCAAGCTTCTGCATCCGGTGTTCGTGCTGCGCGAGTTATTTGCGGAAGATAAAATACATCTTGATAATAAAACTAAAGAAAAAATAACCGCTTACTGCGGTTATTTTTATGCTTGAAACATTTTAAAGTTTCTTTCAACGTTTTTATCTATAACTGACTTAATTGAGTCATATTCACTTTGTAGTGAAGAGTGTTCCGTATCAATATTTTTTAATTCCATATCATATTGTTTATCTTTAGCTTGGATTTTGTTCATTTCTCTTTTGTATTTTGCTTCTGCAATAGTTACGTCAACATCAACAGTACTTTCTGTAATGTTGCTACAATTTGAATACATTGTAGAAACCCAAAGTCCTGATTTATCAACCTGTTCCATATGAACAAGTCCGCTTTCGAATGCAAATTGTAACCATTCTTGGCTACCCATTAAATTTTCAGGAATTTCTTTGTATCCTTCTTTCATTCTGTCAAACAAATGAGTATACCATTGAGCTTTAGCTTCTGCATTTTCATTAGGGTTACCTTGATCAATCCAAGTGTATTTTGGTTCGCCGTATTGATTAAGCATGCATTCTATAAGATAAGCATCTTTAACTACTTGGTAATAATTATATTTACCGGTACTAACGGTATTCCCGTTTTCATCTACAAATGTCACATCTGTTGTAGTTGTTGTAGGAAAAGTGCCTGCTCCATACGGATTATAATGTGTATAGTTGATGCCGGTATATGTTACCTGTTCTGTTAATGGCTCGCCTGTGTTTGGATCTGTAAGGATATTACCTAGATCATCTTTTAACGGTTTATCTATAACTATTTGTTCATCTATAATATTTTGTGATAAAACCCAACCCGGACTGGATAGATAATCATAGTACTTCGGATCAATTTTGTTTGCATTTTCTTCTCCATAAATAAATGTAGCAAGTGCAATTGCTGCTTTTTCGTATTTTTTATATTTAGCTTCAGTATCACTGGCGTTGCCTGTGATTTTTCTGAAAGGAGCCTCATTTAAGTTATCATATAAGTTATTTTGCATATACTTATACATTTCAAGCAAAGCGCTAGAGATAGTAACGTCTGTTGCTGTTGATTGTCTGGCGATAATAGATTTACCTTCTTTTATATATTCAATACCAGTTTTCTCATTGGTGATAGAATACATTTTGCCATCTTTTTCAATTGTTCCGTTAGGATCTTCTTTTAAATATGCAGGACTGTAGCCTGATGCCTGATCAGGAAGTTCTATATAATTATATTCGCTTAGTGGGGCTGTTAAATCCGGATTTTGATATGTATATAAATAACGATATCCATCATTTCCGAAAGAAATTTGTTGACCACCAGTCATGCCTGTAATTTCATTTGGACCCGGAGAGAGGTAAACTTTTGATGTTGTTAGTTCTGTAAAATTACCATCACTATCCCAAGTTCCATAAACAGGGGTTCCTTCATTATGCATTTCGTAGTTTGTTATGGTACTTCCGCTAACAGCACTACTATCTTTCAAGTATTGTAGCATATTTGCTAAAAATACTTGAGAACTGCTGCTTACTGCACTTCCTGCAGGATTAGTCAACTTTGTATTTTCTCCTGTGCCGGTTACAGTAATGCCGAGTTTTCCGAGTAAGTCTCGCATTTTTTGGTTGTAAGTAGTTATATCAGAACTTTTTAAGTATTCTACAGTATAGCTTTCACCATCTGAATCTGTTAGAGTTTTTGTTTGTGTTTCAAGATTCCAGACTTCTTCAAATAATGTTTGAAGGTTTTTATTATCAACGGTTAACTCTTTTCCGTTAAGAGTTAACTTACCGTCTACAAATTCACGTTTTGCTTTTTCAACTTCGCGTTTATAATCATCTTTTGCAGCGTCATAGTCTCCGACTAAAGATAAGTATTCGGAGTATTCCGGAGAGTTTAAATTTGCTTCATATCCATAGTGAGTTATATTGTTACTATCAACTCCGCCTTCAAAAATTGTTTGCATTTCACTCATTGGCACTTCTAAATCCTGCCAATTACCGAAGGTATCATAGTAACCTACATTGTCAACTTTATAATTGTCAAAGTAAGTTGTATCTTTAAATAAGCCATAACTGTTAAGGAAAGTTTCTAAACTTCCGTTAATTCCACCGGCCTTTTCAAATTTTTCGGCATCTGATTTTGATACCAATAATTCACCGCCACCATTTACAATACCGTACTGGTTATTGTATGAGCTGTAAGCTGTTAATGAATTAAATGTTAAATCTTGATATTGTTCATTTCCCATTGTATCAAAATTTGTAAACATCATTTGGGTTTTGTTTAAGGCAGCAATATATTCATCACTAACTCTTGAACTGTCAGTGGTTAAGCGCATTTTTGCATTATTAATCAACTGTGCTCGTAGTTCATTGTCAGACATACGAGAGGTGATTGATAATAATCTAGCTTGTGATGCTGCCATTCCCATAGTTGGTGCCTTTTTCCTTTCAATTCCGTTACTCTATGGATAACGGCCTATTTGGTCTATATCTTTAACTATTTTAGTCTTTTGTTAACAAATTGTTACAATTGTAATTTACTCCTAAAGGGTTATGTCTATTGATGCAAAATAAGGTATAATAATTCTATGTCGATATTAGAAGTTGAAAAATTAAATGTGGGATTTGATTGTAGTTCCGGATTTTATCAGGCTTTATGGGATGTTTCCTTTAGTTTAGACTCTGGGAAAATCCATGCTCTTGTCGGGGAATCAGGATGCGGCAAAACAATTAGTGCAATGAGTATAATTCAACTTTTACCAAAGCGTGCGAAGGTTTTATCAGGTACAATAAATTTTCGTGGTAAGGATTTGTTGTCTCTTGAAAATACGATGATACAGACTATCAGAGGCAAGAAGATTGCTTTAATCCCTCAGGATCCGATGACTTCATTAAATCCTCTTTATACTGTTGGGGACCAATTATTGGAAGTTTTAAAGGTTCATCAAAATTTAACCGGAGATGAAGCTTATAACAAGGCTATTGAAGCTTTTGAAGCTGTTCAGATTCCAAGTGCAAAAGAACGCCTAAGGGCATATCCGCATGAGTTTTCAGGAGGGATGAAACAACGCGCAATCATCGCAATGGCTTTGGCTTGTAATGCAGAGATTTTGATTGCAGATGAACCCACTACCGCGCTTGATGTTACTATTCAGGCGCAAATAATGGATTTAATTCATAAAATAAAGCTTGAGCGGAACACAGCTATATTGTTGATTACACATGATTTGGCATTGGTTAGAGAGCATGCTGACATGTTATCTGTTATGTATGCTGGGCGGATTGTAGAACAGGCTCAAGCCGATGAGTTTTTTGCAAATCCAAGTCATCCTTATTCTGTTGCATTATTGAATTCTTTACCTTCAAATCGCGGTAAAAATCTTGAATCTATCTCAGGACAGCCTCCATCTATACAACAGTGTATTTCAGGTTGCAGATTTCATCCAAGATGTAGTAAGGTAATGGATGTTTGTGTACAAAATATTCCGGAACAATATATTGTTCAGCCTGGACATTTCTCGTCTTGTTTTCTGTCTAAAGGTTAAGAATCTTAACAATAGCTACATATTCCTTTAAAAAATGTTAGAATATATATAGTATTGAGATTTTTGGATTTTGTTTATGAAGTATTTCTTTATAGCATTGTTTATAGGAGTTCTAATAATTTCATATCTTATAGCTTCTGCACCTCAAAAAAAGTTGCGATGCGTAAGTGACGACTGTTATATTCTAGAAAAATCAATGATGCATCCAAAACCAAAAGTAAGTCAAAAATTTAGGAAAAGTGAAGTCCGTTATGTTGATATCGCAACCCAAGATGGAAGTGACTATATTGTTGTTAAAACGTATTCCGGTGATATTTACTTAAAGTTTATTCATACTCCACGTACAGCCTTCAAATCAAAAAATCAATTAAAAGCTGATGCCAATCAGTTTTTTATTAATCTGGTGAGTTCTGATAAAAACATTAACACTAAGTGGCAAAGAGATTTGGGATCTATTCAGATTTATATGTTTGGTAAACCTTTATTCAATTAGTTGTATGATAATTTTTCCCTTAGAGTCTATAAAATGGAGCGTAGGGGATTTGAACCCCTGACCCCCACACTGCCAGTGTGATGCGCTACCAACTGCGCTAACGCCCCAGATATTGTCATTCTGGAAACTTCTGACTCCCAAAATGTGCTATTATATTATAACATAAAAAACAATAAATGACAGGGGAATTATTTCAATAAAAAACAAAACAAAGAATTATTCAGCTATCCAATTTAATAGTTCTTTTTTTAGCCTTGTAGTATTTTCTACAATGTCCTCATAATTTGGGTTAAGCCAAGTGTCTGTTTTATAAGGAGGTCTCTGTCTCAATAAGCGCATTATTTTATCTTTAAGTGTTATATTTTTTTCTTGAACAGACACCCCTATATATTTCAGAGGCATAAAAGGATTATCCGCAAATCGGCGTGGCTTAACAAAAATATCAACATCATTTGCTAACTCTTCAAGTTTGGGTTTTGCTGCTTCAAGAGTTTTTGCGGTATTATTACCCAAAACTTTCTTAAACACCTTTGCATCTTTCATATACAAAGCCATGCCAAAATTAGGCTGATTGTTGTTTGATTGAATTCTGTTTACTTGCATTATACACCCCCTTTTTATATCCATATTATCATAAAATCTGTAAAAATAGAGTTTGCCAGTAAATTAAACAAACTAAAAGACAGGATAATATTCTTCTCCTGTCTTTTAGTTTGGGCATGAAGAGACTCGAACTCCCATGCTTTCGCACTAGTTCCTAAGACTAGCGTGTCTACCATTCCACCACATGCCCGTATTAAATTTTCAATGTCTGCGAAAATCCTTAACAGATTTTCTTGACGGCGTGTCTACCCCTCTCCTCGGATGTGACATTTAGTCACCTCCTCGTCGGCAGCGTACCACATGCCCGTATTAAATTTTCAAACGGTTCAAGACAATAAATGAAGATTGCCCCCAACCTCTACCAGACTAAACCAAACATAATGCCTTGTCAATAAATTTTTTGTGGGGATTGTTTTTTTTTGAAAAAACTGTTATAATATTATTGCTCTATGCGGGTGTTCAATTTTGTTCCTACATTTTATTAAATAGGGAGAGTTGACTCTCATCGGCACTGAAGTATACCCACCGATTTATTCGCTAGTGGGAAACGGATTTGTCAAGGCGCTCACCCACCTGCGAGACTAGCAGGTAACAAAATCACATCCCTTAGAGCTTTTTTATTAATATAGGGAAGAGTGCAGGTTTTATGGACGGAAATATTTCTACAATTTTAATGACTAAAAGCATCCGTCTTAAGGAGCTTATGTCTTTGTATATTAAAGAAACAGATGGTTTTGAACTCGTTGAAGGGTTTGACGATGAGTCCGCTGTTTATAATGCAGTATCTTCTCTTGTTAATGTTGCTTTGTTTGTTGATTGCGATAATTATAGTTTAGATTTTATTAAAATGATTGCGTCTGATTTTCCTGAAGCTAGGATTGTTGTTATTAAAGAAAGTCCTGATGTTAATTTTATTGTGAATGCGGTTAGAGTTGGGGCTAAGGAAATTCTTTCTTCTCCTGTCTTAAAAGGTGAATTCATTGAGCTTTCGGCTCGTGTTGCAAGTAGTTTTGATTGTATCTGTCAGCAACAAGATAAGTGCAAACTGATAACTGTTTTCTCAAATAAAGGTGGGGTCGGAAAAACCTCAATAGCCTCAAATTTGGCTTATGAACTTGCTCAAATTACAAAAGAGAATGTAGCTTTGGTTGATTTGAATTTTCAGTTTGGAGATATTACAACAATTCTTGATATTAAACCTTCTTGTGATATTTCTTATATGTTTAATAATATGAATGTTTTAAATAAAGAGTTTTTATTATCAACAATGGAAAAGTATAAAAAAACTTCACTTTATATTTTGGCGGATCCTCCTTATTTTAAGCAGGCTGAGGATATTTCTCCAAAAAATATTGTGAAACTTTTTGAGGTATTAAAAACAGCATTTTCTTATATTGTTGTTGATGCAGCAGCTGATTTTGACGCAAAGACTATTGCTGCGCTTGATAATTCTGATTTGGTGTTTTTAACAACTCCTGTAAATCTTCCCGCACTTAGAAATTGTCAAAGATGTTTGGATTTGTTTAAAAGACTTGGATATTATGATGATAAAGTTCAGGTTATTGTTAACAGATATATGGAAAATGATGAAATAAATATTGATGATGCTGAAAAACTTCTGCAGAAACGCATATATTGGAAAATTCCTAATAACTATTTTGCGGTAATGGCGGCGATTAACAAAGGTTTAATGGTGTCTGAATATAATATGGATACTAATGTTGCTCGTAATTATAAAGAACTTGCAATACATGTTGCTGGTAGTGTGTTTAGGTCGAATTTGATTAAAAAGTTTGCTTCTGGTAGTATTAACAGGTTAGATAATTTATTCGGGAGTTAGTATTTTGGCGTTAAAAGACAGGCTTAAAAAATTTGATTTGTTACCTGAATTTGAGGAAGATTTTGCGGATAAAATTTCCCCCGAGCTATCTACGGTATGTAATGAATTATCCAAAGCTCTTTCTATAAAGATTGCTTCAATTCCGATTTGGTTTGAGTATTCAAAAGATGAACAAAAAGGATTGATTTTGAATTTTTTAAATACCAGATTAAATGAGGAGTTTTCCGAAATACGCCTTACTTCTGCAGAAAAAGACCGAATATCTGCTGTAATTTTGAATTCTATATACGGTTTTGGTTCTTTGGACTTTCTAATTGCTCAACGTGGGGTAAATACTATAATAGTTAATTCCAACGAAAATGTTCTTATAGAACTTAATGGGGAAATTGTTAAGTCTGATATAGTTATTGATAATAACCAATTACAGATGCTTATTAAAAGACTTGCGGAGTTGGCGGGAAAACGCTCACCTGTTATATCTTTTAGGTTTAACGATTTGATGGTAACTATCCTTGCTGCTCCGGTTTGTTCCCAAAAGCTTATCTTAAGAAAGTTAGATGGTAAATCTTTTAATTTTGGTTACTTTGAAGAAAAACAAGTATTGAACGCGGATATAGCTGAGTTTTTGCAAGTTTCATTAATGGCTGGTAAAAAGTTTTTGGTTTCAGCTCCTTCCGGAGTAGGTAAAACAAAATTTATTAACGCATTTTTGAATGAAATTTCCGAAGATAAAAAAGTTATACTCTTTGAAGAGTGTGAACTTATAAATACGAGCAAATCTAATGTTGAGCGTTTTGATATATCTACGTTGGATGAAATTGAAATTCGTCATCTTTTGAAAGCTGCGTTATGTTACAAATCTGATTATATTTTTTCTGATACTAATAATATCGGCTTTAATATAGAGGTTGCTGACCAAATTGATGAAAGTTGCGGCTTTGTAGCCGCAGTGGCGGCAGAATCTCCGATGGATGCTTTGAATTTCTATACTGCTGTTCAAGCTTCTCGCTTGAAGTGTACTGAAAAATTTGCTAAAGTTAAGTTCTCAAAATATTTTGATTATGTTATTCAGTTAGAGAAACGTGATGATGATTTTATTATTAAAACTATACTTGAGGTGTCAAGTAATAGAGTAGGAACTCCTGTATTGACAGAGAAACTCTCATTTAACTCTGGTGTTTATAAATATGATTTTCCGGTTTCAGAAATGATTGTTCCGCCTTCTGACGCTGATGCAATAGAGGATGCTCCGCGGAAAAGGTTATCTTTTAGAGCTCGTTTTTCCGATTAGGTTAATGGCAGTTTCCGCAATTTCCGCTGCAGCCGCTATGACATCCGTCGCCAAGCAGGTCTGAGAAATCGAATATTTTTCCTTCAAGTATCTTTTCGGCAACAATTGTTATTAAGCTTGCTTCTAAATTTCTGATTTCGGCTTCAAACTCAAGGTAATTAGTGAGATTTGATATAAGAACGGGGTATTGCGCGATAATTTTATTTGAAATCAGGTTGTGAATTGTAACTCCGCTTACTTTAACGCCTTCCTGATAAGCTTTAACAATTGCAGCTTCCCCTTGGAATGCAGGAAGAAGTGACGGGTGAATGTTTATAATATTTGTTTTGTCAGCCAGCTCGTCAGAAATTTTGTCGTTATAGTCGTGCGTTATAATCAGGTCAAAAGATTTAATATCCTCTTGTGTCAAATTATTAATTTGGCTTATGCTGACTTCTTTGTTTTCAAAATGAGCATATAAAGCTTCCGTAATTTTATTTTCTTTGTTGTCTAGTATTGCTATTGTTTTCATGATGTTATTATATCTCCTATTGAGAGGTTTTCAACCCCATTATCGGTTATTATCCGAATTGTTCCGTCAGAATTTACGGTTTCAAAAATTCCCTCATAAGTTTTGTTGAGGTACTGTACTTTAATCTTTTCTCCGATTAATACAGAATATTTTAAGTATTCGTCTCGAATTGAACTAAACCCGTTTAATAAAAACTCATTATAATCTTTAAAAAATTCTGTGGCTAATTTGTCTAAAAACTCGTTCCTATCAATTTCTTTATGTATTTCTAGGTTTAAGGAGGTGGCAATTCTGTCGGGAATTGCTTTTACGTCAGTTTCGTCGGCATTAAGATTTACTCCAATTCCTAGGGCTATACCTTTTAATTTATTTCCTTGAAATACAGCTTCAGAAAGTATTCCCGAAATTTTTTTATTGTTTACAAGATTGTCATTAGGCCATTTAATTTTTGGTGCAACGCCGTAAGTTTCAAGGACTTTGCATGCTTTTAAGGATAGATATTGTGTCAAGTTTGAGTGAACCGGCTCAAAATTGTCAGCGGGTTTTAATACAATTGTCATGTATAAATTTTTAGATCCTAAATCGACCCATTTGCGTGTAAACCTTCCCCTGCCTGCGGTTTGATGATTTGTGTAGATAATAGTTTTATCTTCAAGGTTATCTATATTTTCCTTTACGTATGTGTTTGTTGAGTTGGTTTTCTGTAAAAAGATTTTTTTCATATATCCTCATAAACTGCCCGATTTAACTATATTTTATACTAAACAAAAAAATGATTGCGCTTTTTTTGTGTACGTGGTACTATAGCTATATAGGGGAGAGTTAATCGATGGAACATTGGATTTATACGACTACAATTTTGGGTCACACTTTAAGCTTCAACCTTGATACTATATTTACAATGTGGTTTGCAATGGCGTGTCTTATTATATTTGCGATTACGGCAACAAGAAGTTTGTCGGTTGTTCCCGGTAAGTTGCAGGCTTTTTGTGAAAAAATAATGAGTTTTTTCTGGGGGACTATGGACACTATGATTCCTCACAGGAATAAACACCATGTTCCGCTTATTGCTTCATTGTTTTTGTTTATTTTGTTTGCAAATTTAATGGGGCAGCTTCCTTTAAGAATTATTCATATCAAAGAAGGTGAATTGGCTTCTCCTACAAATGATATAAACCTCACTGCCGCTATGGCTGTTATTGTCTTAATATATTATGTTGCCGCGGGGCTTAAGCAAAAGGGACCAAAATTTTTCTTGCACGATTTTTCGTTTACAAGTATTGTAATGGCACTTGTTGAGCTTTTGGAGATGGTAACACGTCCTTTAAGTTTAGCAATCCGTCTTTTTGCAAACGTTTTTGCCGGAGAAATTCTTGTTTCAATTGCGCTCGGGGCATCTGCTTATTTTCTGCCGCTTCCGATAATGCTTTTTGAAATTCTGGTTGCGTTTATTCAGGCAACTGTATTTATGATGCTGACTATCGCTTATATCGGGTCGGCAACAGGTGAAGAACACTAATTTATAATTTAATATAAGGAGAAAAAATTATGGAAAATTTACAATTGGCACAATTAGGCGCAGGTATCGCAATCGGTTTTGGTGCAATCGGTGCAGGTCTTGGTATCGGTTTCGCAACAAAAGGTTTGATGGATGCTGTTTCTCGTCAACCTGAAGTAGCAGGTAAAGCATTCGGGTTCTTCCTTTTAGGTGCAGCTCTTTCAGAAGCTTGTGCTTTGTATGCGTTCGTTATTGCTTTCCAATTATTGGGAAAATAGTTTGAAGTGGAGTTAAATCATGGAATTTAATGCAACATTTTTGGTATCTGTTATAAGTTTTCTTGTGTTCGTAGAGATTATGAACAGAATTTTCTATGCGCCGATTACAAAAGTTGTCGGAAAAAGACAAGAACTGCTTGATACAAATTATAATGAGGCTAAGAAATTTGATGATGACGCGGAAGGTATTCTAAAAGACAGAGAGGTTCGCCTTGGGGATGCTGATAATAAGTCAAGAAAGATTATTTCCGAAAGAATTGAAGCAGAAAATGCCAGAGGTAAATCTATGACTGTAGAAGCGTCCAAAAAGTCTGCAAACTCTATTCAAGCGCGTAAAGATGAACTTGCGCAGGAAAAAGATGCCATACAGGGGGAATTGAATTCTAAAATTCAAGGACTCGCTGAAAGTATTGCGTCAAAAGTTATGGGGATGGATGTTGAAATCACTGATTCAGCACAATTGAACGGGGTCGGATAATGAACGAATTAGTCAATTTTTGGAATTTAATACTTGAATCTAATACTTTTAACTTTGCAGTCCTTCTTGTTATTCTTGTTGGGGTTATGCAAAAGTTGAAGTTTGCCGATGCCGTAGAAAAGCTCAAAAACGATATCGTTTATGCTATCGAAACCTCAAAACTTGCAAGAGAAAATGCGTATAAGAATTATACCGATGCAAAATCTAAAATTGAGCATATTGAAGAAGAGATTTCCGACAAACTTTCTCTTGCTTCAAAACAGGCTGAAAATGTTGCCGGTTCCATTGTAGAAACTACAGAACGTAAGATTAAACAGATAGAAGAAAATGTCAGAAAAGTAATTGAAGCAGAAGAGAAGACATTGATTACTTCAATGACTGATGATACTGCACAGGCTTCTGTTGAACTTGCCAGAAATTATGTGATTTCAAGGTTAAATCAAGAGCCTGAACTTCATAATAAATATATTGAAGAAAGTATTGACGAATTAAGTAGGGTGAGAATATAGGTTATGGATAATTCTGTTCAAAAAATTTCATTAGCAGCAAAAAACTATGCAGAGGCTCTTGTGCAAATCTGTCAAGAGGGTTTAGTTTCTTTTGAAAAATTTTCATCTGATCTTGCTGATGTTAATGATACAATAGAAGCTTCAGATGAATTAAAAGCTTTATTGGCAGATCCATCAATTACTGATGATGTAAAAATTGAGATTTTGGAAAGCATCTTTTCAGATAAGATTGATGTAAGTTTGATAAACTTTTTAAAAATTTTGGTTCAGAAAAAACGTATTTCTGAATTCTCACAAATTTATATTGATTTTATTGACAAATTGAATGAAATTCATAATGTTCAGCCTGTTACTATTGTTTCTGCTATAGAATTGTCGGATGTATATAAAGAAAAAGTTGTTCAAAATTTAACATCAAATCTTAACAAAACAATACAGCCTTTGTGGAAAGTAGATGAGGGCATTATTGCAGGTTTGACGGTTAAAGTAAATGATGATGTTATTGATATGAGTTTAAAGAACCGTATTGATAAATTAAGTAAAAATTTAATGTTAAAGTAAAATTGAAAGAGGAAATTATGGCAGTTATTAAACCTGATGAAATTAGCTCTATAATAAGAAGTAAAATCGAAAATTTTGATATTCAAACAGAGGTCGCAAATACAGGTCGAGTTATTGAAATTGGTGACGGGATTGCCCGAGTATACGGATTGCGTAATGTTATGGCAAGTGAACTTGTCGTTTTTGAAGATGGCAAAGACACTCTTGGTATCACAATGAATCTTGATGAAGATAATGTTGGGATTGTAATCCTTGGTGAGTACACCCACATTAAAGAAGGGATGACAGTTAAAACAACAGGCAAAATTGCATCTGTTCCTGTCGGTGATGGTTTAATAGGTAGAATTGTTGATCCTACAGGAAAAGCAATCGACGGTAAAGGTGAATACGAATATTCTAAAACTCGTCCGATTGAGCGTGTTGCGCCGGGGATTGTTACAAGAAAATCAGTTCACCAGCCTTTACAAACAGGTTTAACTGCTATTGATGCCTTAACTCCAATCGGTCGCGGTCAGCGTGAGTTGATTATTGGAGACAGACAAACAGGTAAAACCGCTATTGCAATTGATACAATTATTAATCAACGCGGTAAAAATGTTATTTGTATTTATGTTGCGATAGGTCAAAAAGCTTCTACCGTTGCACAAATAGCAAAAACTTTAGAAGAACACGGAGCTATGGATTATTCTATAATCGTTTCAGCTACAGCTAACGAATCTGCTCCACTTCAGTATATTGCACCGTTTGCGGGCGTTGCAATTGGCGAAGAGTTTATGGAGCAAGGTCGTGATGTTCTGATTGTGTATGACGATTTAAGTAAACACGCTCAGGCTTATCGTGCAATGAGTTTGCTTCTTAAAAGACCACCGGGACGTGAAGCATATCCTGGGGATGTATTCTATCTCCACTCAAGATTACTGGAACGTGCGGTTAAATTAAACGATGAACTTGGTGGTGGTAGTATTACGGCGTTGCCTATTATTGAAACTCAGGCAGGTGACGTATCAGCTTACATTCCGACTAACGTTATTTCAATTACCGACGGTCAGATTTTCTTGGAATCTAACTTGTTTAACTCTGGTGTAAGACCGGCGATTAACGCAGGTATCTCAGTATCACGTGTTGGTGGTGCCGCTCAAACTAAAGGTATTAAGCAGGTTGCAGGTAAATTGAGACTTGATTTAGCACAGTATAATGAACTCGCTGCCTTTGCTCAATTTGCATCTGACTTAGATCAATCCACTAAAAATCAACTATTACGTGGAGAAAAGTTAACTGAAGTTCTTAAGCAGCCTCAGTATGCACCGCTTAGTGTTTCTGAACAAATTAGTATTCTTTTTGCTGCAAACGAAGGTATGCTTGATGATGTTGCAAATAATGATGTAAACAGATTTAAAAAAGATTTATGTTCATATTTGAGTGGCAATCTTAAAGAATTAATGGCAAAACTTGACGAGGGTAGCGCACTGTCTGATGAAGATAAAATTGCTTTAAAAGACGCTATTTCAACTTTTAAAAAGACATTTTAGTTAAAGGTATATTATGGCAAACTTAAAAGATATCAAAAATAGAATACAAAGTGTAGAGAGTACAAAGAAAATTACGCGTGCGATGAAGATGGTTGCGGCGGCTAAGGTTAAAAAAGCTGAAAATACTGTTAAGGCTTCCCGTCCGTTTACTCAGAACCTGAATGCTATGTTCAGAAAACTTCTGTATTCTGTTGGCGATTTCAGTTCCGCAACATTGAAAATTAAGTCTGCGATTGATAATTATCCTGCACTTTTGAAGGTTCGCGAGATTAAGTCTGTAGGGCTTCTTGTTAACACTTCAAATAAGGGGCTTGCTGGCGCATACAATGCTAATGTCGTAAGGCGTACTCTTAAAATGCTTGATGATTATTCTTCTAAAGGGATAAAAACTTATTTGTTTATTATTGGGCAAAAAGGTATATCTGCATTAAAGAGAAAAGCTTCAAATTATAATTGTGAGATTGTGAAGACATACTTGAATGTCGCAGCTAATCCAACTCCTGAAAATGCTAAATTTGTTACCGAGGATTTGGCAGATTATTTTGTACAAGGTAAAATTGATAAAATTGAGATTGTTACTACACGCTTCAAAAACATGATGAGTTATTTTGTGGAAGAGTGGGAAGTTCTGCCGTTAAAAACGCTTTCAGAAGACCATGACAGGCTTTATGATAACATTATTGACCCGTTAATGGAATTTGAACCGGATAAGCATCATATTTTACAAAAAATTGTGCCTATGTACATAACTAACATAATTTATCAATCTTTGTTAGAGGCACAAGCTAGTGAGCTTGCATCCCGTATGACAGCTATGTCTGCTGCAACATCAAATGCAGAAAAAATGATTGCCACATTATCAATCGAATATAATAAGTCGCGGCAAACGGCAATTACTCAAGAAATTGTAGAAGTTGTGAGTGGTGCAAATGCTCAGATGAGTTAAAATCGCGAGTTTATCGCGATTTTTTATGCTGCCATGTGTTTGTTTAAGAATGTTTTATTGCTATCACTCAGAATTGTTTTTGTGCCGTTATCTGATAGAGTAGTATTTAAGTTTTGTTTTTCCGAAATTGTTTTTCCGGAAGCTTTAGCTTCCATTCTTTTGATTTCTTCAGCCATTTCCGCTTTAACTTGTTCGATAGTTTTTCCTTGAGCTTGGGCTAATTTTGCAATACGTTTTTCTTCATTTGCTTTTGACATTTTGTCATTAATTTTTGGTAAATAGTAGCCGAGGAAAATGCCTGAATATGCATATCCAACAAGTTGAGCTATGTTAAGAGCCGCAAGGCGTCCTCTTAGTATTGATTTTACTTCCTTAGGCAGAGCTTTGCTGGCTTCAAGTAGTTTAGTGTAAGATAAAACTTTTCCATCTTTTACTACCTCGATACCGTTATTTTTCAAAGTTTCAAGCATAACTTCGTCACGAGATTTAACTGAGGAATTTTTTAACCAGTTGATAAATCCTTTGTTAGTTCCTTCTTGCATATTAATCAAGCTCTTATTTAGTAATCGCGTAACGCCTTTAGTTACAAGGCTACCAAGGACAAGAAGGTTTAAGAAACCTAAAGAATCTTTAACAACTGATTCTCTAAGTTCGTTTTTATCTCTAGCACACATTAAACGTGACATAATTGTCATACCGTATACAAATTTTAACTGGTTTACGGTTGGCATCATACCTTTAAATTGTATTTTTGATAAAAATCTTGTTCCAAATTGTTTGAGCTGATTCATTAAGCCGCTTGCTTTTACGGCGGAAGACTTATCTCCAACCATGATTGTAGAAAGTGCTCCTACTCCAAATATGCCAGCCATTGCAGCTTTTGTTGCAAGGAATGATTTTGATTTATCTTTATTTCTTCCCGGCACCCCTGGGAATCCGTCACAGCCTGTGTTTTTCTTTGTTAGATACATATTAATAGGTTGGACTGACATTCCGAATAGAGAAGCAAACCCTAATCCAGCAACAGAACGACTGATGTTCAAGCGTTTTAAAGACTTAAGTATCTTTACATCCTCGATTGTTTTTTGTGCTGCATCTTTAAAATCTTTAATAACATTTTCTTTATTAAATGCTTTTGATACATTGTGGATATTTTCAATCAAAGTAGAAAGGGTATTATCTGCTTGTGCTTTTTGACCGTTGTAAAATCCGTTTAGTACAGCACTCTTTTCACCGCCTGTATTTGCAGTTATAAGAGCTTTAATATAATCTCTATCTTTATCTGAAATAGTTTCACGTGTACCATTTTCAATTAAGTCTTTTAATTTAGAAATAACAGTTTTCTGTGTATCTTCGCTAATAGAAACAAAACCCTCTACTGCATCCTGTCTTGATGGGTTAAACACTTTAATATTTGATACAACATTTTTAAGGAATTCATCAACAGGCTTTTCGCCTCCGGTCTTGAGAACATTATACCAGCTATCGCCCAGAATATTTAACGTATCATTGTTTGCAAATATTTTGTGAGCTTTAAATTGGTAAGCACGGTTTAAACCCATGGCAAGAGCAGCACCTGCGGCAGTACCATAAACTCCGACCATTGCGTGGTTAAACGTACCGGTAGATTCTCTTCTGCCAGTTTCCAAACCTGTTGCGAGCCCTCTGTGCTTGGTGTCGTAATAAGTCCTTGGTACAACCATGGAACCTATATCAACAAGGTTTGCCCCCCAAGCTTGGTTTGTATCCAAGAATCTTAAGAATACACTTGGAATCGCAGTAAGAGTGCCAATTGCACCCGTGAATGCTACATCTGTTGCTGGTACTTGTTTGTTATTGTTTTGGTTTTTGTTTTGTTGATTAAATTGCTTTCTGTGTTGATTTTCTTTTAGGGTAATGTGTTTAATTTCCATGATTGTTTCCTTTACGAATTAAAAAATGCTCCAAATGCTGTCGATTTTTTGTCAATTTTCAAAAGACTTGACCCGTCTTTTGAGGGGGGTGTTCCGCCCGTGGTTTCGCCCGTGTCGGGCACTGCGGCGGAACCTTTCGTGTTAGCATTTGCGATTCTTTCTTGCTCTTTCTTATTCGTTTGGATTCTGTTTATCAATGGTATAAAAATACCCAATGATAGTAATGAGAATGTAATATTTCCTATTTGACATACAGAACGAAGGTTCTTAGCATGTTGAGTTGCTAATTCGTTAGTTGATTTTAATGCAGTATGTTTTGTCCAGTGCCAAGCTTTTTGAAGAATGTTAGCACCTTCCTCTAAAGGTTTCAAATCATTGATTAATTTAATACCTTTATCTTTGTTCTTCCATTCTAGGAATGACGCTATACCTTTTGCGGCATAATCTCCCAAGAAATAAAAACTGGAGAATGTTGCAAGATCGCGAACTGTTGATTCTCTTAAATCATTGAAATCTTCAGAAGAAGCCATACGGCTTGCGAATGTAGCGGTTGATACAAGTCTTGCCTGATCCATTGATGGGAAGAATTTTTTGAATTCAATCATGCTCATTGATGGCATTTTCATCATTGAAAGCCATGAAAGTCCCAGCATAGAACCAACTGAAATGAATTTTTGTTTTAAAAGCTGTTGTTTTTCTTCTTTTGAAAGAATTCTTTCTTTATCATCGTTGTAGATAGGAGCACCTTTTTTACCGCCTGCTGATTTGTGAGTTATCCATCTGTTAATAGGTTGAGCCGCAAGAGCAAGAGGAATAGTAATTGCCATACCGCCAATACTTTTAAATTTTACAAGATTTTTTGCTTTCGAAATATATTTTGCAAAATCATCAGTAGACTCTATTCCTGCTTTTTTGGTATCGTGCAGTACTTCTACGGTATTTTTTAGCAGTGCTTCTAAAGAGTTGCCAAAATATTTATTCTTAGGATTATTAGTTGTAAATTTAATATTCTCAGAAATATTAATTTTTTCGATTATGTTAGATACAGCTTTGCTAACAGCTTTTTTATTAAGCTTATCTGCGTCAGCCATTTGTCCGAGTTGTTTAAATATGTCATCAAAGGCTTGTGGATCTTTTCTGTATAAATCAGTAAACGCTTTGTCTATTTCAGCTCCATCTGCACCTTTAAGATCAAGGAACATTGTTTTAAGCATTTCTGAGTAATTATCCGCCCCTTTACCTTTGTAGAAGCCTTTCAAAGTTTCAAGAGTGTCTCTGTCAGCCCAATTGTGGATAAGGTTTGAACCTTTACCCATAACTCCTCTATTAAAGAGTGCAGCCGTTCCCATTACAAAAAAGCCAGGTAAAATACAATTAATAAGCAATCCGGAACTTTCTCTTCTGAATGCTTCAAGCCCGGCTAAGAAGTTTAATTTTCGTTTAGATTTACCGTTTTCGTCACGAATAACATTGCCGTTTTCATCTTTTTGAGTAGATCCGGCAACGGTTTCAATTATTGAACGCGGAATAATAGCTGTACTCAAATCAAGTACTGTAACGTTCAGCATCGGTTCAGCTTCACATCTTTGAACTCCGCGAACAGCTAAATCTACAAACCCTTGTCCAATTCCTGTAAAGGAAGGGGTATCCCCTTGTTTTTCTTTAAGCATTATTGGGGCATATTTTTTATTATCTAACTTTTCTACACTAACTTTTTGTATCATAATTATTTATTGTTTTTCGAACACTACTTATTATAACAACACCATATTAATATTAAAAGTCCTAAAGGTAAAAAATTGCTTATTTTTAATTATTTGTAAAGTAAATATTAAGAGTAAATTAAAATTTATTTTATAAAAATATAATATCTTTAATTTTTAATACGTTTTTAGGTAAAATATTAGACGTTATAACGGATAATATGTTAAAAAACTTGTTAAATCTTAAGTTTGGTGTAATGTAAATTTTTGTAAATTTTGTTTGAAATGTTTTGCGCTAGTATGTATTTTATATATATTTTTTCGTTTTTTTAGCATGCTTTCCCATAAATTGCATGATATAATGTTTCTGAAACAAGGAGAAATTGTGCCGCATTTTTTTATAAAATCATCAGATGTTAATGATACGAGTATTATTATTAGAGATTTGGAAAATTACAACCATATCGCGAAATCACTTCGTGCAAAATGCGGGGAATCTTTGTTGTTAATCGATGAAAACCAAATTCAATATGAAACACGGATTGTTTCTATTACCGGAAAAGATATCACGGTTGACATAAAGAACTCTTATCAGTCCAATCGTAAACTTAATTTTGAATTGTATCTTGCTCAGAGTCCGTTACGAAGTGATGCTCAATCTTTGATAATTGAGAAGGCAACCGAACTTGGAGTTGCAGGTGTTTATCCTGTTTTAACTGATAATTGTGCGCTGAAAAAAGATGTTATCACAAAGAAAATCTCTAAATGGCAAAAGATAATGCTTGAAGCATCAAAGCAATGTGAACGGGCAGATGTTCCTGTTTGTTATGATTTAACAAATATAAATGCTCTCTGCGAAAGTAAGTATTTTGATTATGTGATTGCATATTGTGAACGTTGTTCTGATACAACATTGAGAGCTTATTGTGCTGAAAATCCGCAATTCTTTAACAATTCAAAAATTCTTGTGATTATTGGACCGGAAGGCGGATTCTCCGAAAGAGAGTTTGAATATTTTAGAGAAAATAATGTACCTATGCTTACGTTGGGAAATTTGATTTTAAAGGCAGAAACTGCAGTTACAGTTGGATTAGGAAATATAGTTTATGAATACGGCAATATTAAACGAAATTAAAAATGATAAAATATTATCTAAAATTGCAAAAGAATTCCCTAATAATAAGATTTTTATTGTTGGCGGAACTGTTCGTGATTTTTATATGGGAATTGAAAATTTTGATAGAGATATAATTGTTGCCGATGTGGAAGCTAAGGAATTCGCATTAAAACTTCATAAGCTTTTTGATTCGGCGTTTGTTCCGCTTGACGAAACAAATAAGATATACAGAATTGTCCTTCACGAAAAAAAAGATAGTGAACATCAATGTATGATTGATGTTACCAACCCTATCGGAGGTTCGATTGAAGCAGATTTGAGGCGTAGAGATTTAACGATTAATGCAATTGCAATTGATGTTCATACTGGTGCTGTCTTAGATTTGTTTGGTGGAACTGCTGATATTCAAAATAAAATGCTTAATTATATAGAGGAAATCAATTTTGTTGATGACCCGTTGCGTCTATTGAGAGTTTACAGATTTCAGGCCCTTTTTGATTTTGAGCTTACATCAGAAACTATTTGTGTTATATGCAAGTATACGGATTTAATTAGTAAACCTGCTAAAGAGCGCGTTAATTATGAGTTGATGAAGTTATTTAGTGGAAAATATACTTATAAAGCTTTGTTAAATATGGATAGAACTTGGCTGCTTGAAGAAATTTTTCCTGTTGTAAAGGAGATGAAACAAGTTCCGCCAAATACTCACCATCATCTTGACCTTTTTAATCATTGTCTTGAAACTGTTAACCAAGTTCAAATCTTGTACAATAATTCTGATGATAGAGTAAAAGCTCATCTGGATAAGATTGAATTTGGCGGATTTTCGCGTCTTGCACATCTTAAGTTGGCCGCTTTTTTGCATGATATAGGTAAGTTTTCCACTTGGTCAATTGATGCAGAAACCGGAAGACATCGTTTTATAAAACATGATGATGTCGGGTCTAAGTTAGTTAAACCTTTTTTAAAGACATTGTGTTTTTCTAATAAACAAATTTCTTATATCTCTGAAATGATAAAAAATCATATTTATCCGTCTCAGCTTATGTGTGATACTGATGTCAACGAAAAAGCGATGACAAGATATTTAAGGAAGCTTGAAGATAATGTTATTGACAATATTATTTTGGCTAAAGCTGATAGATTATCTGCTAGAGGCGAACTTATCACTGACGAGATGGTTGAGACCAACTTAAAAAATTTGGATAAATTGTTAGAATTTTATTTTTCTTCGCTTGAAACTCTTAAACCTCTTGAAAAGCTTTTGGATGGTAATGAAATTATGGAGATGCTTAATATTAACCAAGGAAGAATGCTTGGTGAGATTATTGCTGCACTTAAAGAAGCTCAATTGAATGGAGATGTTAGCACAAAAGAAGAGGCTGAGTTCTTTGTACGTTCCATTTTTTTAGAAAAACAGGTTTAATCGGATTTTACTCAACAATTTTTCCGTCAAATAAGTCGATAATCATATTTACCTGATCTGATGCTCCCGTGTAGTTGTTTCTTTTTGGTAGTTCGGTGGTTTTTGAAACTTCTTCTTTTGCAGTTGCGATTTCGTCCTCGTCCGGCTGAGGTTCTTGTGTTTTTTGTGGGCTTAATTGCCTGGGCTGCGGTTTAGGTGATGCTGCCGGTTTAACAGCTTCATCTCCCGCTTGAGGTAATCTGATTATTATATTTGAATCAGATTGGTTGAACATAGTATCAACAGCATCTGATAATGTTTTTTTCTTGTTCCCTGAAACAAATTGATTTAACAAGAGTTCGTTTTTTATTGTCAAAACAACTTCATCTTTGTCAATCTTTATAGGGTTAGCCCATTGTTTTAACAGAGCTCTTGTTGGTGCAGATTGAATATTTGTTAATAGCAATCCCCACATAGAAGCAATATCATTTCCGGAAGAGGGCTGGCTAATTGGCATTGGAGAAAAGTCTTCCGTTTGTTTACTTATTTCTTGCCCTTTATTAGTATGTTCCGGTTGTGGTTCTTCTATTTGTGCTGATTCTTGAGCTTGTTGTTTTGGAATTGTCGTTTCAACCTGTTCTTTTATTTCTTGCATAGGTGCCATAGGTGTTGGCGGAGCTTTAAATGTTGTTGTCGGTATTCCTACAGTTCCGCTTTCCAGTTTGATAATACGGTTTTGCAGCTCTATGAGTGAAGTGTTTTCAGTTAAATTAGCTAAGTCAATTATGCCGACTTCTAACCATAAACGGGGATTATTTGTTGTTTTTACCTCTTTTATGTAATCAGATGTCTTAGAAATTAAAAATGTAATTTGTTGGGTTTCCAACTTTTCAGCCTGTGTTTTAAGTTCGCTGATTTGAGCCTCGTTAAGTTGTGTAAGTTCAAAGACGATTTCCTGTTTGCAGTTTTTTACGATAAGTACATTTTTAAAATAGTCAAGAAGATTTGTTAATATCTGTGTCGGTTCATTTCCTGAGTTATAGATTTTTTCTAAAATTTCAACTGCATTTTGAGGATTAGAGTTAATTATTGCATCTGATAGAGAGTGTAACGTATCAAAAGAAATTCTTCCGAGTAAATTGTTAATATCATCTGTAGAAATTGCACTCTCTCCGTCAAGAATACTTAACTGATCAAGAAGTGCTATACTATCCCTCATCCCTCCTGCAGAGTTTTTGGCAATGGAAAATAATGCATCGTCTGTAATATTTATATTTTCTTGGTCAGAAATAAAGCGTAAATGTTTTACAATATCTTCCGTGGTAATTCTCTTAAAGTCAAATCTTTGGCATCGGCTTTTTATGGTATCGAGAACTTTGTGAACTTCTGTTGTTGCCAGTATAAAAATCACATTTTTAGGTGGTTCTTCAAGAGTTTTTAATAATGCGTTAAATGCTGTATTTGAGAGCATGTGGACTTCGTCTATGATGTAGATTTTGTACCTGCTGTTGACGGGTGCATACATAACTTTTTCCAGTATATTTTGAGCATCTTCAACTTTTCTGTTACTTGCAGCATCAATTTCTATAACGTCCATTGGGACAGAATTTGTTATATCTACGCAGTTTTCGCATACTCCGCAAGGTGAGGTTGTAGGTCCTTCTTTGCAATTTAGAGATTTTGCAAAAATTCTTGCGGTAGATGTTTTGCCTGTTCCTCTCGGACCTGTAAAAAGGTAAGCGTGAGAAATTCTATTCATTGAAATTGCATTGGCTAATGCTTTTTTAATATGCACTTGTCCGACAATTTCTTCTAATCTTTGCGGACGATATTTTCTGTATAATGGTATATATTTTTCATTCATCATAGTATTATTATAGCAGAAGTTAATAAAAAAAGGATAGTTTATGAATTTAGTTAAACCACCAATTTTATCAGTCGGAGATACTGTTGCTATCATTGCGCCTGCTGGGGTTGTTGAGTATGAGTTGATTATGTCTGCAAAAAAATATTTTGAGTCAAAGGGTTTCAAGGTTAAACTCGGCAAAAATATTATCTGCAATAATCGCTATTTTGCTGGTACAGATGAAGAAAGAGTTGAAGATGTACACGATGCATTTTTAGATGACGATGTAAAAGCTATTGTCTGCGCAAGAGGTGGTTACGGAACTATTAGGCTGATTAAATATATTGATTTTGAGCTTATCAGAAGGCATCCTAAAATTTTTTGCGGGTATTCGGATATTACGGCACTATCTGCAATGTTTTTGAAGCATTCTGATTTGATTACATATTCTGGTCCTATGGCTCAGAGTGATTTCAGTTCTGGAATTCCGGATGAATTGACAGAGTATTCCTTCTTTAACGTATTAAAAGGCGGTTATGAAGAGTATTTTTCTAAAACTACGTTTAAAGAAGGGGTGGCTGAAGGTATAACCTTTGGCGGTAATTTGTCTACTCTTGTGTCTTTGTGCGGAATTGATTTTATTCCGGATGAAGGTTTTATCTTTTTCGTCGAAGATATTAATGAGCCGGTCTATAAACTTGATAAGATGTTTAACCAATTGATTAATATTAAAAAGTTCCGTGAAAATATCAGAGGAATTGCTTTTGGTGAATTCCTCGGGGTGGATGATAGCTTTTGGCTGGAAGAACTCCAAAAAGAGGTTACTGATATTTTGAATGTTCCTTCTTATGGCGGTTTTTCATTTACTCACGGAGATTCAAAACAAACAATTCCGTACGGTGCAAGGGCAATACTTAGTGAAGCTCTACGAATCCGTTAGTCTTTTTGGGATAAAACGAGGGCATTGGAGATTGCGATACCGCCTTTAAACGCAGGATTATTAACTACCTGCCCGTTTACATACATTACGGTCGAACCTCCGCCGTCCAAATTCATTGCGTTTGTACAGCCTGCTGATTTCATAAAGTTTGCAAGCTGCATCAAAGTCATTCCGACAGAACTGCCTTCGCGTCCGTCAACTGCAACCATTACTAAATCCCCATCTGCAGTATATCCTATTGCGCTTCGAGGATTTTTACCGCCTATTGCCCCAAGCTTTTGTGCGGTCATATCAACATAAATTTCTGAATTTTTTACTAAATACGGACCTCCGCTGATAATATGTTTAACATTTTTCCAATTTGGAGTTGTTCCTATTTTAACTTCTGCTTTTCCTGAATTTGCTATTGATTCAAGCTTGCTGATTGGTCCGACTATTACATAACCGTTTTCCGGTATGTTAAGTGCGGAAGTGGAAGAAGCAATAACTCTGTTATCTTGTACTGCAATTTGCATGCCATATTTAGGTGAAGGTGGAGCGGTTGTCCCCCAATCTTTTGTGTATGCAAGCGTGTATGTAGCAAGCATTCTTGGCTGATTTATGTTATCAATAGTTACTGTTGTGTTACCTGATTTAATTGTTGAATTCATTTGTACACGAGCCATTTCAAACCCGTTATCGGAAATTCCCATTGCTACCCTGTCATATATAGGGCCTGTATACAGTTTCCCGTCTATCATTAGTGTTCCGAGAGGGACTCCCGTTTCAGGTTTAAAAAAAGTTCCATTTAGTGCTACAATTGAGTTTGAATTTTTAGCTATTGTTGTTATAGTTCTTCTGCTTTTTAAGTTTGAAGCACTTGAGGATAGAACAGGTTTAATTTCAAAATTTGAGGCGAGTTTTCTGTCAACCTGTACAATATTAAGTTTTACCGGTTTCCCGTCATAATATTTTGTTAGTCTTATGTGTTTAATTCCCGGTGCAACAGTTTTTATCAGTGAATTTGGGTAAGTTAATTTTATTTTTTCATCAAAATTTTTACTTCTTACTTCCGGAGATATTTCGTTCATAAATTCATTATAAATTTCTCCTACATTAATATTTATAGTTGGCGTAGGTGCGTGTGCCAGCCTGATATCGTCGGCAAAAATCGGTGGGTTGCCAAATAGATAAAAGAGCACAACAAACGCCCCTACAGCGGCAACATTAACCATTAAAGCCGAATCTTTCTCAGTATTCCCGTTGTATAAATCAAGCGTATCCATCTCGTCACCTGTGTTTTTAAGTAACCGGATACCTTTTTTATTTTAGAGTGGGGTGGGGAATAACACTCATCAAAGACCTGTTAGAGTAAATAACAAGTTTCTTCTACTACTATTGTAACATATTTTAACAAATACTTCAAGTCTAATGGTAGCAAGGGTTTTACAAATCTAAATATGGTGTTTATGACACTTTATTTAGATTTTATGATATTTTAGAAAATTGATTAGAGAATAGTCTGCCGTGACAATTCCCAATTCAATAAGGCGGTTTTGAATTTCGTCTGAAAACATTGAATCGTAGTGTTCTTCAAGTTTTCCGCATTCATAAAGCTCAATGAGTTTTTGTACGTGAGTGCCCACTTCGGATTGTTGTTCAGAGTTGTTAAATGTTGTGGTATATCGTTTTACTTTCGTTTTAAAATCATTGTAGTTGCCGTCTGAAAAATGGTATAAAACGATGTCCCCCGTTGTGAAAAGCTTTTTGTTAATCATAGTTACATTATGATTCCCGAAAGAAATTTTCAGATAGCCTTTTGTTTTATGTATTACCTTCAGGCAGCAGCGAGCCCCTGAGAATCTTCCGTATGGAGGAATGTTTTGCTCGGTTTCATACCAGAATTTAGGCATATAGCGTGTAATAAAATAAGGATTAGAAATTCTGTCTTTATATTTATTCGGAAATGAAAAGGTAGAATCTATCTCAATAACATTTCCAATATTATATTTCGTAATGCTTTTTCGTAAGTTTAAATCTTTCGAGTAGTAAAATTCGTCTGCGTCAGCATTAATGACCCAATCAGCTTTGAATTTTTTCTTGGCAATTTTTATCATTTTATCAACACGGGTATCTTGCATGTAACCCATATTGTCGTTAGCAATAATAATTTCAATCGGGATTCCTTCTCTTTTCAATTGTTCAACAATGGAAAGGGTCTTATCTGTTGAATTATGAATTGTGATGACAAAACAGTTTACCCCCATTGCTCGATGAAATCGTATGTTTTTTTCTATCAACTCTTCTTCATCTTTTACAAGAAGTGTCATTGCAAGCTTCATTTTTCTTGCTTTTTCCCGATATAAATAATTTTTTAATTTAATTCTGTATTTCCCGTTTTTGCCGAAACATTTTGGCAAATATCTGCAACAAACCCCGAGGGGTGATAATAACTTTTTCATAGCTCCCCTAATCTATGTTAACAGGTTCTCTTTGGATTTTTTCGATTGCTTCACGAGCAGTGAAAACAAGTGCTTCCGGAACATTTGAGATAGTCGTAAACTGTCTCAACACGTCCACAACACGTTTAAATGCACGAACAATGTCGCCTTCACCCATATCAATTTGTTCTGTTATATTTTCCCATTCAGAGCCTTCAACCCAAAGTTCAATTAAAGAGCTAAAATATGGGTTGATATAACAAGGTGCTTCTACAAGATGGTAATTTTGTGATTTTTCAATCTTGCGTTTTATATTACGAATTAAATTCAATGTTTTTCTGACAGGTTCTGAAAACGGTATATATGGTATGTCAATTCTCAAATCTTCGGTTGTAACTGCACAAATTACCCCTGCAAGTTGTGATGGGGTCAGGTTTTCTAAGATATGTGAATTGATAATTTCCGCAATAAATAATTCATTTTCCGACCTTATTTGCGAAGTCATTATGCCGTCTGCTGTTGGATAATCATCTTTTAAATATCCAAAGTCTATCAAAACGCTTCTGTGAGCAAGAAATTTGTTCCAAAATATATCCCTTTGACGTTCAATTTCCTTACTAAGTTTTTGTTTTCGAACTTGAATTCTTTCAATAACTTCAATGCTTTTGGAGTGTTTTTTGTATAGCTTGCAATCATCACACTGATAAGTATGCATTTTGTTAAGCATATCTTTTGTTTTTTTGCCAAATTCAATAGCTTCCGGCGATAGCGGTCTGTTTTTAGAACGTTCTTGTTTGCAGATTTTTTTATATGTTTGTCTGTTTTGAACGTATAAATGACGAAGTTTATCATACGCGTTTAAGTCTTCATCATTGCGTTTGAAAGGGCAAACGAACTCTCGTTCTTTCAGTTCCGCATCATAACTGCCCTGCAGTGCAATTAGCGGTTGTAGTCTTGAACCGGACGAAAAATAGCCGAAACTTTTTAAAATAAGTTCTTTAGCCTCTTCCAGTGAAAATCTTTGCAGTAAATTCAAAACCATAGAGTAGCTTGGTGAAAATCTGCTTTCAAGAGGGTTTGCATCACTCAATACAAGTTCTGCAACTTCTTCAGGAGATTGGAACATAGTTCCGATAACTGTTACATAACCTACTTCATCCATACCGCGGCGTCCTGCACGTCCTGACATTTGCAAAAATTCGCTTGCGGTAAGCATTCTGTGCCCCGAATCGGTGCGTTTGCTGGTTGAACTGATAACAGTTGAGCGTGCAGGCATATTAATTCCAGCAGCAAGAGTTTCAGTTGCAAATACAACTTTTATAAGTCCTTTTTGGAAAAGTTTCTCAACCAAATTCTTCCATGCCGGTAATAGTCCGGCGTGATGTGACGCAACCCCTTGCAATAAGTATTCAATATGCTTGTTGTTGTATAGATGAGGGTTTTCTGCGATGTACTCGTCAATAAATTGTCTTATCTGCGCTTGTTCTTCTCTTGTTACAAGTTCGAGGTCAGCACACTTCTCCATTTGTTCATCGCATTTTTTACGAGAAAAGGTAAAGTATATTGCAGGGAGCATATCTTGGTCATTAAGGTTCCTGACAATATCCTTAACATAAGAGTGTTGTTTTTTACGCTTAGGACCCCACATCTTTTTTTCAGGTTTAATTTTTCTGTTAAGTTGCCCTGTTGGTGTAAATAACGGTAAAATCTTATCAGGCTGAGAGCTGTCAAAATAAAAAAACTTTAGCGGAACAGGTCTAAAATCTGTATCAACAAGTTTGGTTTCTGAATGAACCGTGTTAATCCATGCGGTAAGCTCGTCAGCGTTTGCAACCGTTGCCGAAAGGGCAATAATCTGGACATTTGTAGGACAATAAATGATACTTTCTTCCCAAACAGTTCCTCGTTGTTCATCGTTCATATAGTGAACTTCATCTAAAACAACATATCGAACATCTTTCAAGTTATCGGCTACCGCGCCAAAGTTAGTACCGTAGAGCATATTTCTGAAAACTTCAGTTGTCATAACGACAATCTGTGCTCCGCGGTTAATTGAAGTATCACCTGTTAGCAGTCCGACTTTATCAGAGCCGTATTTTTCTGAAAAGTCGTAAAACTTCTGATTAGAAAGTGCCTTTAAGGGAGTAGTATAAAATATACGGGTTCCGTTTTCAAGAGCTTTGTGAATTGCATGCTGTGCGATAACAGTTTTGCCTGCACCAGTTGGGGCACATACAACGACACTTTTGCCGTTTGTTATGTAATCGCAAGCCTCTTTTTGAAATTCATCCAGCTCAAATGGAAATTCGTACATCCTTACTCCTTTATTGTCATGTATATTATAACATATTAGTCAAGTAATTAGTTAAATTTTAGGATATTATTTCCCTGAAATTTGTCAAAGCAAAGATAATTCTGCGTGTGAAGCGGATTGCGGATAATTCATGCGGAATTTTCGAGATGGCATGCTCTGATGTGATTTTGAGGTTTCAAACTCTGAAATAAAGTGAACTGTTAGGTTTTGAATATTTGTTTAAGTATTTTTCAGCAAAAGAAAGTCCGGCTTGCCAAGGGAGTTTCATCTGCAGTGAAGTTCCATTTTTGAAATATAATGTAAAATCAAACATCATGAAGCAAACTGAAGTTCTTACATCGTACGATGGAACAAGACTGTCAAAATTATAAGTAATACCGGCGTATGTAAATTGAAGTTTGTCAGTATCAACATTAAGAAGCGGTAATTTTAAGCAATTTATAATATTGTAAGGTCCGTAACAAGCCAGAATTAAAATGGATAACAGAAACAAAGTGGATGTTGTTACATTAAACACCCCTTTATTATAGCAGTCAACAGTAATAAAAGCACCGATAAAAATAAGAAAAATTGTCCAACAAAACCAGAATGCTGTATAAATAAAATTCTCTTTTACAAATTTATCTGTATATGTGTTAAACATGTTATCTCCTTATTTATATATTCTCTTATCAAATATAGGTAAAATATAACCTACAGCGACTATTGCCATTGGGATTGCGTATATGAGGCTGCAAATTCCCCAAGGACTAAAATGTGCTCTACTAATAAAATATGCGCCCCAGATTAATAGCATGTTTTTTAGTAAATATATTTTGAAATATTTTTTTATAGAAAACTCCGGATCTTTAAAGTTATATACAGAACGAACATCCAAAAATTTACTCCAACATACGTAAATTGCGTATGCCATATAGGTTTGGGTTGTTAATAGTATAAGAGGTAATCCTATCAGAAGTTTCACAAAAAAGGGAATCTTTAAATAGATAACTCGGAAAATTAATGTTATCTGACAAAATAAAGTCCAATATTTAGTATATCGCGTACTTTTACAACTAAATGGTTCATCCAGCATTTCATCCAGTTGTTCTATTGTTTCGTGTAACATTAGGAGCCTAGCCTCTAAATTTTATCAAAACCTGTGTATTTTCTTAGTATTTCAGGAATTATGATTGTCCCGTCTTCTTGTTGATAATTTTCCACTATAGCAGCAAAAGTTCTGCCAACGGCAAGCCCTGAACCGTTAATTGTGTGAACAAATTCGGTTTTACCTGTTTCTTTGTTTCTGTAACGGATGTTTGCACGTCTTGCCTGATAGTCTCCGAAGTTAGAACAGCTTGAAATTTCTTTGTAAGCCCCGTAAGATGGCATCCAAACTTCTAAATCCCAGCATTTTTTAGCAGAGAAGCCGATATCAGTAGAGCAAAGAGCTTCTCTTCTGTATGGTAAACCTAATAATTGAAGCATTTTTTCTGCATCTTGTGTTAACTTTTCGTGTTCTTCTGCACTTGTTTGTGGTGTGCAAAGTTTAACAAGTTCAACTTTGTTGAATTGGTGAACACGGATTAAACCTCTTGTGTCACGTCCTGCAGAACCGGATTCACGACGGAAACAAGGAGTGTATGCAGTCATATATTTTGGTAAATCTTCTTCAGTAAGAATTTCGCCTGAATATATGTTCGTAACAGGTACTTCTGCAGTCGGAATTAAGAATAAATCTTCATCAACACACTTGTACATATCTTCTTTGAATTTTGGAAGCTGTCCAGTTCCTGTCATTGTTGCGGCGTTAGCCATAAACGGAGGAAGAATTTCCTCGTAACCTTGTTCTCCGGTGTGGTAATCAAGGAAGAAGTTAATAATTGCGCGTTCCAGCTTAGCCCCTTTACCGCGGTACAGTATAAATCTGCTTTGAGAAATCTTAACACCGCGTTCAAAATCTACAAGATTTTTCTCTTCGCATAAATCCCAGTGAGCTTTTGCTTCAAAGTCGAATTTACGAGGTTCACCCCATTTGTATACCTCAACATTGTCATCTTCTGATGTTCCGATAGGAGTTGTTTCGTCCGGAGTGTTTGGAATATGAAGAAGCAAATCTCGCTGTTTGCTGTCTAATTCTGTCTCTTTTTCTTCTAATGCCTTAATTTCATCGCCAAGTTTTTTTACTTCAGCTTGAACTGCATCCGTATTTTCACCTTTTTTCTTTAATTCGCCGATTGATTGAGAATCTTTTTTCCTTTTCGCTCTAAGTTCATCTGCCTGCGCTTGAACTTTTCTTCTTTCTTCATCTATCTTAATAACTTCATCAATAGATAGTTCAGGATTTCTGCGTTTTAAAAGTTCGTTAATTTTTTCCGGATTTTCTCTAATCAATTTAATATCAAGCATTTAAGACCTCTTTCTTCCTAATATTTCGTGCTTTGATTATAAAATAAATATAATTGATAATCAAGAAAATATTACTAATTTTCCCTAAATCATTGGATTGATTGAAAATTTTTTATAAAAAGTATATAATACAATCGAGGGATATACATGAAACTTTTTAAGCAGTTATCTGAAAAATTGAATATAAAAGCTAAAAAAGCTTCAGCTAATGGGATGATTAGGCCTATTGATGTTGATTTTAATATTTCTAAAAATGAGTTTTTGGATAACTTGTCGAGGAATGCTGTTAAACTGTATGAGAAAAAATGCGATGTAAAGAATTTTACAAAACTTGTTTTGTCTGATCCGGAGAACACTTCTCATAACAAAATTGTTGAAGAGCTTTTTCGCGTCAGCGATTCTCTGGAGGAGAAAAAATTGTCACAGCTAGCTGATAACGAAAGGTTGTTGAGAGATTTAGGTTTAATCGACTAGTACTCTAGGAGAGATTTTTTATGATTGCGTCCCTGAATTCTGTTGTTGACGCTGTACCACCAAGGTCTGCCGTGCATACTCCTGAATTTAGAGTTTTAAATAAGGCGGTTTCAATTTTATCTGCGCATATATTTTTACCGATATACTTTAGCATTTCGATAGCTGACAAAAGTAATGCTGTCGGATTGGCTTTGTTTTGCCCTGCAATGTCCGGAGCAGAGCCATGGACGGGTTCAAATACCGCATAATCTCTTCCTATATTTGCTCCTTGTGCAACCCCGAGTCCGCCAATTAATCCTGCGGTCAAGTCTGATACAATATCCCCGTAAAGATTTGGTAATACCAGTACATCAAATTGCTCCGGGTGTTGGACAAGCTGCATGCACAGGTTGTCTACAAGAATTTCTCGCTTTTTTATTTGCGGATAACTCTCCGCAACTTTGCGATATGTGTCGAGGAAAAGTCCGTCTGATAACTTCATAATATTTGCTTTAGTTACAACACAAACCTCTTTTCTGTTGTTTTTTACAGCATAATCAAATGCAAATTCGCAAATTCTTTTGCTGGCATTTCTTGTGATAATTTTAATGCTTTCTGCGGTATTTTCATCAACTTGATGTTCAATTCCGGCATACAAATCTTCGGTGTTTTCCCGAACAACAACAATATCAACATTATCAAATCTTGTTTTTACCGCAGGAAGTTTCTTGCAAGGCCTGAGGTTTGCATATAGGTCTAAGTCTTTTCTTAATTGGACGTTTACAGAACGAAACCCTTTTCCTATAGGAGTTGTGACCGGTGCTTTCAGTGCAATTTTATTCTTTTTTACGGATTCAATAACTCTGACGGGTAGTGGGCAACCTTCTGTTTCAATAACATCTTGTCCTGCAGTCTGAATTTCCCAGTTGATATCAGCACCGCTTGCATCCAAGATTTTCATTACTGCATCTGAAATTTCCGGTCCGATACCATCACCATTAATCATTGTTATTGTATTCATTTTTCTTTTCATTCCTTACTATATGTAAAATTCGCTTAAACTCTTTATAGAATGCGCAACGGGTAACAATCAAGCTATCCTCAAGGAATACATCACCCTGAACAAGAGCACTCAATAGCGGACAATCAAATTCTTTGACATAATTTTCACATGTCAAACATAAATCATCGTCTTCAATAAAAACTTTTTCACCATCGCTGTACATAAAGAAATTATACAAATTTTTCTGATATTTGTAAATATATTTTATATTTGATATAATAATTACCGTATTATTTTGCAAGGAGAGGTTATGAAAGCGATAATTTTAGCAGGAGGTTCAGGGAGTCGATTGTGGCCGCTATCAAGGGAAATGTATCCTAAACAGCTTTTGAATATAGATGATGATTCCAGTTTATTACAATCTACCTTTAAGCGTTTAAATACTTTTATAGACGCGGAAAATATCCTTGCTATTACAAATATAAAACATCAATCGGATGTTAAATTGCAATTAAATAAGCTTAATCCTGCAAATATTACTCTTGCTGAACCTTTAGGAAAAAATACCGCTCCTGCAATAGCGTGTTCTTTAGAATTTTTTAAACAGCAAGGCGCCGATGATATTGTAATTATTGTTCCTTCCGATCATTTGGTCAAGGATCTGGAAGCTTTTGTTAATACGGTCAAAAAGGGTGAAAAACTTGCAGAAGAAGGCTATATTGTTACCTTTGGAATAAAGCCGTCTTATCCCGAAACCGGATACGGATATATTAAAACTGCTGATCAACTTGATGTAGGGTATAAGGTTGAGAAGTTTGTTGAAAAACCCGATTTGGAAACTGCGAAGCACTATATTTCGGAAGGTAATTATTTCTGGAATGGCGGTATTTTCATGGCGAAGATTTCCGTTCTTATGGAAGAATTCTCTGAGTATGCTCCTGAAATATATTCCGGATTAAAGCATTTAGATTTTAAGAACAATACCAAAATTGATTATTCAATATATGAAAACATGCCTTCTATTTCTATAGATTATGCAATTATGGAAAAATCTTCAAAGATAGCTTTGGTAGAATTGGAATCTGATTGGAATGATTTAGGTTCTTGGCAGTCTTTATATGATGTGAAAGAAAAAGATGAAAATGGTAATGTTATAAGCGGAAAAGTTGTGGTTGATAATGTTAAAAATTCTTTTATATATTCACAAAAAGAGCTTGTTGCGGTTTCCGGTTTAGAAGATGTTATAATAGTTGAAACTGAAGATGCAATTATGGCCTGTAGGCGTGATAAATCCCAAAATGTTAAGAATTTATTTGAAAAATTAAAAGAGAGTGATACTACAAAGCTGCACAAAACTGTCTTTAGGCCATGGGGTTACTATACTTGTATGAATAGTGGAGAAGGCTATTTGACTAAGACTATATGTGTTATGCCAAAACAAAAACTGTCAATTCAGTCACACAATCATCGTTCCGAGCATTGGGTTGTTCTTGAAGGTAAAGCGCTGGTTGTGCTGGAGGACAAAGAATATATTGTTGAAGCCGGTGATAGTATTGATATCCCTGTCAAAGCAAAACACTCACTCCAAAATCCTTATGATAAAGATTTGAAGATTATTGAAGTTCAAAAGGGCGATTATATCTCAGAAGATGATATTATCAGGTATAATGACATATATGGCAGGGTTTAAACTATCTTTTCGTGTATAAATTTTGTCTTGTAATCACTTCTTTGCTTTTGATCGTAGGCTTTTCTTGACTGTTCAATTTCTTTTAGGCGAGGTCCTACAAACTTTTTCATTACAACATGCTCCACAAAATGATCTATTGGATTGATAGCAAGTCCTAATGCAACGAACCCGCCGGCAGTTTTAAGCAGCTTTGCATTCATAATTTTGGATTTTTGGTATTTTTTGATGATTAATTCAATTGCATCAGTTTTAGCTGTATCTTTATAAGCTTCATCAGATAAAAATTTAGATTTAATATTGTTGTATTTTTTGAACATTTTATCTGAAAATTCTTTTGGTTTGACAGTATCGTCATTCATAAGCTGTTCAAAAATACTAAACATTTCGTCTATATTTTGATTGGCAAATTTCATTATTTTTTGGTTATAAGGAAGCGCTTGGTTATGTTTTTTTAAGTATAAGTGGTTTGCAAAATTCCTTATAAGTTTAATGGGATTAGCTGTTCTTAATTCTGTTTTTATTTTTTTAGTGTGGTTAGTTAACGCTGTCTTAAATGAGTTTTTGAAACCTTCAATGTCATCCTTGTGTTCAAGGATGTTGCGTCTGTTCATATGTCCTTGTAAAAACTTAATAACTTCTTCCTGTCCTTGTAAAGACAGACCTGTTTTTCCGAGTTTTCCGATAAGCGATGTCGCCTTTTGCCCTGCAATAACAGCACCCGTAGGAAGGGCAACGCTTGCTAAAGCCTGAAATACTGCTTGTTCGGTACCTCTTATTCTGCTTGGCTCGTATGAGGTTTTATCATTTTTATATTTATCATAAATATCTGCACCAAAATACAGCATCGCAGGAAACCATAGTAATGTTCCTAATGTCGGAGCAACTTCACTTATAGCAGCTCCAAGCTCATTGGTATATGCTAAGCCCCTTGCAGGCCACTTCATCAGCGGGTCTTTGTATTGTGACTCGCTGTCTTCTTTTTTTGAGGATGTAAATGTTTGATTTAGATTATTTTTGACAGTAAATGTCTGTTTAGGATAAATGTTAACAGGCATGTCTTCTCCTTCTACGATGCGCATTAATCATAATACTTGAAAATTTTTAATTTTGCCTTATTGTGCTAGTTTTGTAAAAAAATTTTACATATCTTTTTAGAACCAATGGTGTCGTCTTCTACGGGGTAGTAGTACTAATCCTAAAATATTGAGAGTAATACCAAGTGCTTTGTACGCAGCCCCTGTAGCACTCTCTTCTCGGCTTGCATCCCTGTAAAAATCACTAAGGTTAATTTCCGAAGTTTTTGGGGTTTGTCTCTGTGTTTTCGAATTGTGCTGCTTTTGTAAAGAAGTTCTTACTATATCAAGTTCGCCGTAATCCAAAAAGATTCCGCCACAGCCGTAACAGGTATCTATTTGAATCGTTGAATTTGGAATATTATTTTTGACCATATTTGTCGAACAATTTGGACAGATTCTCGTTAAACCTTCGTCTACTTTCTTAAAAGTTTTGTTCTCCAAAAGTTCATGTATCTCTTTTGTGTTTGATTCAGGGCAATTTTTGAACATATCTAATTCTCTGTTATCAAAAAATATCCCACCACATCCATTGTTACATATATCAATACTTACACCTTGTGAGGGCATAAATATTTTTGTCATTGTAGCGCCACATGCCGGGCATTTAATTGTTTTATACGTATCACTCATATTTTTTCCTAAGTTGTATTGTAACATGTCTTGTTGATACAGTCAAATTTTTACCGTTCTGGACATATATTTGCTTGTGTGGTATAACTGAATTCTTATGAAAAAGTTTTTTACTACATTATTTTTATTAGTGTTTGTTATTTTGCCCGTTTATTCTATTGAAGACTGCAGGCAAATAAATTTGCAAGAGGCTTTAGATATAGCTGTTGAAAATAATATAGATTTAAAAGCTGCCAAAATTAATATTGATATTGCGAAAAATAGAGTTAAATCTGCAGGTCGTTTTCAAAATCCGGAGTTAAATGCTTTTTATAGTATTGGAACCGCAGGTAGAAGTGAACCGCAACAAATAGGATTTACAAATCTTGTAGAAGTTGGTAAGCGTGGAGTCAGAAAAAATTTTGCTAAGTCTAATCTTAAATTGGAAAATGAAAACCTTAAGTATACAAAATTTAATTTAAAGATGGACGTACGAGAAGCGTATATCAATCTTGTAGCTGAAAAATCTGTTCTTGATACTATGCGGCAACAAGAAAAACTTCAAGAGCAATTATTATCTGTTGTAAGGAAAAGAGTACGAAGCGGTAATGCGCCGAATATAGATGAAATTCAAGCGGAAATTGCACTTAATCAACTTAGGACGCAGGTTAATACTGCCAAAATTAATGTGAGAAATGCTCTTGTGTACTTTAATAAAGTTATTAATCCAAAAGAAAATGTAACTTACGATACGCAAGATAAAATTTTTATTGAAGATGATAATTTTAAAGAACTTTTTACTCCTGAACCGGATGATAGAATGCCGAATTTTGATGAAATCAAAGAGCATACGCTTGAACACAGATACGATATAAAAATTGCCAAGCAGCAAATAGATGTTTCCGCTAAAAATTTAAAACTGGTAGCGAGACAGCGCATTCCTGATGTTGAATTAACTGGAGGGTATTTGTACCAGAGTAAAGCTCAAACTGACGAACGTTTTAAAAGCGGAGCTTACGCCGGTGCCAATATCGTTAATCTTCCGATTTTTTACACATATAAACCTGAAATTGAAAATGCTAAACTGGAACTTGAACAGGCTGAGTTAAAATATATTTCTACCGTGAATAAAGCGCTTAAAGATGCAGATGCAGCTTATGCAAAGTTTTTGGTTGCAAGAGATAATTTAAACTGTTACGAAAAAAACATCTTAAAAAGTTCAAATAAGTTAATTGAAACATCAATAAAAAATTATGAGACGGGTAAAACGGATTTGACATCCTTGATAGTTATGAAACAATCATATAAATCTATTTTAGTAGGTTATACTTATACGCTCGCAGAATATTATAACAGTTGGACAAATTTCTTGCGCGAAGTTAATGATGAAACATTTGATTTATATCAGGATATTGATGATGTATAGTAAGTGGTGAACAGTATGGGAATTGCAATTAATCCGGTTTTTCATAACGTAATAACTCCAGTACGGACTAAAAATATATTTTCTCAGAGGTGTATTTTTAAATCTGGTGTTGATAATTTTTCTTTTACTGGAGATTCCAAAATCTCTGATAAACAGTTTGACGAGGTTGGACGTTTGCAGTCTGTAATTTATAAAAATCCTATTGCTCCTCATTCTGCACTACATGCATTGACTGAGGATTCTGAGATACTTACCGCTTTAGTTCGTGGTGGCCACAGTAAGAAAGAATTGTTAAAATTAGAACAAGATCTATCTAAGTCAGAGCCGATGAAAAATTTAAAGGTTGTGTCTTTAGTGGGGTGCGGAGCTTTTGCTCTTGTCTTTGAAACTAATGAGGGTAATGTTTTAAAAATTACACCGTTAGATCATTTTAGTGGACGAGAACCTGAAGATTTTGATTTGCCGATATCTGCTTCCGGTCGATTACAACTTTTCTCAAATAATCATTACTATATTGAGGAAAAAGTTTCTCAAGATGACATATCTCAAGATGAAATAAGAGATGTAGTTGACCGCATAACTGGTACTGGTTTTATGGTTACTGATATTACCGAGGACGATAAAGATTACTATCGAGATAAGAATGTTCTGTTCAGAACAGAGCAGTTTGGGCGAGCTTCAGACGGAAAGGTCTATTTGATTGATCCTGGATGCATTAAACTTTTATCTGTTTACGATATTATGAGTTTTTTTCATTAAAAAATAAAACCCTTAGTTTATCTAAGGGCTTTATTTTTTTAATTTGATATTGCTCTTATAACATTAAATGACTTATCCCAACCATTAGTTTGTTTAGCATTTTTGTATTTTTCTAACTTTTTAGCTCGTTTTTCTTGTAATTTTGCTTGTTGTTTGTTAAATGATGCTAATTTTTTAGGATTTTCATTTCTTGCTTTGACGATTGGTGAGGCATAATTCATAAAACTTTTATATGAAGAAGAATTATAACCTAATTTTGCCTTCTCCGGATATGTATAAGACACGTAGTTATAAACATACATGGTTCTTTTATCGCCGGAAGGATGTGTTGAAATTACGTCAACATAGTTCCCGCTTATCTTATTGAGTAAAGATACCATAGCCATCGGGTTATATCCTGCTTTTGTTATTAAATCAGTCCCGGTAATATCTGCTTCATACTCATCTGAACGTGACATTTTTAGCATTGTCATATTATTGGCGGCATTAGCACCCAGTTTTAGTCTTGCATCAATATTTGAAGCGTATATAGCAGTTGAAGTTACTGAATTAATGACATTTTGTTTTGCAACGTGGTTGTTTACGATATGACCTATTTCATGTGCAATAACAGCGGCAAGTTCAGCGTCGCTGTCTACAAATTTCAATAACCCTGTATAAACGTAAATTTCTTTGTCCGCATTAGCAAACGCATTTACATCATCGGTTTCAAGAACTTTAAAAGTGATTTTTGTCGGCAAATTGTTTTTAACAAGAATGTTTTTACCAATGGTATTTACCCGTTGAACACTGTTGCTGGAAGTCCAATTCGTTGTTGCAGCATTTGCTGATAATTGGAATGCAAAAAATGCCGCAATAAAAATTCCAAGAATCTTTTTCATTATAATTATCTCCATTAAACTATACAAATACATATTAGCATGAATATAAGAGATTTAGATTATAATAATAATTCCGGACTTTATATTATCTTATTTACAATAACCGACATCATACCTTTTTCCTTTATATTTATAACATGTATAATCACAAAGATTTCCTTTTAATGTTCGACCATTTACTTTTATTTCAATTAGTAAAGGGCAGGTGGAATCGTCACGTTTTCTTACAACATACGGAATACATGTCTCATTTGTTCCTAAATTATACATTTCTTTAATTTTACTTTGCTCAACTTGACTGGAGCCTTCAGGCTTCTCTGCATCGTACAACATTGACATAGCTATTGAATCTAATTGACCTCTTATATAAAGAGCTGAAGGGGGTAATATTTAATGGTGCTTCTTGTTTATAATCATTAGCATTAGCACTGGAGGTCTGTAAAGGAACATGTTTAGGGGACTTTTTTGCAGCAGGCGGTATGTTTTTTGCAAGTAAAACACACACAGTTAAAACTATTAATAAGGTAAGATTTTTATTCATAGCTCTTTCCTTCTTGGATAGAGTAATATATTTTTCAAATTGTGTAAAGTTTAACGTGAGTGCGAAGTTTTGGGTTTCCCGAAAATCAGTGGGCGTGTCAAATTGGTAAGCTGCTTAAACAAGTTCAGTATGACAAAAAATAAAACCACTAGTGACCTGCTTGTTATCCTGAGCAGGTGCGAGCAGAGGATAAAAGCGTCAGTGTACCCCTTTAATGCAAGCACCGATAGCGAAGAAACTCTAATTTAAGAGATTCTTCGGGTATTAAACAACCGTCACCCTCAGAATGACGAATATAAAAGTCTGTACGACTGCTTTGTCACCAAGAGCAACACGAACAATGGGTGACGGTGTAAGCTTAGCCGTTATTCATGAACGAAGTGATAATCAAGTTCAAGACCGTGAGTTTGAGATTTTTTTTGTGTAAAATTTGTACTTGACTCTCTAATCTCAAGTTTAGCAAAATAGTTTTGGTCCTTTATAATGTTTGTACAAATCCATAACTTCTTTAGTGTATTTTTTACCACCTACGAGACCGGCAAATGTTTCTGCAACAAATTCTGAGGGTGAGGCCGTAGCATATTTTGAAACTTGTCTTGCAATCCTTTGTTTTTCTTCTGATGTTAAAAACTCCTTAGATATTGTTGTATCTGTCCCTTTAACAATATTTTCCAATTCATCCATTTGTCCATAAAACTCTATACCAGCACTATGACAATGTTGTGCATGACCCATTTCATGAGCTATTGTATAAAATGGAGTTGTTGCATTTAATTTGATAGGATTTTGCTTTAAAATTGCTACAAGAATGTTGCTTTGTTCTTTTTTGCTTAAACTTTTTTCAAACTCTTCAATCGTATAAGTTTTATTTTTATATGCTAAACTTTTCACCTGTAGTTCTTTGAGAAACTTCACAGGCTCAGTCATTTTGTTTATCGTGTCAATATACGTACTCAATCCACTTTCTAACGAAAGTTTATCTTTAATAGAATTAGTCTTTCCGTTTAATAATGCTTCCATTTTTAAACGCTCAGTTTCATTGATTATTAAAGGTAATTTGAATAAATTATTACTTTGATTAATATATCCATAACCTTTAAGTACATCTATATAATTTTGTACAGTATGATCTATATTATCTAAGAACTTGGTGTTTATATGTAAATCATGTCCCTTGCTCAACCATTTATATTTATCGTTAAAGCCTCCGCTCATAGCAGCTGCTGCGTCACCCATATTATTAGACCCGATTACTCGCGAAGGCATGACGCAGTTTCCCTTTTGAATATTAGAAATATTTACTAACGACTCATTTACATAATTAAGATATTCTAGGTTGTTAATATTTTTATACTGCCTAATACCAAGGACTTCTTTTCCAAACCTTATAGCCTCTTTAATAGTATTTGCAGGATTAAAATCTATATTTTCAGGTAAGCGGATATTATTAAAACTGGTATTCTGTACATGTCTTCTTAACAAAAATGCTGCTATTGTTGTAGCTGCAGTTAACAAGGTTCCGCCTGCAACTAACCACATATTCTTTTTTTTGTAGATTTTCCCTCCAATTGAAACGGTATCTTTGTCCGGAGATTTATTAACCGCATTATGTGGTATCATAGTTTGTTGAGATATAATATTAGCTGCATTTTTCGGATTATTAGACAACGTATTTATTGGATGAATATTAGAAAAAGTTGCCTCTAATGTTGACATGTTACCTTCCTTGCTACTAATTACTATATATAATAAAAATAAAATCTTATAAAAATTGCCTAAGAAGCATCTGTAATAAAAATGCCGCGTCTCGGAATCGAACCAAGGACACAGGGATTTTCAGTCCCTTGCTCTACCAACTGAGCTAACGCGGCATTTTTATTAAATTTTAATTTTCACTTTTTATCATGGCAATTAATCTTCTCTGGGATAAATGGATTGGAATATTCAATTGCCACGTTTTTAATAATACTCGCTAAAGATTTAAAGTCAAGAACTTTAATTTCTCCTATTGCGGAGCTAAGTATAACGTTACATTACGCCCTTCTAGCATTGGTTTCTTTTCAACAACCAACGGTTCTTCTTTTAAATCTTCAATAAATCGGTTAGCTAAATCAAAAGCAAGGCTCGAATGCTGCATTTCACGCCCTCTGAGCATGACAACAACTTTTACTTTATTACCTTGAGATATGAATTTTTGGATACTTTTGATTCTAACCATGTAATCATGAGTATCTATTTTATATCTGATTTTTACTTCTTTAACATCAACTGTATGCTGTTTCTTTTTAGCTTCTTTAGCTTTCTTTTCCAACTCGTATTTGTATTTCCCGTAATCAAGGATTTTTGCGACAGGAGGAGCCTGATTTGGGCTGATTACCACTAAATCTAAATCATCATCATAAGCCATCTTTAATGCTTTTGACGTCTCTATTATTCCAATGTTTTCACCATCTTTACCAATTAAACGCACTTCTTTAGCTCTTATGCGTTCGTTCATAAGGACTTTGTCTTTATTGTCCTTTACTCTGTTCTCGTTAGCTATTGTTCTATCTCCTATTGTTGACTTTACGTTCATAATATTATCACAACATATTTTTTTTGGCTATACGCCTTAATAATTCTTTGTAACAAAATGTTAAATTGGAAATTTCATATCTGCAAAGGGATATCATATTTATATATAATTTATTGAATTTTTTGTTAAAGTTTTACTGAACATGTGCCGTAATATAATTTGTAAGACGGATAAAATTAAAACAGGAGTATTTATTTATGAGAACAACTACCCCGGCAAATGAAACGGCTGACATGCTCATGGTACAATCGGAAGATATTATGTCTCGCTCAATTGAGGTGCCGTTACAGCAAATGTTTGACGAATTTATGGTCTTTATCTCGAAAGCAGATTTTGAGTAAGAAAAATCCCCTCTAGGCAGAGGGGATTTTTTTATATGAATTTATTTAATTCATAGAGCAAAGTTTCTACATCTACGTTGTGCGCTTTAGCGCCGATTTCTACTGTTTCTTCTTTTCTCATAGAGCAATCTGCACATTTCATTCCATATCGCTCAAAAACAATTTTTGTAAGTATATTTTTATTTAAAACTTCACTAATTAAAGTTTCTTTAGTAATTTTTGACATATTTACCTCTTATCTTACGATGTAGAATTCAGCTTCTTTGTTATTTAAATTATTAGCATCAATATATTGATGATATGTATTTAAGTATATCTTATTTTTTGAAATTTTACCAACCAAAGTGTTTCCTTTAGTGACTTTACTTAAATCGTTGAATGGTTCTGTTCCTATTTTATTATAACTTGTTGACATTAAGATTGGCATATTAGGCCCGCCTACAGAAGTAGCATAATCTTTAATATAATTAAATATGCCTTCAGTTAATTGTAAGTTGCCTTGATAGTTTGTCATTTCTTTAATAAGTCCGTTATTTGCTTCAATATTTTCTATAATAAAGGTGTTTTTACCATCAACAATCCCAATATAACATCTGGACATAGCAACAACTTTTCCTTTTGAATCGCGAACTTCTACAACATTTATTGCTGTATTAAGCATATAATTTGCCATCGAACCGCCATTACTTCCGTCCAGAGCAGTACAGCACGTTGTGTCACTACCGTCAAAAAGTGATTCTTGTGGTATTCTGTTCCAGAGTTTTACGGTATAATCTTTAGAACCGATTTTAAATGTCTGAGTTTCAGGACCTGTTTGCCAGTTATCGTAATTCAATCTTCTTTGAGCAAATTGTGATGCGGTTTCGGCGTTAGCTGCACCGTGAGGATTTGTTACATCTTTTATGTAGTTGGCAAAGTTTCCTTTAGAGGCTTCCCTAACAAGTACTGCCAGTTCACCTTGGTCGCGAGCAGGATTTCTTGTAAGGAGTGATATTTTGCTCATATCCCAATTGATATTTTCCGGTTTTAGTTGACTTATTTCCTCATTACTAAAGCCTGCTTTCTGCATTACAATTCTAAATATATCTTTTCTTAGGGCGTCAATATCAAGAATATAGGCATTGCCTTTGACCGGAGTTTTGTATTTTGAATAATCAAATGCCTCTCCTGTTATATTGCTTATCTCCCTGAGGGCAGAAACGATTTCTATTAGATCCAACTTTTGTTGCCCTGTAAGCTTTTCAATGTTTCCTTTTCTGTCAATACGTTTTCCGTTTCTAATCATGTCTGATAATAAATTTTTATCTCTGTAGTCGAGATAAAATAAACGTTCAAGGGCATTTGAAAAAGCTATGAGTCTTTTATCCAAAAGCAATTTTACTGTTTCAATATCTGTAGCAGCAATTGCTGAAATTATCTGAGGGATTTTGCTATCAATTTTATTTTCAATATCACATATAGCTTTTTGTGCAATTGTGATGTCTTTGGTAATATCTGTGGAATTTTTATACATAGCTTTATCAATTCCAGCATCAGATAACAGTTTATCCATGTCTACAGAGTGTCTTTCATTTTCGTATTTGAGCATTTGCTTAACAAGTTTTATCTGATTTTCGCTAAGTTGTCCGTTTATGAAATCTTGTGGCTTTTTATCAATATAGCTTAACAGTTTTGAAGTAGAGAAGAGGTTATTTATAAATTCTTCAGTGCTTAACCCATTAGAAGCTATAAGTTCGTTAAATTCCGGAGTTTCCATAAACTGTTGAATTCTATCTGCAAATTTAGGTGAAGTGTTCTGGCATTTTAATTTGAGTTCTTTTATGATTCTTGCTTTATCGTTAATTAAATCTCTCAGCGATGCTTCGTTTTTATTCAAATCGGCTCCATTTGAGAATAAAATAGAAGTTAATATTTCATTGTCATTGTATTTGCCATTTTTTAATCCTTCAGCAGCAAAAGCTATATTATCTTTTAAAGATATTAATGAAGATTGAATAATATTGTCATCTTGTCTTATTAACCTAAATATTCTATTTGCTGTCTCTTTATCGTAGTTACCTAAGATATTACAACCATCAATTAGTAAGTTATATTTATGCATAGGAATTATTCCATATGCTGCTGCACATGCCATTTGGAAAATATTTCTTGTAATATCATCAACTTTATTGCGCACTTCAGGTGATAGCGCTTCTAATGCCTTTGTTCCCTGTTTAATAATATCAAGACTTATTTCGTCAAAGGATACATAGAGATCCAAGTCGCTACCTATTGCTTTAACCAAGTCCGGATGTTCCTCAAAAAATTTGATTTTATCCATGTTATTTACCAAAGATGAAAAGTTTATAGAATTATCTTCCAGCACTACAGGTTTTGTTTTTAAGTATTCAATAATATCATTTTTTTGAGTCTCTGTAATATTTGAAATTTCAGTTTCACTGTCAACTTTTATTTTTACGTCATTTTTTAAACACCACTCAAATAATTCTTGACAAGCTGGTGAAGATTTTTCAATGTTTTTTATTCCTTCAAATATATAATCAATCCTGCTGGTATTAGTCTGGTGTGATGCAACTTTTATCAGAGTATCATAATATTTACTATCTAATGAACTGATAAATTTGTGCATTGAGCTATTTAAGTAATACCAATCAGATATAGGTTCATTATTTTTATTTTTAGTGCTCATTAACCTTAGTACAAAGTCTGTTTGTTCTTCCGTTAATTTGCTACCAGAATAATCATTTTCAAATTTTATTTCGCCTGCAACAAATTTTTGTACGGCATTTATACTACTGAATTCAATACCTTTGTCAAGACATTTGCGAACCAGTTCATAATCGCGGTTTATGGATTCAACAAAATCCTCAAGTTCATATAAGTCGATATTTCCTGAATTCATATATTTTTCACTGTTGATTAAGTCTGTAACAAGTTGGGCACATTCTTTGCTTTTAATATCGGCAAGAATTTTTTTCAAGTTATAGAACCCAAGTTTATTTCTGCTTGCCTCAATTATGGTTCCGTTTTTTAATGTTAAATCTTGATTATTATGTTTATCTGTTAACAAGTTAAATATCTCAATATTATTTTCATTTATATTGGATATTATTTCACTGTTGTAATAACTTTCGTTTAAATTAATTTCTATCAGTTTTTCAAAGGCTTTATATTGTATTTCATTAATAGGGAATGTTTCAAGATATCTGTAAATATAATTTTTTTGACCCATGTCATGAAGTTTCGTAACCATCATAACTGTTGGGTTTGGATTTTTAGCAAGAGCTTCCAAATTTACACTTTCCGAGTAGTTATTTAATGTGTACATGAAATTGCGAGCGACTTCCGCATCCTCAAATTGCATTAGAATATCAATATATTTTTCACACAATTCCGGTTTAAGGTTACAGGCGTACCCTGTGAATAGAGATGTTATAATGTTTAGGTCAAATCCGTCTTTTGATGTGAACTGTTTAACTTTTTCAAATACGTCAAGACTCAAATTACCATTTGAATCTTTAGAATATCGTATAATTTCTGATATATTTTTATTAAATCTTTGGTTGTCGTATGCTTTTGTTTCATCTATCGGTTTTGGGATTTTTATTCCGTCAACTTCGACGATTTTAATGTTGTCAGCACCGTATTCTTTAATTGCAAGATCTACCAGCATTTTTGACATAAGTTCAAGATTAACTTGACCGTTACTGTTTCTTGCAGAAGAAATTAAGTTGTCGATTGTGCTTGCTCTATTAGCAGAGTACCCTAGCAGGGAATTATTATCTAATAATTCCATAACAAATTTATACATCTCAGGACGTATTTGAGGATTATTTTCTTTTAGATTGGTTAATATCGCATCCATTGCTCTGGTGCTTATATAGCCTGATTGGTCAGATATTTCAAATTTTACTATTCTTTCCAAAACGCCGAGTTCTGACAGTTTATTAAGTAAACTCTGTTCTGTAACTGTGCCCTCATTTTTTGTGCATGTTTCAAGTAACTCTAAAAGTTCTTTAGGGTTGCAGGTTTCACCCTCGAATCTGCAGTTTCTTATTTTTTTGATTAAATCTACCATATCAGGGGAAATGTTACCATTTTTATCACTTAAATACTCAATGATTTTATCAATACTTTTACTCATTTCTCCTGTTTGGTCAAATATAGTCTCCATTTCAAATATATTACGTACTTTAGTTGCATTTTCTGAACTATTTATTTCATTGATTTCCGGACTGCCTGATAAAAAAGACCAAGGTTTTTTACTTTTTGGTGTTTTTATTGCTGTATCATCCTTCAATAATTCTGCAATTTTTGCAAAAGTTTTAGGGAAATATTGCTGTAAATACTGACCGCGAAGCTCAATATTAGGATCGATATTTGATGAGTATAAAATGGCATTAGTTTCAGCTACCATTTCTTGTAGAGAACCTTCAATATCTTCGGTTCTGCGGCAATAACTGTCTATTAAGTAATGCATTGACATGCTTTCAAATTGTGATTCTTGTTTCGTTAAAGCTTCACGTTCTTTTAGAAATATGTCCAAAACTTCCTTGTTTTTAGAAATGTTTTTGAATTCATCTCTATAGTGTCCGAATTCATGCGCCAATGTAAATAAATTATCTTTCCATTCACGAGAAATTGCTATGAGATTTTTATTATGGTCATAGTGTGCGTTGTCACTTGCTACATTATTAATTTCAAGTCCTATTTTCTTTAGTCCGTATTTTGCAATATCAAAATAGAAGGAACCCGGCATTTGTTTTAACATCGGCAGCAGGTCTCTGGAAATCACTCCGGCACTATTTTCTTGGTTATTAGCTATTCTAATTGTGACTTTTTCACCTTTATTGTTTGTAACGCGAACTTTGTTTTCTGAGTATTGAATATCATATTCAACACCATCTTCAATGCTTTTGAAGTGGTTTTCATTGATAACTTTGAATTGTTGTTTGTTGGTATGAATTACGTTGCCGTCTTTATCTGTAATTTTTGTGTAGGATAATCTTGAACCGTTAGGGCTTTCAACATAGTTGTAATCTGTTTTTACTCCGTTATTATGCTGAATAGATTTTTCGATTATTAAATCTCCGGATGGAGAATATTCTACAAGTCCGATTTTGAAGCGTCTTCCGCTACCTGCCGTCGGATTATTTTCACTTGGGTATTCTCTGTATATTTCATATTTATTTGGTAACGCCTCTGATCTTTCATAGGTTTCAATGTATGCAAGGTTACCGTTAGGGTCGCGGACTTCTTTTCTTGAGTTATTTAAGAGTTCTCTACCCGTGTTGTTTGTTGTAATTGAAGCATCATACTTCTGTGTAGTAGTCGGTGTTAAAATTTCTTCTTTAACTTCTATTTCTGATGTTTGAGCGCTGGTTTTTTTTATGAAGTTACCTTCTGTGTCGAAAATTAATACGTTCCACTCGCGGTTTTCTCTCTTGCCCCAAATATCTATCGCTCCACCGGCTTTGTATAAATTACTTGTATTCGGATCTAAAATCTCAATTCTTGTTTCAAGTTCTCCATTTTTCAGAGCATATTTATAAGCTTTATTATATGCGTTTAGGTACTCTGGATTTTTAATTTTTGTTAAAAAATTATAGCAGTCATTATTGCAGTCTTTCATTAACCGACTAAAGAACTGCATAATTTGTTTTTCTTGTTCGGGTTTTTTTTCTATATAACTGTTTATTATATCTTCAATTGCTTTTGTATTTTTGGTATCTAAGTATTTTGAACCTATAAGCATATCTTGTATCAATTTTGATTTTGGAATATATGTAAGTTTATCTTTCAATGGTGAAGCTTCCCATTGGGCGTATTCCTCATCTGTTAGTTTCGCAAGTTCAACACTATGCAATGCATTTTTATCGGTTAACTCCAGGTTTCTTTTGATTAAATTTAATGCTTCATTTGGTTTTAAGTTCATTAATATATAATCAGTATCTGATATTCTGTTAGCCCTGCCTTGTGTACTAAATTTGCTCAAAACTACAGTTAATGCTTCTGCTCCTTCTTTTGAACTAAAATAATTGTTTTGAATAATTCTTCCTATGCGATTAGTATTGGATTTTAAGAGGGTTTCAAGATTTTTTAAATGCAGCTCAGCATTCTCATAGTCAAAAATTTCGAGTAAATTTTGAAAATCTGTTTTATATATTGGTTCAAAGCCGTATTGATCAGGTTTGTTTAATTCCCTTAAGTGGTTTTGAATATTTTCAATATTTTGAGTAGCTGTCCCTTCACCCATATAAGGTGTAGCTGTTTCATTTGTCTTGTTATTTTTATCTAAACTGGTTTGTATAGGGCCTTCTTCCTCTCTGGTGCGACGTTGAGCAGCAGTTTCGGTCTCATTAACAATAGCATTGTCATTAAGAT
>CAYUQM010000009.1:0-49526 GCA_964446855.1 uncultured Muribaculaceae bacterium
TCTTAAGCTGTTCTCTGCCGTTTTTGCCTTCTATGCTGTATTCGCTGAAATCCATTTTAACCTTCTACGTTTAGCTATAGTTACTCAACATGTGCATACGGATAAAAAAAATTTTTCTTTAAGAATTATGCAAAAATCATCTATTTTATTTACTTTTTGTAATATTTTTTATAAAATTTTAAATATATGAAGAAATTTTTTATTGAAAACAAAAATCTTTTTATTTTATGGATTTTGTGCGGAGTTGCGCTTTTTATTTTTTGTGGGCACTATGGTAACATATTACTCGATATAGGCAGAGAAGTATATTATCCTGAAAGGATTCTTGACGGAAAAGTTTTATACAAGGATTTGTTCAATATCTACGGACCTTTTGCGTATTTATGGAACGCATTGTTATATAAGATTTTTTCACCAAACCTCGCAACATTGTATTTTTCAGGGGTATTGTGTTCTCTTGCTATTGTTAGTGGAATTTACCTGATAGCGAAACGGTATTTGACTGAATTTTTAAGTTTATCATTGGGTATTTTTACGATAATAACAGGGGTTTGTGCAACTCATTTGTTTAGTTTTACTTTACCATACAGTTGGGCTATGTTATACGGGACTGTTGGTTTTATATATTCTGTACTTGCGTTGATTAAATTTAAGTCAGAAGATAAACTTCAATATCTTTATTTATCAAGTTTGCTCGCCGGATTTTGTGTTTGTAATAAATATGACTTTTTCGTATATTCTTTATTCTTATTTATAGTTGTATTGTTTACAAAAAACAAACGGGCTATATTAAGCTGTTTGACCTGTTTTTTACTTTTTCCTGTAATTTGTTCTTTAACGTTATTTTTTCAAGGGCTGAGGGTAGAACATGTTTTGAGCGCAATAGAAGAAATTAAAGATATGATAGCGACCAATGCCTTAAATAATTTTTATACGGTACAAGGTATTTATTTTAACTCAAAGTTAATTTGGTTTTGGGTTATTAATCTTTTGAAAACAGGAGTAGGTTTTGGGGGATTAATAGCGGGTTATAAGCTGCTGGGTAAAAATAAAATTGCAGGCTGGGTTGTGATTACACTTTTCGCATTACTAATTGTGATTTTTGCAACCCCTATAGTATTTATATTTATGGTTCCTTTGTTGTTAGTTATGACAATATTTAGTTGCAAGAATATTAAAAACAATGTTTCTTTAATTTTACTGGTACTTTGTGCACTGTCTGTTTGTGCAAAATGTTTCTGGTCACTCCATCCGATGAATTATGGGAACTATTTTATTGCTATAATCCTAACTGCATTTTTTGCAGTAGTATTTAGTTTTGCAGATAAAAGATATGAAAAAATGGTTGCAATAGGTTTGCTTTGTGTAGGTTTAAACTTCTTGTACTATTCGACAATTAACAGAATTTATTTAACAGGAAAAATTTCTACAGAAAAAGGTACAATTTATACCTACGAATCAGGTGCCGAAGCAACAAATTCCTTAATTTCCATTTTAGAACAAAGTAAATCTGATACTGTTTTAATTTTTCCTGAAGGGTTGATTGTTAATTTTCTATCGGGTGTAAAAAGTGATGATTATTACAACTCATTTTTACCATTATATGCTGAAAGTATGGGTGAAAATACTTTTGTTAATCACATAAATTCTTCAAAACCCAAGTATATTATTTTTAACAGCATATCAGTGAAAGAATATGGTTATACCCATGTTTGTGATGATTATGGAAGTAATTTCTGTCAATTTGTTATGGATAATTACGCGCAAACTGAAGCTATAGATGGAGGGATCAGATACGTTATTTTCGGGTTGAATAAGTAATTTTCTGGACTTTTGTTTTAAAATCCATTAATATAAAAGCGTGGATAACTTTAGTTTAACAAACTTTATATCAAAATTCGGGTATAAAAATATACAAACACAAAAGACTCAATCTGCAAATATTAAAAATCTTGCGGCGGAGTCTTTTAGTTCTGCGCAAAAAACAGGACAAACGAATTCTTCTTCAAATATAAATACAACACAAGTTTCCAGTCCACAAATGGCATCTCTTGGAGGAAGTGAAACGTCAGCATATGTAAAAGATTTACTAAAGTTACCTAAAAATTTAAACGAATTTGTTTATATGGTTCAACGAGGTTTTAGCCAAGCAGAAATGAACAAACTTTTGGCTCAACATTCTGTTATGCAAAAGAATATCATGTCACCGACACAAGCTCAAATTCTTGCCCAGCTTCAAGGGCTTTCTCCAGAGGAATTACAGGCTGAGTTGAAAAATCAGCTTCTTAACGCTAACGCAAGCAATAACTTGAAAACTTTACAGATACTTTCTAACGGGATGATTAATCTTGCGGATTTATCTGCAATGCTCCAAGCAAATGGGAAAGATGCAATTGCAAAGTTAATTATAACTATGGCAAATGCCTCAAAACAGGGAGTTACAGACCTTTCACAACTGAAAGATACAGCAAAATTGATTAATGCAAGTATTGCTCTTGCATCTCAGGAGAATTCCGCACAAACACTTAAAACTCTGCTTCTGCTTTATTTACCTTGGTTGCCGTTGCAGGAGGGAACAGATTTTGATATTGAAATTATGCAAAATTCTGATAATGAAGAAAATGACAGTATTCTTGTAATTACAATTAATACTATAAATTTTGGTAAAGTTATTGCAACTCTTATTCTTGAAACTTCTAATTCTGTTCACGTAAATATTGAATGTTCTGATAAGTTTCCAAAAGACGAACTGCTTTTAAGGATTGAGGCAGAAGAAGAGCATTATTCAATGCAGTCAGTAGTTTCATTCCAATCTGTAGAGGCAAAATCTGAAGTTATTCCAAGGGCATCTGTTACGATGTCTTCTATGAATGAAATAAATCCGTACATGTTATTGATGTCACATACTATTATTCGTAATACAATAATGATAGATAATGAAGCTAAATAAGGAGAAAATAATGAAGTTTTTACATACAATGATTAGAGTAAAAGATATTGATGCATCTTTAAAATTTTATACAGAAGTTTTGAATATGGTTTTAGACAAGAAAAAAAGACTGGATGATTGCGAACTTTATTTTTTGAATGATGAAGACGGCTGCTGTCAGATAGAGTTAACCTATAACGATGAAACTCCGTCGGAAGGATATGTAAATGGTAGTGCTTTTGGACATTTTGCATTCTCAGTGAAATCTTTGGATGAGTTTACAGAAAAGTTGAAAAGACTTGGTTATGAATATTTATATGAACCTTTCGATCTTAACGGTAAAGGTACAAAAATTGCATTTATTAAAGATCCTGACGGAAACGAAATTGAGTTGATAGAAAAAGTTGTTTGGTAATTTTATGGTACAATATCACTATGAAGACATTGGCGCAATTTGTACAAAAAAGAAGAGATGATTTAGGGCTTTCTCCTAAGGGGCTTGCTGCAAAATGTAATGTGGATCAACACCTCATTGAAGAAATAGAGGCCGGAAAAGAGTTATTCTTATCAATTCCCGTCAGACAAAATCTGGCAAAGGGTTTGAAATGTGATCCTGAAGAAATTAAAAAACTTGAAATTAAATTTGACAATACCTTTGTGTCGGAACAAATTATTGAAAGTTTAAAAGAATTGATTTTAAACGGTGCCGGAGGGTTAAAGTGTCCCAAGTGTGGTGCTCCGCTTGTTACGCGTGTTGCAAAAATGTATGATTTGGAAGATAATCTGATGCTTCATCCAAAGGCTCATTGTTCAAAATGTGTTTTTCAAATTCATTAATTATTTGAAATTCTTCCAATAACCTTTAAGGTTTGAATCAGGGTTTAAATCTGTTAAGGCATATCCTGAACATCCCAGTCCACGGTATTCTTCTCCGTTTTCTAAAGCTCCTGAGACTGTACAGTTATTACTTTTTTCAGGTGCAATAGTATTTTTAGGTGTTATATCAAATGTAAAAACATCCACACCAAGTTTGTTTGGGCGTTTTGAACCATTAATATCTATAAAATATCTTTGAGGATTATTGATATCTCCAAGCCACAAATACATACCGTCGTTAAGTTTTAATGCATTATTTTCAAATTCCGCAGCTTCAATTTTGGCGACTGTTCCTGTTAAATTTTTATATACAATTGCTTCTGTTCCTCCGCTGCACTTGTCATAGCTTTCGCAATAGTCAGCATTATTTAACAAGTTTTTCAAAACTTGCAGCTGATATTGTTTTCTGCGTACAAAATTTTCGTTAGCGTTATCATCTGTGGAACTTTCATTAAGGTTTGCAAGTATGTTCATATATGCGTATTTACTTAAATTATTGTTTGTCCAGCCTGACTGTGAAAAATAATCTTCCAAGAACTTATCTAAATTATTTGTCCCATACATGCTTTTTAATTCATTATAATTATTTCTTACTGTAGTAAAATCCAACTTAATAGCAGCCCTTATCAATCCATCCACAAGTTCTTTTGTTCGTTTATCGCTCATATTCGGAACGGATGGGTCTGATGTGTTAGAGTTTTCGTCCCCTCCATTAGATGGATTATTGGAATTGTCAGGCTGATTTGGGTCAACGGGAGGAAGATTGGGCTGCTCATTTTCATTATTCCCTGAATTGTTATCGGAAGAAGTTTCTTCTTGTTCTACGTCAATAAACGGTTCTACGAATTCAGGATAAGGATAAATATCGCTCACAATCATCATTTGATGAACTTGAGCTAAAATGGAATAAACTTTTTTTAATTGGGTTTCTCTAACTCTTTCCTCATTACGATTAATCAATGCCGGAATTGTTAATGCTGCAACAACACCAATAATGCCTAAAGTAATCAAAACTTCTGCAAGTGTAAAGGCTTTATGATTTTTTTTATAACTTCCCATTGTATTCCCAAACTTCCTTTTGCGCACAAGATTATTATAATCTTTTTTTCTTGTAATGTAAATAAGTTTAATATTTCATTATGTTTTTGAAAGAAGTTCTCTAATATACTGCCGGACTGCAGATGAAATAATAATATCCGGTTCTTTTGAAATGAATTCATCAAAAGTAGTTATTGCTTGAGAGATATTACCTTTTTGTTCATATAAAAGTCCGCGTAATATGAGTCCCAGTGGATTATTATCTGAATAAGAGCGTTCAATTTGTTCATCAGCAAGTCCCAGTATATAGTAACATTCTGCAAGGTTTTTATAATATTTGAAGTTTAAACTAAATTGTTGAATAGCTCTTTCAAAACAATCTTGTGCAAGTGATGTTTGTCCAAGTTTCATATAGCATTCGCCGAGATTATTATAAAACACTGCACTTGCTTGCACGTTAGGCGCAAGGCTTATTGCAATCTTGAATTCTTGAATAGCCGGATAATAAGATCTTTCTTGGATATATACGAGTCCCATGTTATTATGTAAATATGCATTTTGGTCAGATTCAATTACATATTGTTCAGGTTTTTTATAGCCCGAGCATATAATTGCACATAATAATAATGTTACTGCCATATATTTGTTCATAAAATGACCGCCTATTTTTTATATAATTATAAAAGGTTAAATTCCAAACCCTCATAAGCTAAAACGGCATTGGAATCGATATTTTTATATTTTTCCTTAATTTGGTTAAGTTTTTCATCATCGTATGACGGGTCGAAGTGGAAAAAGACTAATTTTTCAGCTGATGTTTGGTTTTTACATTCTATCGCCATATCAAAAGTTGAGTGTCCATATCCTTGTTTAGGTGAAAATGCACTCATATAATCTTCTGTTGTATATTGTGCATCGTGAATTAACAGATTACAATCTTTCGCAAATTTTGCTAACTTTTGATCTCCGCCCGGGTAACTTTCTTTGTCGGATGCGTATACAAGAGTTTTTCCTCTATATGTAATTTTGTATATCATAACTCCTTCCTGCGGGTGTGCGTACGAACGATAACAGGTAATCAGGACTTCATCATCAGAGATTTCTAAATCTTGTGGAGTTTCAATTCGTTTTATAACAGGAGCTTGCCCGTGACGTAAAACTATACCGTCTGTTTCATTTAAATCGTGAATGTTAAGATTTCCTGCAATATTCCCCAAATCAAGCGGAAAAGATTTGCCAAAAAGCAAACCTGCCAGCTCATCGGACAAAGTTTCATTGTAATTTACGTTTCCATATACATCTAAAATTGTTGACGGAATATGAAGCGGTCTAAAAAAGGTGAACCCGTGAATATGGTCTTGATGTATATGCGATAATAAAACAAGAACTTTGATAGGAGTTCTTTCTTGAGGGTTTATGGAAGATGTGATATATTTCTCCGTAAGTTCTGCTCCAACATCAATTAATCCTGTTCCGGCATCAAGGACAATTAAATGTCCGCCGACATTTACTTCTATACAAGATGTGTTGCCACCATATTCTAAAAATTCTTTTTTTGCTATCGGGTAACTTCCTCTTACGCCTCTAAATTTTACTTTGAACTCGTTCATAAACTTCCTCATTATTTCTTAATTTCAAAAATACCATCTTGATCTTTTTCTTCTCCGCTGTACAAGCTGGATGAAAATACCATAATTTTGGCAAGGTTTCTTAGATTTGTTTCTCTGGTGTTTCTTTGATGAATATCGAAGATAACTTTATTTTTTTCATTTTTAATATTAATTATTCGAAAAGCATTAGGGTACGACACCAGTGATGGAGAACTTACGTAGAGAACGTTACCTCTTTGGGTAATCTTGCTGGCATGGTAATGTCCTTGAAAAACTCCTATAGGATTTTTATATTTTTCAATTGTTGCCTGAACTTCACCCGCATTTAATAAATTGTGACCTGCACTTGGGAAAGGCTCAATAATCGGGACGTGCATAAAAATTAAAACGACGTCCTTTTTGGATTTATCTAATTCCGCATCCAGCCATTTTAACTGTTCTGCATCTATATTTCCGTTTGAAGTTATTCTTGTATCAATTATTGTATCAAGAACTATAACTTTAAATCCTTTTCTTGGAACGAAAGAATAATATGGTGTATTAAATTTAAAATTTTCGTTATGTTTAGACACAATGTCCAAATAAAGTGACTTTGTTAAATATCCGCCAACGCATGGGTCGTGATTACCAAAAGTAAAATACCACGGATACTTTAGTGGTTTCAGATGCGGAAGAAATGCACTCAATTCTTTCTCTAAAGATTTGTCAATTAAATCTCCGGTAAACATTACAAAATTTACATTAGGAGTTTCGTTTATTTGAGCAATAGCATCATCAAGCAATTTTGAAGATTCTGCAGTCAATTTAAAAGATGTATTAACATTACGGGTTGAAAAATGGACATCTGAAACTTGTACAAACTTTAAATCATTTGCGCTGTAACATTGAAGTCCATATACCATAACACCTGTCAAAAGTATTGTAAACATTCCGCTTAAAACTTTTGAAAACATTGATTCTTTTTCATGTTTTTTATTTTTTAATCTTTTTTTACTCATATATATTTCTTACTTCCGCTCTACCTTCATTTTGCAAACTCTGTGCATTGATTCTTTTTATAATAGCTTTTGTTTCATTATACTTTACTTTTAACTCATTATCATCATCAGAGAGTATGATTGCTTTATCCATATTTAACATAGCATTACTGTAATCCTTAATTCCGAGGTAACAATATCCAAGATATTTGTAAACATCAGAAGTTTGAATTTCTTTAGCAAGTTCGTTTAATATATTTATTGCTTTAACATAATTACCCTTTTTGGTTAGTATTATGCCATAGAGTAGTTTATATTCAATATCTTCGTTTAATGCCAAAGCTGTAACAATTTCCGTTTCAGCATCAACGAATTGTTCCTGCATCATATAAGCTTTTGCTCTAATAGCGTATGCGGTGTCTGATTGCTGATTGTGGTACAAAAATCTCCTAATAGGTTCATTGACCATATCATATTGTCCTGATTCCAAATAGCATACTGCGATAGAAAGTAAAGCTTGAGTGAATGAAGGTTGAAGTTCGTAAGCTTTAAAGTATGCATCAATTGCAGCTTGGTATTTACCGTTATCTCTCAGGCAATCACCAAGGTATGAATAAGCCCAAAAGTTTCCGCCGACAGTTGCTTTTTTTAAAGCATTCTCTTCAGAAACTCTTTCTCCTGCAAGTTTTGATTTAAAAGCTTTATCCAATTCCGTATTATATCCTGATATAAAAGATTTCTGGTTTGTTGTTCCCAATTGATACAGTAAATCTTTTAACTTTTTGTATTCCTGATTGTTCGGTGTTAATCTGATAATTTTATCAAGGTATTTAACTGCATCTTCGTAATCTCCCAAAATACAATCATTAGAAATTATATCCATATAATCATCTATAATTTCATTTGCCGAAACCGGCATGATTAGCGCAGATAAAATTAACGAATATATAAGTAATCTCTTCATAGCGGTATTATAGCATGAAAAGTCGAAAGTGACTAAGTAAATTAATTACTTAGCCACTTATTATATCTAAAACCCTAATCAATCAGCTAATCTTATTTTTCGATAGCTTTTTCTGTTTCTTCAATCTTTTCAATCAAAAGTCTTAATTTATCCTTGAAGCATTCAAGAAGTAAACCGATTTCATTTTTAAAACTGTAGGCACCGGGCCAAATAGAATATTGATACATATTTAATCTGCTCCTTATTTTGTCTAACCTTAACAGTAATTAATACGTCTATTTACCTTCTAAACTTTAAATATTTAAAAAATATGTTAATTAATTGTTACATTAGGTTGTGGTATAATGGAAGAATGATTAGGGCAGTCAATTCATATTCAATGCAAAACAGATACGGAAGAAGACAGATTATTCGTGATAGCGGTTATGTAGCAATTACGGCAGGTGCCGTTTGCGGATTGACCGGTCTTAGAAAATTTAAATTTTCGCACAAAATGACTATCCACAAAAATTCTGCATATATCGCTATTGCCGCTTCATTTTTACATCTTGGTGCAATAAAAAATTGGGATAAGAAATTATTCGGATAGGTTTTTCCATATTTGGACAAAACTTTTACTGTTATTGTGTGTTTTATTAGGATGAATGTCTTTTAGTCCGCTGATTAGTGATGGGATAGAGTATCCCCAATCGTGCTCACGGTAAATCGGAAGATAATATTTTTCAATTAGATTGAAATAGTATTCAGGAGAGTTTTCTTTTAAATGGCCTATAATAAGTTCAATAGGAAGATTTCCTCCGCCTCTGCCCATTCCGTATACAGTTGCATCTACAGAGTAAGCTCCGCATTTTATTGCTTCAAGTGAATTTGCAAATGCCATCTGTTGATTATTGTGTGTGTGAATACTAATATTTTCAAATCCGCTTTCTTTAAACTTTTTAAAATATTTTGCAACTAAATCAGGCATTAGTACCCCGAAACTGTCTGCAAAGCAAATAGATGTGATTATATGTTTATTGTTCCAGTTGTGCAATAATTTGTAGTGTTTTTCTTCAATTTGCGGGATGTTCATAACGTTAAGAAAAATTTCATACCCTTTTTCTTTTAGTTCTTCGCAAATTTTTAATCCTTCTTCTAATTCTCCCACATGGCATGCTACTCTAACTCCGTCTACAGGGGAATTTTGAGCATCATTGAATAATGACAAATCGTATTCAAGTTCGTTCACCATTACAAGAAGTTTTGTTTTGTGATTTTTGTATTCTGCAAGAAATTCAAGCTTATCGTCGGTAATTTGTTCATACTTTCCTGCAGCTGACTTTTTTCGATAACCTACTTCGAAATAATCAACACCGCTTTTTTGTGCTGTCAGATAAGTTGCAAGCACACATTCATCAGAAAAATTCCAATTATTGGCATATCCGCCATCACGAATAGTACAATCTAAAATTTTAACCATATAAACTACTTAAACCTTCTCATCATAGACATAGCTTTTTTCATGGCATGTTTGCCCTGTTTACTGTGAGGGTTAGGCATTGAACCTCCTGCATGCGAAAACATATTTTTTAAACCTGACATCCCCTTCATCATAGCTCGCATTTGATCAAATTGTTTAATAAACTGATTAACCTCCGCAAGTTCCATACCGCAGCCTTTTGCAATACGTTTTTTGCGGCTTGTATTTATAATGTCAGGTTTGTTACGTTCTTCCGGAGTCATACTTTGGATAAAGACTTCCATTTTTTTGAACTGTTTTTCACTTTCGTGAGTAATTTTATCCCTGTCATCACGTCCTATATTTAACCCCGGAATCATACCCAATAAGTTCCCCATTGAACCGAACATTTGCATTTGTTTTTGCATTTTTAGAAAGTCGTTGAATGAAAAATTATCCTTATTCATTTTTTCTTCAAGTTCCAGAGCCTGTTTTTCGTCAAAAACTTCTTGAGCACGTTCAACAAGAGAAACAATATCTCCCATTCCGAGAATTCTTGTTGCCATTCTTTCAGGATAAAAATCTTCAAGAGCGTTAAGTTTTTCACCTGTACCAGTCAATTTAATAGGTTTTCCTGTACAATAAACAACGCTTAATGCAGAACCGCCACGAGAGTCCCCGTCTAATTTGGTTAAAACCAGACCGGTTAAACCGAGTTGCGCATCAAAATTCTCTGCAACATTAACAGATTCCTGCCCTGTCATTGCATCAATAACAAGCAATTTTTCCTGTGGGTTAAAAATTCTGTCAATAAGAAGTAGTTCTGCCATCATATCTACATCAATTTGTAAACGTCCGGCGGTGTCAAGAATAAGAACGTTAAAGTTATTGTTTTTTGCATAGTCTATTGCTGATGAAACAATACCCTGAACATCTTTGGAATCAGGTAAAGTAAATACCTCTACACCTATCTCTTGTCCGAGAGTTTTAAGTTGTGTTATTGCAGCAGGTCTGTATACGTCACAAGCTACAAGAAGCGGATTCTTCCCTTCTTTTTTTAATTTAACGGCAAGCTTTGCAGAGGATGTTGTTTTTCCTGCGCCTTGAAGTCCGAGCATCATAATTAAGCTTGGGTTTTGAGATAAATCGAGCGGTTTAAGTTCTTTGCCTAAAAGCTCTACAAGCTCATCATTGACGATTTTAACAAGCTGTTGTGCGGGGTTAACTCCCTCAATAATATTTTCACCTTCTGCTCGGTCTTTAACTGCTGAGATAAAAGCCTTTACAACTCTCAAATTAACATCTGCTTCAAGAAGTGCACGACGAATTTCCCGCATAGCTTCCTGCATATTTTCTTGGGTCAGCTCTTGAGAATGTGTTTTGTTAATAATTTTTTGCAATTTTTCACTTAAGTTATCAAACATAACTTAATAGTAACACAAAATTGTTATTATAATCAATAAGCAAGCTGCTTTTAGTCATTAAATTTATTAATGTCAATTTCTTCTTCTGCTTTTGCAGAGCGTCTTTCAGCACGCTTTTCGCTGATAATATCCTGAACCAATGCAATAGGAAATTCAATTATTAGACCAATATACTCAAAGATATTTCCGCCGGAGCTGTGGTCTGAATCGTGTAAAAATCCGTCGTTTCCGTAATCTTCTCCAAACCCAAAACTGATACTTTGTCTGCTTGTGTTTTGAGCAGGTTTATTACCGGTGGTATATGGTGCATAAGACTTTATAGATTGAATTTTCATATATTCCCCTTTATTGGATGCATGTATTATAGTTCCTAAAATAATTTTTATGCTACTTTTGTAATAAAAGCTTTACATAAGTTTACAATTAAAGTTTATGTGATAATATAGAAAGCATGAAAGCATTAATTCAAAGGGTTAAAAAGGCATCTGTTACCATAAATTCACAACTTTATTCACAAATCGGGACGGGAATGTTGGTGCTTCTCGGTGTTGAAAAGGGTGATACGGAAGAAAATGCAGAGCTTTTAGCTAAGAAACTTGCAAATCTCAGGATTTTTGAAGATGAAAATCAAAAAATGAATAAATCAATATTGGATATAAAAGGAGAAATGCTTGTTGTTTCGCAGTTTACTCTATGCGGCGATTGTAAAAAAGGAACACGCCCGAGTTTTGATAAATCTGCACCGCCTGAAATGGCTGAAGCTTTGTATGAAAAATTTATAGAAAATATTAAAGAATATACTATTTCTGTTCAAACAGGTAAGTTTCGGGCAATGATGGATGTTTCTCTTGTTAATGACGGTCCTGTCACGTTTATGGTTGAAAAATAATTTATACTACTTGATTATATTTGAACATTGTGTTATAATAATTTACATATAAGATATATCTTTTGATTTACTTTATTTTAGAGGATTTTATTTAAGAAACCAGTTGTATTTATAGTTTATTAGATTTTTTTAACAATTAAGAGGCTTTTAATTATGTATGTAAACAAATGCGTCAAGTGCGGTCGAGAATTTGAAACAAAAAACCCCAAGAGAGTTATTTGTCCTGATTGCCTGTATCCTGATAAAAAAATGATGATTAATCCTTCAGAAGGAGATTCCGGAAATACACCGGTAGAGGAGCAAGCTCCTGCTCAATCTTTACATCAAGAAGAGCAAATGAATGGTTATAGTACTGAAACACAACCTCAATTCTATAGCAGCTATAGCGCGGGTGAAGGTCGTCCGAGACCTCAGCGTTCATATAACAACCAAGGAGGTGGATATCCGAGAAGAGATAACAATCAAGGCGGATATCAAAGACGCGATAACCAAGGCGGTGGATACAACCGTGGCGGATACGGTCAAAGACCGCAAGGCGGATATCAAAGACGCGATAACCAAGGCGGTGGATATAACCGTGGCGGGTACGGTCAAAGACCGCAAGGCGGATATCAAAGACGCGATAACCAAGGCGGCGGATACAACCGTGGCGGATACGGTCAAAGACCGCAAGGCGGCGGGTTTAATCGCGGCGGGTTTAATAACAGACGTCCGATGAACAGAAATAAAGCTCCAAAACAACTTCTTGTAAGTAAAGAACAATTGGAACAGATTGAATTGCTTTATAAAGCTATGCTTCCGCTTCCGAACCCTGATGCTCATGAAGTTATTGGTGAAAAAATAGCTTTGGAACCAAGAAAAGTATTTTTCGGAATTAACCTTGTAAGACAAAAAATGATGTTGCCGAAATTGCCTTTCCCTAAACGTAAATTGGCAATTACTCCGGATCAATTGTTTGCTATAAAGAATTTGTATGAGCCATTGCTTCCGCTTCCTCCAATCGGTTGTCATAAAATTATTGCATCTCAGTTAAAGATGGATGAGTGGCGTGTGCACGTTGGTATTGGTCTAATTCGTTCCCAAATGGGATTACAGCGTTGGAATCAAGAAAGAGAAGATGCTCCTGAGGAGTTTAAAAACCAACAAGCTCAGGAACCTGCTGTTGTAGTTGCTGAGGAAGCTCCTGTTGTGGAGGAAAAACCTAAACGCGGTAGAAAACCTAAGAAAGTGGAAGAAACTCCGGAAGAATAATGGATAAGTATATTTCTGTCGGTAAAATTTTGAATTTTCACGGTATTAAGGGAGAAGCCAAAGTTGGTTTTACCAAAAATCAGGAAGAATTTATTCTGAAATTAAAAGAGGTTTATGTTCAGGAAGGATCTGCATATAAGCTTCTGTTTGTGGAACGTTCGCGTATTAATAAAAATGTTGCTCTCTTTAAATTTGAGGGTATTGATTCTATTAATGATTTGATGGAATACAAGGGCATGCTGTTGTTTGTTAAAGAAGATACTATTCGCGAAAATCTTGACGAGGATGAATTTTTGATTGATGAACTCGTAGGACTCAGTGTTTTTGATGAAAATGAAAAAAAACTTGGTTTTGTAATAGGTGTTTCTAACAACGGTGCAAATGATTTACTGTCTGTGAGAACAAATTCAAAAAATGTATGTTTGGTGCCTTTTGTTCAGGCGATTATTAAGAAAGTAAGTATAAAAGATAAAAAAATAATTATTAATAACATTGAGGGATTGTTGGAATGAGATTTGATGTTCTGACTTTGTTTCCTGAAATGGTGGAAAACTATTTTCAGTACAGTATATTAAAACGCGCTGTCGAAAATGGTGTTGTGTCTGTAAATACAGTTAACCCGCGGGATTACACAGAAAATAAACATAAAAAAGTTGATGATATTCCTTATGGCGGGGGCGCCGGAATGGTTTTGATGCCGCAGCCTTATGTTGATGCGTATTTTGATGTAGAAAAGCTTGAAAATTCAGTTACAGTGATGCTTTCTCCGCAGGGAGAACCTTTGACTGACGGTATTGTTAATGAGCTTGCTCAAAACGAGCAAATTATAATGTTATGCGGACATTACGAAGGGTTTGACGAACGAATAAGAGATATAATTAAACCGCGAGAAATTTCTATTGGGGATTTTGTCTTGACGGGTGGTGAACTTCCTGCTTTATGCTTAATTGATGCGGTGAGTAGAAAAATTGAGGGAACACTCGGGCGGATTGAATCGGCGGATGAGGACAGTTTTTCCAACGGTCTTCTTGAATATCCTCAATATACTCGTCCAAGGGACTTCAGAGGATACAAAGTTCCGGAAGTTCTTTTCGGCGGAAATCACAAAGAAATAAATGAGTTCAGATTTCAGCAATCGCTTGAACGTACCAAGCTTAAGCGTCCTGATTTATATGAAAAATACAAGTCAGAAAATAATTAATGCTTATATTGTTTCATAAAACATTTTTAATAGTTTAGCATCCTCTTCAATATTCGGGCTTTCGCATACCAGTGCACCTTTTAATCCGAATTCTTTCATTGCGCGGAGTAAGTCTTTGTAATTCATATCGGACTCTTCAAGATTAAGGTGTTTTTTTTCTCCCTTTGAACTGTAGTCAATTCCGGCAAGGTGTCCGTGGAAGTTTTCAAGTGCGTATTGTCCGATTTCCGTTCCTATTGTGTCCAATATTTTTGCAAATTCGTCATAAGTGTTAAATTCCCCGCCGCTTCTTGCGTGAAGATGCGAGAAATCAATACAAGGGAGAACATTGTCAAACTCTTTTGACAGCCTTACAATTTCGTCTAAATCTCCCCACTGTGTAGCTTTGCCCGTTGTCTCCGGTCTAATCCAGACCTTAATTTTTTCTCGCTCAAGCACTTCTGAAATCTCGCTGATTTTTGTTTTAACCTGATGATAAACAGTTTCTTTATCTTTTCCCATATAAAAAGCTGCATGAAAAGTTATGCTGAATGCTCCTGCTTCATAAGCTACAGAGGCAGTTTCGATAATTCTTTGTACACTTGCATCAATTTTTTCATCTTCTTTTGAGTTTAAGTTAATATAAAATGGAGCGTGAGCTGTGATGACAAGGTTTCGTTCTTCACGGAGATTCTTTACATACTGTCTGTGTTCAGGGCTCATTCTGACTCCGTGTACAAATTCCAGTTCCATTCCGTCAAGGTTCATTTCATTTAAAATCTCAAATGCCTGCGGATAACTTCCCTTGCCTGTTAATCGCGGCATTCCTGCAGTTATAAAATTAAGTTTGTCAAATTTATAAGGACTTTGCATTGATTTTAAACTCCTATTTTGATAATGATTTTTATATATCATAGCATAAAAACTCTTGTGGTATAATATCATTAAATAATTAAAGGAGAAGATTATGGTAGAAGTATTACAATATGAAACGGCAGGTACTTGTTGTAAAGTGATGCAGGTAAAAATTAACAACGGTATTATTGAAGATGCCGATTTTCTTGGGGGATGTAACGGAAATTTGCAAGGTATTAAACACCTGATTAAAGGTATGAGAGTTGAGGACGTAATTGAAAGATTACAGGGAATTCAATGCGGAGCAAAACCTACAAGCTGTCCTGATCAACTTGCTAAATGTTTGATTGAATACAAATCAGGAGTTAAAAATCTTTCAAAATAAGTTATCTTTTTGATTATATTGCTGCTAAGTTGGGATTTTTAATCACATCAATAACTTTTTGCCCTTTAAATTCTGCGACCTGCTTAATATTTTCAGGGTTCTTTGAGTTTTCTCTTGCAAGCAACGCGCCTACCATAGCTTCCAGTTGTGACATAGGCATCATGTTTGTAGGAAGGTCAATACCCCATTCGTTAGTTAAAACTTGTTGTAAAAATTTGCAGTCCGCAGGTGAGCGTTCTAAAAAGCAGGAGTTAAGGTGCATACTCTGACGTGTCAAATAGGTTTCAAAACGATTAACCGGAATTCCTTTTTCTATTAGCGAGCGAAAAAATTCACTTCCCCGTGTTGTATAACGCTGAGTCCAGTTATCCTGATTTGGAATATTAGGGTTTGTTGCAACCATTTGATATGGTTTTGACAACACACGCCATTTGCCGTTAAGCATTGTTTTGTCCCATGCCAAAGACGCACAGATTTCAGAATCTTTTAGTGATGAAAAATTTTCAAAAAAGAAAATTATGTCATTCATTTTATACAGCTTATCGACGAGAATAAAATCTCCGTTTTCTTCCATCACGGCTACCCCTGAGTCCATACTTGAACCTGAGCTTAATGATAGTCCGATGTAATATTTCATATTAGTTTTCTCCGATAGGATTTGTAGCTTTTTATATTAAAGCGCCGAAAACTAATGTTATTCGGCGCAATCAATTTGTTATTCCATTAATTTGGTCATAATTTGAGGTCCGTCATCGGTTGCAACAACAGTATGTTCGAAGTGCGCAGACGGTTTTTTATCAATTGTACTTACTGTCCAGTCGTCAGCTCCTACAGAAACCTCGTCACCACCTATATTTAACATAGGTTCAATCGCAATTGCGTAACCAGATTTAATAAGTGTTTTGTCCCCGACTCTGTAGTTGTACAGAAAAGGTTCTTCATGCATTGTATGTCCGACACCGTGTCCGCCGTATTGTCTGACTATTCCGTAGCCGTATCTTACTGCAACATCTTCAATAGCTCCGGAAATATCATCAAGAATATTGCCCGGACGCATTTGTTCAATACCGGCATAGAGTGATTCTTCTGTAGCCTGCATTAACCTTTTAATGTCATCACTGACATTTCCGACAGCATAAGACCAAGCACTGTCACCTACGAGTCCTCTGTATGTTGCGCCAACATCAATGCTTATGATATCACCGTCTTTTACGGTAATTTTCTCAGACGGAATCCCGTGTACAACCTGTTCATTAATTGAGGTACAAATACATGCCGGAAATCCGCTATATCCCAAAAATGTTGGAACCGCACGATTTTCTTTGATAATCTTCATTGCGATATTATCAAGTTCTTTTGTACTTATACCGGGTTCAACAACTTTTCTCATTTCCTGATGTACTAACGCTACAATATGACCTGCATGGCGCATTAGCTTAATTTCTTCGCGTGATTTTCGTTTAATCATTTACTACCTTCAATAATCTTTCCCATACTTCGGAAATTTCACCGTTAGCGTCGATAGTTTTTAGAACTCCTTTATTTTTATAGTAATCAATCAACGGAGCAGTTTCATTAAAGTATGTATCAAACCTTGATTGAGCAACTTCTCTTGTATCATCTTTTCTTTGAGTTAGTGCTTCTCCGCATTTATCGCAAATACCTTCTTCTTTTGGAGCTTTGAATGCCAAGTTATAAATTTCTCCACATTTAGGGCAAGAACGACGATTAACAATTCTTTCCACAAGAACGCTTGTATCAATATCAAAATAAACTGCTTTGAAAGAAGCTTCCGTATCTTTGTCGATTTCAGCGTTCATTTTTTCCAATTCTTCTGCTTGTTCGACACTTCTTGGAAATCCGTCAAGAATATAACCGTTTTTGCAATCATCTTGAGCTAATCTGTTTTTTATAATTCTTGTAACAAGTTCTACAGGAACAAGTTGACCTTTATCAATATAAGCTTTAGCTTCTTTTCCGGCTTCTGTTTCCCCTTTAATTTCTGCTCTTAAAAGTGAACCTGTATCAACATGAGGAAAATTAAGATATTCTGATAATCTCGCAGTCTGAGTTCCTTTACCACAAGCCGGTGGTCCTAAAAATATTAATTCTTTTTTCATTTTAAAGCGTCTCCTTTTGCTCTTTAATTTACTCTCTGTGAAAATATTACATCAACAACATTATAAATTCAATTGTTTTACATAAAACATATATGTGTAACATATTTTATGTGTATTTGTATTCATTTATTCAACGGATTGATTTTTGACAAATAATTATTAAAATAGTTTTATGAGAAGATGGATACTAATTTTAAGTCTATTAATATCAGGACTTGCCGGATTTGCAAAAGATGTAGATTATCAGCAAATCTATCGTGATTTAGAAGCTCCATCATTAAAATTTATACATGATATTGACCCTGAAGAATATTATGATACTCAAAATTCTACTTGGTCACCATATCCGCTGTTTAGACTTACGAGTCCTTTATATTTTAAAACAATTACAATTGAACCAGGTTATTATCTGCTTACACCTAGAGAACATAAGGGCAGCTGGTATATGCTCTTCAAGGAAGCAGGAAAAGTTAAGTACATCGTACCGGTATATGAACGTGAAATTGTACCTGTTATGTTTTATGATGATAATCTCCCTCAAGCAAAACTTGCACCGTCTCAAAAAATTCATCTTAAAATGCTTGACGTAATGGGAAAAGTTATGCCGAGCGCAAAACGCCAGCCTACACCGAAAACGTTTTTAGAAACAACAGATTTAGACAATAATTTTGTATCTATAGTTATATATTGGGGTGATTACAGATATTATACGATTTTTAGAACAATTCAATTATAACTGTTTTAATTTAAATTCTTCTGCAATTACTTTTGCAACTTCTTCAGACGAAACTTTATTTGAAAGCATCTCTTTTACGTTTGATAATTCCGAAATTTGTTCTTCCCTTGCTTGTTTATCATAAAGTAATTTCTCAATGTTGTATGAGATAGATTGTACTGTTGCATTAAATTCCAGAAGTTCAGGGACAATAAATTTCCCACTAATGATATTAGCAAGACAGACCATATTCAGACATCTTACAAGCAAATATATAAGGTAAAACAGAACAGGTCCGCGATACGCTATAATCATTGGGGTTTGGTATAGTGATGCTTCAAGTGCAACGGTTCCGGATGCAAGAATTAAAGCATCCGATACGCTTAACAATGCCTGATTTTCACCTTTTATAATTTTAAAATCGGTATTTTTAAAGTATTTATTATAGTCTTCATCTGAAAGATTTGGGGCATGAGATATGCAGAATTGCAGTTCAGGATGCTTCCGTTGCAAATTTTCTGCTGATTTAATAAATAATTTTGCGAGATGGTTAAGTTCAAACTTTCTTGAACCCGGAAATACCGAAACTAATTTGCGTTCAGGATCTAATCCGTGTTTTTTGAAAAATTCTGTACGATTAGCTCTTGGTGGCAGTTGAGAAACAAGAGGATGTCCACAATAATGCGTTTTTATGCCAAGATTTTCATATAATTCTTTTTCAAAGGGAAATATACATAAAACCTTATCAATATTTTTTTTAATTGTATTTATGCGCCATTTTCTACTTGCCCAAACTTGCGGCGGTATATAATAAAAAACTTTAATTCCTGCACGCTTGAGAAACTTTGAAATATTTAAGTTAAAAGCACCGTAATCTATTAAAAGTACTAAATCAGGTTTAAAATCTTTCGTAATATAATCAACAACTCTTTTGCCCAAAGAAATATGATCAATTAAAATTTTTGGAGTTAATCCCATTGCTCCCATTTTTTTCTGATCAGAAAATAGTTTCACTCCGAGGCTACGAAGATTTTCTCCTCCAATACCTTCTATTTGCAGGTCGGAATATTTTTCTTGTAAAGATTTGACTACGCATCCTGCATGGATATCACCTGAATATTCACCTGTAATTATAAATATTTTTTTCATAATATTCCCTATACGGCCATGATTACAATGTTATGGTCATCTGCGTATTTAATAACTTTTTCCTGATCTACAATAATTGTTTCATTTGCTTCTACCGCAAGTAAATTTGCACCGTAGCGTCGCATTGTTTTTAAGGTTCTCAAACCAACAGCAGGAATATCAAAACGTTTATCTTGCTTTGGCTTTGCTACTTTTATGACGGATGCGTCACGGCGACGTGCAAGTTTTGCTCCGCGTTTAATACACATATCCGTACCTTCAATGGCTTCAACTGCCATTGCCATTTTACCCTTGATTACAACGGATTGCCCAACATCAACTTTACCCATTTCTTTTGCAAGCCAGAACCCGTAGTTCACATCTTCCATTTGTGCTTCGGTGGGTTTATGTTTGCCAAGAACACCTGCCGGTATCATTAAATTTTTGATAAATATTGTTTGATCAAGAACATTTATACCTATTTTCTCAAATTCTCTGACAATAAGCAGCATAACTTCATCATCATTTAATCTTTTCACAGTTTTTAAAATTTCAATTGCGCGAGAATCAAATTTATACAATTTAAGCAGAACTCTTTTATTAACTTTCCCCAAAAAAGTTGCTTGTTTAATTTCTTCATCCTTAAGGATTTTTTCAATTTTGTTAACTTCGCCGGGATGACAAGAATATACTTTTGCACAATATTTTTTTAGCTGAGAAAGATTGTCATTTGATAACGAAATACAAACTACATCAAAACCGTTTTCTTTGGCATATTGAGCCATCTTAACCGGTAAAGTTCCGTCTCCTGCTATTAATCCTTGTTTATGTTCCAACTCTATTGACACTTTATTTCCTCTTTCCTATAATTTTTTTCTTAATGCATAAATTTCTTTTACTTGTTCTTTGTTTAATATTTTTGCTCCGCCAAGTATTTTGGTATTTAAAACAACTTGAGCATATGACTCTGCAAGAGTAAGTTTTAAAAACGCATCTTGAATGGTTTTGTCTCCGACAATAAATCCGTGGTTGGCCATTAATACTGCATTATACTCTTCAAAATATTTTGCTGTTTTTGTTACCAAGTCATTTGATGACGGCAAACCATATTCTGCAAGCGGTATTTGTCCAAAATAAAATACGTTTTCTGCCATAATCGGCTCATCTAAAGCAATACCTGCAGAGGCAAATGAGCTTAAATAAGGGCTATGCATGTGGATAATATAATTTATATCACTTCTTTTTTTATAAAATTCACAGTGCAAAAGCTTTTCACTGGAAGGTTTTTTATCTCCTTCTGTAACATTTCCGTTAAAATCAATTACAGCAAAATCATCTTCACTTAAATATCCGTTTGCAGAACCCGAAGACGTAATAATAATTTTATCACCAAATCTTGCAGATATGTTACCGGAAACTCCGGGAGTTAGATTTTTATCTTCCGCAAGTTTTCCGTATTTAATTATCTCTTGTTTGATGTCTCTTATTGTTTTCATTGTATTTGTTCTCTGTCTGGATCTTCTATATTAATTACCTGTGCATACGTTCTTTTTACTTTGTTTGCTTTTGGTTTGTCATAGTTTACAAGTTCAATTTTCTCTGATTCATCACGAGAAAGTCTTTCAGGGTTTTTAATTACCATTTTTTTATAATCAACCTGAGTACCTTTCATATCAAGGTTTGTCGTAAACAGGAATACTGTTTGTTCACGGATAAAATCATATCCAAGCATTAATTTTAAATCATCAGGTCCTATTGCAAAATAGAATCCGTTTTCTTGTAAAGTCTTATGATTTGGAGAATCATTTGTTAAATTAGCTGATAATAACCATGATAGTGTCAGATATTTATTCAAGCGTAAATATTCTCTCGCATAAAGATTTGATTTGCCATAACGGTATGTGTCAAATCTTGGAATGGGAGTATGATTATCAAATGTTGAGATAAAATATCCCAAATCCTGCATCCAATATTTATATTGTGTATGCAATAACGGTCCGGTTCTTCCGATAAACTGCGTATCACCTGTACCGTATAATGCAGCACTTCCTTGAAATACCCAGCTCAAATTGCCTTTTATTAGTTTTTCTTCATTTGTATAGCTATACAAGCCTTGACTCAATTCTGCCATATATTTAAATCGGGTTGTTCCGATTTTATTAGAACGAATACGTTCATTTCTTCTGTTGTAATCGCTTTCTTGTACGTAGCCTGCAGAAATTCTTTGACGGTATCTTGCAGATTTTCCTTGCCCGAGTGTATTTGGTATGGTGACAGCATCTCTATATATTGCTTCTAATTGGTATTTTGACATTCCGCTGCCCATAAACCAATCTTCAAGATATGAATTTATACCATATTGTAAATACAATCTATCATCAAGGAACTGTCTTCCTTTTAACATAAAAATATCAGCAGCGGAGCCGTAATATGCTTCAGTAAAGTTAGTACCGCTGCGGTATTTCAATCCTGCACCGACGCCAAGTTTATTTTTATAGTTTAAAAATGGAACGAACTTAAGTGAGCCGTTGCCTATCGGAGAATCAAATACAAAACCCGGACCTAAAAACATTCCTATTCTTGGTTTTGAACCTAACTCAGGATAATTTGCCTCGAAATATTCGTGATTTTTATTTGTATGTGCGACAAATGAGCCAAGTCTGAAAAGATGATTATCTTGATAATATATATCTGCATTTTTTACTTTTACAATATCGTGATCTTTTTTTGCAGTTACGTATATTTCTTCAGTTTTAACTCTGACTTTTAATCCTTCTTCTGTTGATATTGCTGAACGGTCTTCATCCTTAACTATCATACCTTCAAGATGTGGTCCAAACATACGTGATCTTAGTGTAAGCATATAGTGCTTATCACCTCTCATAGTGCCGTCCTCAAGAATAATAGAATCTTCTTCCGCTGAAACTGTTTTGGCATTAATTTCCATGTTCATTTTTGAAGTGTTCATGTTTGTTACAATAGCAGTTTCGTCGTTCATGTTAATCTGTATATAATCACCGAAAATTGAAGAGCCGTCTTTAATAATTTCTACATTACCGAATGCTTTTATAATATTGCTAACGGTATTATACACGAGTTTGTCCGCTTTGATAGTCACACCTTGCGGCGGAAAAGAAAGTACAGGGTGTCCTGTTGCTTCTAAATCGGCTGTTGCTTCATCAAAAACCATTTTGTCGCAGTCAAGAATAATATCCTTTTGAGCAACAACTTCTTTAACTCCGCCGGAAAGCCCAAGTTGTCCCTCTTGTGGTTCTTCTATAGTTTCAGCGGTTTCTTTCTTTTCTTCTAAGGATGTTTTTTCATTATGTTTTAATTTATTTTTGACCTTTTCAAATACTGATACTTTTACTTCATTTTCACGTTCAGATTTATAAACTTTTTTCAAATTACGATTAATCAGTTCTTCAAGTTCTTCTTCATCCATAGCAGAAGTTTTATATTGAGCTTGAATTTCCTGAAGTTGTTTTTTATATTCTTCTTCTTCTTTTAAAATTTTTTGTGACTCTTCGTATGCTTTAGTTCTGTAATAATTAGTGATTTTTATACGATATTTTTTAAACAGCGGAGTCCCTTTAGTTTTTGGACCATCACCACCGCCAATAATACCTCCGAAAGCAAAATCATCAAAATTATTATTTGAATGTTCAAGATTAGTGGTATCCGGAATATTTATTTCCGGAGCATGCAATGTGCCATTTTCAAAAAACTCTCCTTGAGCAGCTTCCAATTCATTCTCTTCATAAAAACTGTTATCATGAATTACGTCTGCATTTGCGGTCCCGCTAAGCAGCAAAACTGATATTAAAGATATTAAAGCTAACTTTTTCAATATTTATTCCTTATCTAAATATAATTCAACGGATTATTAGGTTTACCATTTATTCTTACTTCAAAGTGGCAGTGTGGTCCGGTACTGTATCCTGTAGTTCCCTCTTTTCCGATAACTTGACCTTTATTAACATTCTGCCCGTTTTTAACAAGAATGGTCGACATGTGAGCATACAAAGTAGTTGTTGGGTGGTTATTTACCAACCCATGGTCTATAATTACCACTTTTCCATAGCCGCCGTACCAACCGGTGTAAATAACTTTACCCGAGTTTGAGGCCTGAATATTCCCATAATTTGGACCTCCTATATCAACGCCTGAGTGGAAAGTACGACTCTTAAATATCGGGTGAGTTCTCCAGCCAAAAGGAGATGTTATTCTGCCCCCAATAGGTTTTATGAATCCGGTAGAAGTTACTCTAACTGTGGAGTTACTGTATCCGCTTAACATAGATTGCAAGCTCTCTGATTGTTTCGCAAGTTCTCTCTCTGACCGTTCGTATGCTGCCCTATCGGTTTTTAATTTATTAATCATATTCTTATTTTGAGCAATAGCTCGCTGATAAGAACGTTCTTCACTTTCCAGATTTCTTCTTTGCATTGCTATATTTTGTTTCTGAGTTTCAATGTCAGATTTCATTTTTGCAAGTTTTGCAGCGCGATTTTTGAGCGTAATCATATTTTTATAATCATTTTTTATGATTATTCTTTCAAAGTATATGGTGTCGAGCATTGCATTAAGATCTTTTGCTTTAAAAATCAAATCAAACATACTGGTGCGTTGAGTTTTGTATACCTGACGAATACGGTTTTTAATCAATGCATCAGTGTTGTTAAACTCACGATTTGCGTCTGCATATTTTCTTTCCATATCCTGAAGTTTTGCATCCAATGAGTGATATTTTTGCTTTGACGCTTGTAAATTAGATGTGGTTGTTTCAAGTTTTCGCTGATTTTTTACCAACTTATTTTTTTCTTGCTGCTCTTTAATTTTCAGTGTGTGAATTTTCTCTCTTGTCGATTGCATTTTGACTTGATTGTTATGAAGTTTTTGTTTGATATTAGTATTATTTGCGCATTGAACCGATTGCGGTGTGCCTAAAAATAAAACAAGCGCCATCAATGCAAATATAGAAATTTTTCTTACAATTCTGCAAATATCCACTGTTTACCTATCCAAAAACAAGAGGCAGCATCATTAAGCCCACTGTCCATGCAATAAATGTAATTGCTATCAACAAAATAATTGCTTTTTGGTGTTTTCTAAAAAATTCCATAAATTCCCCTTGTATCACTATCTTTATTCTACTATAAAAATATTTAAATTGGCAAATTTGTTAAATTATGATTTGCAAAATATTTGCAAATCGGTTAATATTACGATATGGAATTACTGTTTGTTGATGGGACGTTTGACCTTAAAAATTTAACAAAAACCGAATTAAGCGGTGTTAATCAGTTTTTACTTGATAATAACAAGAAGCAGCTGGAGAAAATTTATAATTTTTATCAAAGCAAAATCCCGTTAATGCTCCTTAACGGTTTTATGGGAACCGGGAAAATACAAATTGTCGAGCATTCGCTTAAATTTCTTTCTCAAAATTCAATAATTCTTGAATATAATTGCTTTGAAACTACTATTTTGGACGATATTTTACTTTCATTCTTTGAGGATTTTAAAGAGCTGACAATGAAAGAAATTATTCAACCGCCTAAAGTAAGAAGTGAAAATTTTACACAGAAGATAGCTTCATATTTTGATAGTATTTCGCTTCCTGTTGTTATTGTTCTTAATTCTTTTGAAAGTGTGCTAAAAAATAATAAAAATGAAATTTTAAATTTTATTTTTCATTTGGCTGCAAAAAAAAATATTAAAACAATTTTAATTGCAAGAACATTTGACTATGAAGATTTTATTGACAAAATCGAGTTTGAACGGACGACTGTTCTTGCGCTGGAAAAAGGGTTGTTTGAAAAATATCTTCGTTCTGAAAATATAAAAATGATTGGTCCTGTTTCTGACGAATTATATAAATATACAAGGGGGTATTATTTATACACGCAGCTTTCTGCTAAAATTATTAATGCTCATAAGCTCTCCTTGATAAATTTTTTAGATGGTTTCACAAAGAGCTTTCTATCATACAATGATTTTATTTTAAGAGAAGCTCTTGCTTTTGTTGATCCTGTAAGTGGTCATTTGTTTCGTCTTTTAACGGTATTACGTCATCCGATAAGTGTAAAACTTTTAAAAACAATTAATCTTTTCGACAGAGAAAAGATTGATTTCTTTTTAGATAATTTACTCCTTGATAAAGAAAAGGATATGATTTACCTTCAAGATTACTTTAAAGAAATTTCCATGAATTCTATTCCGGAAAATGTTGCGGTAAAATTACATAAAGCATGCGTTGACTTATATTCTACTCAGCTGCCTTTAAAACCCTTTGAGAGAGATTTGTTAATTTCCCGTCAAACTATGCGCTCGGAAATTGAGTATCATACAATGTTCATCCCGAAAAAACCTCAGTTTAAGCCGATGGAATCAGTCGTTGTTGAATCAATAGAATATTCTGCGGATTCAAATTGTAATTATGATATTCCAAAAACAGATGAACTGCCAAAACCTATTTTGGAACAGCCTCAGACAAAAGAAGAACAAATCAAAAATATATCTTTTATTTTTGAATCTGAAGAAACTGAAAATACAATTATGACCGGTATTGCAAATTCTATAAATAAATTTATTGATTATTCCAACAAAGTTTTAACTCCTGAAGAAACAAAACTTCCTCTCATGGAAATAATGAACTGCGCAAACAAAGAAGAGAAAATTTTTAATTTTAAAAAAGCTCTGGCATTTTATCAAATGGCTCTCACGTTGAAAGAAGATGATAACTTCCCATTAATGGTATCAAGAATTTATCCTAAAATGGCGAAATGTTATGAGCAATTATCTGACTGGTATAGTGCTTTAAAATACTACGATCTGGCATTTGATTATTTTACAAAAGCAGGTGATTATGAAAAAGTTAACGAAATCCGTTTGAAAATAGCAAATATCTTCTATATCACATATAAGCATGACAAAGCAAAACTTACATTAAACGATGTTGTTGCGACAAAAGAAAATATTTCAAATGATATCAAAATTAGAGCTCATGTTGCTCTTGCAGGGTTGAATAATGATGATATTAAATCAAATTATATGAATTACAAGAAAGCATTTGAGTTAATTGAACCTGCAACTGACAAAAAACTGCTTGCTGAGTTATATTTTAAATTTGCAGCAATATGTGATGATTTAGATGAAACAGAAACCGCAATAAAATTATATAAAAGATGTCGTGATATTTCAAAAGATAACCCATACATATCCTCTGCCCTGACAAATCTTGCTATGATATATGAAGATACGGGTGCAAAAGAGCTTGCTGCTAAATATTACAAGGAAAGTTTAAAATTTGATGAGGAAAATAAAAACCTAAACGGCATATATATTTCATCAACAAAATTATTTGAACTTAACAAGCGAAAAGATCCGCAATCTGCAGCAGAGTATCTGAACCTTGCGGTACAAACTGCGATTCGTATTGACGAGCCATATTACATTATGGTTTCTAATATAGAACTAGGCGACTTTGCAATATTGAATAAAGATTATAAAACAGCATTGTCAGCATACAATAAAGCGTTAAAGAATACCGACGAAAGTAAATCTCCGGATAATTATAACAAAATTCTCAGGAGAATTCAGGATTTGAAAGTTCGGTTCGGCGAAGATGAATTTATGAAATTAGAAAAAGAGATTACAAATGGATAGGCAATTATTTGAACAATATACGAAAATATTTTTAGAGCAAAATTCTAAGCTTAATCTTATTTCAAAGAATGATGAAAAATTTTTATGGGAAAAACATATTTTTGATAGTATTGCCATCGAACAATTTTTTGAAAAATATAATATTAATCCTGCCGACAAATCGCTTCTTGACTTCGGAACCGGCGGTGGCTTTCCTTCAGTTCCGGTCGCAATCAAATATCCAAACCTTAAAGTTACGGCTCTTGATAGTATAAGGAAGAAAATTAATGCAATTGATGAAATAAAAGCTGCCTTAAACATTACAAATCTTTCTACGGTATGTGACAGGGTTGAAAACGTAGATTCAACGTTTGAGTTTGTAACGTCGCGAGCTGTAGCATCAATGGAAAAGCTTATACCGTATGCTATTCCCAGATTAAAAAAATGCGGGTTTTTTATTGCGTATAAATCCGTTAAAGTTCAGGACGAAATTGAAGCTGCAAAAAAAATCCTAAAAAAATACAATGCAACAATTACAGACATTATAGAATATGATTTGCCCCTTGAAGAAAATCATACAAGAAACCTTGTAATAATAAGAAAAATTTAAGCTTGAATATCCAATTTTTTACCCGGGTTTGGATTGTTATTTTTTAACTGAACAGCCTGCTGCTTAATAATTCTTGCCTGATTTGCAACCTTGTAATCTTGAGAGGAAGGATCAGATGGTGCCATTGCAGAACGTATTACAGTATTTGCATCGTCAATCGTTTTTTGTGGATTGTTTTTATCAAGTGTAGGCATTTTAATTGCAACATGCCCTCCGACAGGAATACCGTCAGAATTTCTTTCAATAACAATAGAGCCTGCAAGATTTCCTCCTGCCGTTTTATGTGCAAGTTCATGTGAATATATTTCGTTGTAATTTTTATTTATTAATGCTTGTTTTTGTTGATTTTGAGCATTAGCATACAAATTGCCGAAACTTGAATTTAAACTTATCATCTTACACACTCCTATCCTACATAATTATTATACTACTTTTGTAACAGTTATGCAAGTGATTTTTTGAAAATTATACAGATAATGACGTAAAACTTAATTTGTTTTTATACAAGTTGTCAATTAATCTGGTCATTCGTTTTTTATCAGAACCGTCGAGAACCCTATTATTCAAAATATCTGCAGCTATTTTTTTATCAAAAGTTGATGTGTTTGTAAAATATATGGGTGTATTGTAATAAAATGTCGTTTTAATAGTTTTGTCACCTTGAAAATCGTATTTAGAAACGGAACTTATTGCCGTAGAGTCTTTTTTGTAATAAATTGAGCGAACAATCATACCTGTTGACGGGTTTAATTCTTTCACCATGCTCACTGAATTTCCGTCAGCCCTAAAAACAGTAATACGATTAATTTTTTCTGTTTCAATATCAAAATTGTAAACGGACGTCTTTTTTGAAGGATTTTTTATATCAAAGTTTGTTGTTTTGATTTTGCGTCCTGTTTTGATATCATAGTCTGTTATTGATTTAAATAATGTATAGCTTGTGACACGTATTTTCAAACCTGTTTCGCTGTCAAAATCTTCAACCGATTTGATTTTTTTATCATTAAAGTAATCATGATAAGTAATTTTTACAATCATTCGATTTTTAGGATTATATTCAACAACTTTCTCTACAGTAGTACCATCGTGACGATAAATAGTTTCTATAATATTTTCTTCAGGTTCTGAGACATTTCCGCGTAAATTTTTTATAAATTTTGAATTAACAATAAATCCGAAGTTTTTGTTATCTGTTTCATTTTCGCATAAAACGGAATTGCCCATGTAATCCTCCTTGATATTTTGATTATTGCAGTTCTATATAACTATCAAAATAACAAAGAATAAATTACCCAATAAGGCATAAATTTATTTACAATAATTCTGATGATACAAATGCTAATACTTTTCTAAGTGCATTTCCGCGATGAGAAATTTCGTTTTTTTCAAAGTCTGACAATTCAGCCATGGTTAAGCCGTTTTTTTCGTCAACCAAAAATATAGGGTCATATCCAAAACCTCCATTACCGGCTTGTTCTTCTGCGATTTTTCCGAGGCATTCACCATAGTCTGCAAACAAAATTTCACCGTTTTTATTAACAAGTGTCATCGAACACACAAATTTAGCTTTCCTGTTTTGGAAAGGTTTAACGGCATTTAACAACTTATCAATTCTAGCTTGCGGAGTATCTGCGTATCTTGCCGAATAAATCCCCGGTTCGCCATTTAAACATTCCACGCACAATCCCGAATCATCTGCAAGTGAAGTCAAGCCTGTTAATTTTGCTGCTTCACGGGCTTTAATTAAAGAATTTTCTGCAAAAGTTTTTCCATTTTCTATCGGATCAAAACCGTCAGGCGGCAGAACGAATTCAATATTCTCCATACCGTACACCCTTGAAATTTCATTTAATTCTTTTAGTTTATGTGCATTTGAGGTTGCAAAAACTATTTTCAAAAGTATTGTCTCCTATTTTCCGTAACGTCTTTGACGGCTGTGAAAATCTTCTATTGCTTCTGCCAAAGCATCCTTATCAAAATCAGGCCATAGCATTTTTGTAACAAAAAATTCAGCATAAGCAATTTGCCATAACAAATAATTTGATACTCTCATTTCGCCGCCTGTTCTGATAAGGAGATCCGGATCAGGAATTGAACCGGTGTATAAAAACTCAGATATAAGATTTTCATTAATATTTTCGACCTGAATATTTCCGTTTTTTACGTTATTTGCAATATTTTTAACAGCATGAACAAGTTCATCTCGTGCACCATAGTTAAATGCTATTTGTAAATGAACACCGCTATTGTTTTTGGTGACATCAACTGCTTCGGCAAGAATTTCTTGTAATTTAGGGTTTAATTTTGTTAAATCTCCGATGAAATTTATTACAACGCCGTTTTCATGCATCTCTTTCAGTTCATTTTTAAGAGTTTGTCCAAGCAAATCCATTAAAAAATCAACTTCTTCCTGTTTTCGATTCCAATTTTCGGTTGAAAAAGCGTAAACTGTCAAATACTTTACTCCGAAATCATCACAAGCGCGCAAAACTTTTTTGAGCGCATCAACACCTTTTTTATGTCCGAATGCTGAAGGAAGATTTCTTTCTTTGGCCCAACGACGATTTCCATCCATTATTATTGCAATATGCTGCAAATTAGTATCTTTTACATAACTGATAATATTTTGTTCCAATATTTCTACAGCCATTTTCATCCCATCCAATATTAACCTGAAAAACATCATAGTCCGAACGGACCTAAAAAACAAGTATTTAAAAATAAAAGAGTCTAACCTTGCAAGATTAGACTCTTTTATTAAATTTTTATCTTTAAACGTGTTCTTCGGTTTCTTTTAACGATTTACTTTCACTAACATAATTTGAGAGTTGTTTAAGGGCCGGCTTATAAGCATTAACTGTGCCGTTACCGCCAAGACAACCTCCCGTACACGCCATTACCTCTATCAAATTCCCAAGTTCACAAACCCCGTTTTTTGCATATTTTTTCAAATCGCGGATATTTTGTTTATTTAATCCGTCAATGATTACAGGATATGCAGGAATTTCTTCAGGAAGCATTGCTTTCACAGCCTTTGCAACTCCGCCAGTTACCGCATAGTTTCTTGATTCGGCAGAAGCTTCGGTTTTAAACGCTTCTACGTCACAACATTCAACCTTAACTCCAAGTGCGATAAACCAAGCACCAACTTCTTCGTAGTTAAGAACATAATTTACGTTATCGTTTTTCAGAGCTTCGCGTCTTTTTGCAACACAAGGGCTGAAAAATACAGTGATTGCGTCAGGATGTTCTTTTTTTACAATTTCCGCAGTATAGTAAAGCGGAGTTTTTGTATCTGAACGGAATGGTTTCATATCAGGAATATGTTTCTCAACAAGTTCGTTATATCCGGCACAACAAGAAGTAGTCATAAATTCTGCACCGTTAATAAGTCTTTCTTCAAATTCAGCAGCTTCTGTTGTCGTAGTGATATCAGCACCTTGAGCAACTTCATAAACTTCAGAAAATCCGAGTTTTTTGATAGCAGTTTTCAACTGCTGAGGTGAGCAAGGCAATTGTCCGAACATAGCAGGGGCAACCATTGCGATAACTTTTTTGCCTGTTGCAACATTTTTTAGAACATCAATAATTTGACTTTTTTCATGTACCGCACCAAAAGGGCAAGCACTTACACATTTCCCGCAGGAAATACATTTATCAGGATCAATTTTTGCATGCCCGTTTTCGTCTTTTGCAATAGCACCTACCGGACAAGCATTTTCACAAGGAACAATAATTCTCGCAATGGCTTGATAAGGACAAACTTGGGCACACATACCGCAATTCTTACATTTTGAAGGGTCGATAACGGACTTTCCATCTTTTACGGTAATTGCACTAAATTTACAAGTGTTTACACAAGGTCTTGCAACGCAGCCTTGACAAAGATCTGTAACGTAAATTCTTGACGGAACACAACCCTTACAAGCTGTCTGCAAAACAGTAAGCGGATGCTCTTCCGGTTTTTTACGGCTCAAAACTTCTTCAGCAAGTTCCGCCATGTGAATACTATCATCAGTATCTTCAATAGAAAGCCCCAATCCTGCAATAGTTCTGTCCCTGAGAATTGCGCGTTCTTTGTATACGCAGCACCTGTATGATGCTTCATAATCTTTCGGACGCATTTGATAAGGTATCAATCGAGCATTCTCTGCAAAATTATCGGTATAAAATGCTTTAATCAACCTTATTAAAATTTCTCTTCTAATATGTGATGTTTGTCTCGGGGTATTTATTGCCATATCATTTTCCTTTTCTTACTTCTTTAAGCAAATGTTATTTCAATTTTTCATTAATTGCTTTTAAAACTTTTTCCACAGTTGCTTCTTTAATAACTTCGTCATCAACTTTTACGTAAGGCGCTTTAGAAAATTCCCAATCAATTGAGCATAAACCCAAACAAGGAACGCCTGAAACTTCTACTTTATCACCATATTTTGCAGGAACGGTTTCAATCAATTCCTGAAGATTTGATGAACCCATAACAAAACATGTTGTACCTAAACATACTTTAACACTAATTTTTTTGTCCATTATTGATTTACCTTTCTTTATAGAGGAATTTCCTCACATATACTGTACATTAACTTTTTTAAAATACTTATCTTGTAAAACTTGTGCCATTTTTTTGATAATATTCTTACGAATTTCAATTTCAATAGGCAAAGCAGGGTCGTAATGAGCCTGATTTAGTTTTGCACCCACAAGAAACTTGATACAATCACTATCCAATAGAAATTTTACCAACTTTCCTGCCGCATTGTCAATATCCAAGGTCCCATTTTCTAAGTATTCTAAAGTTTTTGTTAGAGTCAAAATCCCCTCAGTAACAAGGTCTATACCTTCCATATATGAAATTCCGGGTAATTTCCCTACACTGATTGTGGTATCCATCTTTATTGGGATATTCAATTCTCTTGATATTAAATTTGCAGTAGTTCCGCCACTGATTGCTTTTTTACCTTTAAAGTTTTTTAGCATTTCTGCATATTCGCTATCTTTTTGCTGGTGATAAGGAGGACCGGTAAAAACAAGTGCTTCACGTGGTTCTCTGAAGTATAACACACAAGCAGAAATATCATCTTTCGGATTTCGGTCGGTTTCAATATTTCTTGCCTGATTAACTATATAATTTGAAAGTTCGGAACTTGAAATTTCAGGTTCTTCCGCCAGTTTCTCTTTTAAAAGAACTATAAGTCCTTCTCTTCTGAGTCCGAGCTTTAATCTTCCGCCGCCAAGTCCGGACTGTGTAACGCCATCAGAGCAGAAAATAAGTCTGTCGCCGAGTTTAAGTTTTATTTTATAAACTTTCATTTTACGGTTTTTGAAAGTTTTTGATTGAATTATTTCAAAAGACGGTTCCAAGACTTCGCCATCTCTAATCCAGATGAAATCAGGATTTCCTTCTTCAACTATTTTTGCGTTGCCGTCATCATCACAATCAATTGCAGAAAATGTTGAATAGCTGATATGTCTTACCTGACATACAGGAAGAGAATTCATAACGATTTCCGCAGCTTGTCTGATTGGGATTTGGTCATTAGATATAAACTTTTGAAGCATTGTAGCAGTCATACAAGATAAAATATTTGCTTTAATTCCGCTACCCAAACCGTCAGAAAGAACCGCAACAAGACGAGCTTCATCAGGATATCTTTTTGAAACAAAATAATCTCCGAAAGCGTTCTGATTATATTTTTTCATTTGGCTGCAATCTATATCAATGAACATTTAATTATCCTTTAGCTTCGCTATCCTTATCTTCGTAATCATTTGCAATTGAGCTTAACAGTGTTTCTGTTTCAACCATGTGTTCTCCAAGCAGACAGGCAATTTCCTGTACAATAGAAATATTTTTGGAAATTACTTCGTGTGCTTTTTGAGCAATCTTTTCCCTGTTAGTTTCAGACTGTGTAACATCCGTAATAACAGCTCCGACAATTTCGTTATCCTCAATCGTAAATATGCTTATATCATATAGACGATCTTTTACCGAATAACGTTCCTTATGCAAATCTTTCCCCGAATTTAAGCAGGTTTTGAACAGTTCATAGAAATCAAGAACTCTGTCTAATGCAGCTCCTGCCATCCCATCCGGACGAGCTTTGAATATATCGTACATATCTCCGCTGAACATTCTCATAAAGCTGTCGTTAGCCTCAAGAATATTGAGATTTCTGTCTGCCATTACGACAGCCGCAGGCATGCATCTTACAAGGGCAGCAGCTTTCCTCATTGCAATTTTTCTCATATATGACACACACATTGAAGTTTCGGCATCTCCGTCAAGTAGTGCTTTTGCAAGATCACGGCAAGTTGCGTATCCGCACCCTCCGCAGTTAAGTTCATCATCAACACTATGTTTACCGATTCTTTTCAGCGATTTAAGAATTTCTTCAAGCGAGTATTGTGAGTTTACAACTTTACCGCATTTAATTTCGTATGGAACAACAGTTTCTGCCTCCTGAGGAATAGCATCACGCTCAACTACTTTAGACAGAATATTGGAAACCATACTAATGCCGCCTTTATCTGTTGAAATACAAGGTCCTCCGACACATCCGCCTTCACAGGATAAGGCTTCTACAAACACAACTTGATTAAAATTATCGGTTTTTAGGTTGCTTAAAGCTTTATCAAAATTATTTAAACCGCAGATATCCATTAGTTGAATTTCTTTTTTAATACCTATCTTCCGTAACGTTTCATTCATTCCGCCGTCAATAGGATATAATGCACCTTCGTTTGCTTCATGAGGAACAAAATGATTGCTCTTATCGAATACGGCAGGAATATCTTCTATCTCGTCATGAATCCACATTTTTAATTCTTCAAAAGTCAGAGCAACATCAAATAAACCTGAATATACAACTTCATTCTTTTTACCAATGCAAGGTCCGATAAAAACTATTGCAATATTATCGCCGTACATATCTTTAAGCATCTTTGCATGGGTCATTGCAGGCGACCCAATCGGAGTAATACAATCAATAAATTCCGGATGGTAAAGTCTTATAAAATCTACTATAACAGGGCACGCACTTGAGATAAATAAACCTTTCTCAGCTGAGTTTAGCATTTTCGCAGTTTCTATTGAAACCTCTTGTGCTCCAAGGGCTGTTTCAGAAACTTCGTAAAATCCCAATTTTTTCAGAATAGAAATAATTTTGTATGGTGAATAATCAAAAACTCCGCTCCAAGAAGGGGCAAGAGAAACGAAAACTTTTTTTTGTGCAAGAAACAGGTTTTTTACGCTGTCTATATCTGTTCTGACTCGTTTTGCACTTGAAGGACAAGTTTTTACACAATTCCCGCATGCAATACATTTCTCAGAAATAACGCTTGCGTGTCCGTCTTCTATTTTAATTGCTTTAACCGGACATTCCCTTAAACAACGGTAACAATCATGACATTCATTTGTCAATGTATAAACAGGATTATGTGAATCCATTTTCTTAACTCCTTTTCAACAAAAAACATTTCTATACAAATGTTAACATATTAAACAAGTTTTTACAAGAAGAAACTATTTGGATTCTCTGAATTTATCAAGAATTTCTTTGAGTTTATATTCATCAACTTCGTTGTATTCTATGCCATTAATGATAACATTTGGACCGGTTGCACATTGTCCGGTACACCTTTGACCTGCCAAGTCAATATCAGCTTCCATATTGTGATATTTCATATAGTTTTCTATATATTCAAGATTTCGGTCATTTCCTCTTGCAAAACAGGAACTACCCATACAAACTGTTATTTCTAATTTAGACATAATTTCCTCATTCAATATGTTCTAATTTTACATTATAAAAAATATAAGGCAAGAGGTAAGCGATATGAATTGTCTATCCTAACAGGAAAGAGAGATTAACATAAAACATGTTATCGACCGTAAGGGAGAGAATATTAGGCGAACGTGCACGAAGGGTGAACGAGCTGAGGGCGGAACGGTCAAGGCGTTGAGCCTTGCCGTGCAGACCCGTTAAATGCCGAGTGAGTGTGATAGTGAGCCATACCGATTTTACGAGCGCAGCGAGTAAAACGAACAGCCATTCAATCAAATCGGCACCGTAGGTGACGAAGAAAACAATTGCGTGTTTTCATTTGCCTTCTTTTGCCGTTGAGAGCTTTGCTCGAAACGTTGCAAAATGGCTTCACTCAATCGATGCCGGTTGTGAACTTTGATTCTGTTTCTTTTCCTTTTGCTTTGCAATCAAAAGGAAAAGAAATGAACATTACGAATTGTTTTCAAAAGCTTACGATTAAAAATTAGCTGGATTGCCCGTCCTGTATCGCTGAGCTCGCGTAAAACGTGCCTCCGTGCCAGTCCCGAACCAGTCCTGCGGACAGCTGACCATTTCGGCTGGCAGCTCCGCACTTTGCTCGCTTGCTCCTCGCAATGACATAAGCACTATGCGATAGATACTCATATCATGTTTTATGTATTTTTTTTGTGCTAATATTAAATTATGAAATGGGAAAATTTAAGTAGAAAGAAGAAAGCTTATATTTCCGCGGCTTTAGCGCTTATCGGTATTCTTGCTTGGGCGTTTATTTCGGCTGGAATAATTACCCACAACTTTAACAGAAGTCAGTTGTCTGATGAAAAAGATCGTCAGGAGGCTCTGATTAACGGTATAATTCTGACTGAAACAAAAGATGAGCATAAATACTGGGAAATATACGGTGAAACAGGAGCTTATGATAGTAGTAACGGCGTGGCTTTGCTGGATAATTGTATAGGTAATTTTTACGATAGTGAAAATCAAGTTTCTATGAGTTTTAAATCTACAAAAGGAACTTATAACGAAACAAAAAAACAAATTATTTTATATCAGGATACTTATATTGTAATAAAAGACGGAACCTCATTAGAGGCAGATCGTGTTACTTGGTCAGGCAGTGATAGTCCTGTATATGCCAGCGGTAATGTTAAAATAAGAAGAAATAATGAGTTTTTTGCAACGGCTGATGCGGTTGAAATTAGTCCTGATTATGATAAATTTAAAATTAGTGGAAAAGCTGTATCAAAAATGTATGATAGCAAGGAGAAAAAATGAAGAAATTATTGATAACTATTGCTATAACGATGTTTTCATTGGGAATAATCGCGCAAGCGTCTGATTTGGTTATTGAGTCCAAATCACAAACATTTTCTGAAAGCGATAACAAAATTAAGTTCAAGGGAGATGTAAAAGTTTCTGTTGATGATTTAAAAGTTGTCGGGGATTCTGCCGATGTAAATATGAATGAAAATCAAAATCTCGATACCGCAACATTTTACGACAAACCTTACGCGTATGAAATTAAGAAAAATAAAAAACGTGAAGTTAAAGCTAACATCTTAAAAGTTTCGCTTATTACAAAAATTGTAAGAGCAGAGGGTGACACTCAATCTGTTGTATTTGACGGAAAAACTCCAGTTGTGGTTATAAACTCCGATGTGCAGGAATATGATACAAAAACGGGGGTTATGACTGCAAACGGCAGTGTTACAATGAAATATAAAGATCTTGAAACTTATTCGGATAAAGCTATCATTAAAACTGATAAAAACGGAGATTTAAAAACTCTTGAACTTATTGGCAACGGTAGGGTTAAGCAAACATCTAATGATTCTTTTGCAGACAGATTTTTCTACAATTCTTCTTCAAAAATTATCATTGCTACAGGTAATACGACTTCCAACTATATAGGTGATGACGGTAAAAAATTAACCTTAAAATCCAATGTTCAAGAATTTACACAAGATAAGAATACATTTTCTGCAAGCGGGAATGTCAGAGTTTGGTATGAAGATTATTACGCTCAGGGTCCTAAAATTAACGTTCTTCCTAATAGAGAAGGTAAACCAAACGATGTATACTTTATAGGTCGTTCAAGTATTACTCAGGGTGTTAGGACAATTTATGCAGATAAAATTAAGATGAAATTAGCTCCTAAGAACTTCCAAGCTGAAGGTAATACCAGAACAGTTATTAAAAATATCGGTTCAAACGAAGGCAGTGAAAGTTCAGGCATGACATTAGGTTTATAAGAGGATTATCACAAAATGACTAATAAAATCGAAAAAGCTGTTGAACTATACAAACAAGGGGAATACGAAAAAGCTATTGACGCATTCAGTTCCGTAGTCGAAACAGAAACCCCGACAGCTGAAATTTATAATAACATAGGTCTGTGTTACTACAGCTTGGGGCAGGATGAAAAAGCGGAAGATAATTTTCTAAAATCTATCGAGCTGAACCCAAAATTGCCGCAGGTTTATGTTAACCTTGCAGATATTTATTACAGAAAAAAAGATTACGAAAACGGAATTCAACTTCTTTCGCAAGGGATGTACGAAATGCCTGAAAATATGGTAATTGCTCATTTTCTTGCAAGATTTTATATGGAAGATTGCCGCCTCGATTTGGCAATTGATGAGTTGGAAAAAATTCTTGAAGTTCAGCCCGAAAACTATGATGCTTATTACGATTTAGGCAAAGTTCATTTTGAATTGGGGAACTATGCTTTGGCTATTGAAAATTTTGAAAATATTCTTGAGTTTAAAGAAGATAACCCTTATATCTATTTTAGTCTTGCTCAGGCTTATGAATTGAATGACGAGATTGATAAGGCCATTTCGAATTATCTAAAAACCATTGCGCGTGATATGGGATTTAAGCAGGCTTACAAAAAAGTTGCAATCCTATTTCTTGCAAGAGGTGACTATGACGATGCAATAGAGTATCTTGAAGATTATATGGAAATGGAATTGCCTGAAGAAGAAATTAAAAATATTAAAACGCTGGTAGAAAGAATTAAGAAGAAAAAAACTAATGGATAAATACTGGATAGCGCTGTCTTCAATCGAACAAATTGACAGTGCATTTATTCAACGACTTTACAACTATTTTGGTGACATCGAAACGGCTTATAATGCTTCTTTGTCTGATTTATCACAAATAGACGGACTTAGTGTTAGAAAGGCTGAGGCTTTTATTGATAAAAGAAAAAATATTGATTTAGATAAGATGTTCAATTTGGTGTTAGAACGCGGTATCAAATATTTTACCTTCGAAAATCTTAATTATCCGAAACTTTTAAAAGAGATTTCAAATCCACCGGCGGTCCTCTATTATAAAGGAAATCCTGAAGTCTGTAATTTTGATAAAACACTTGCAATTGTCGGCTCAAGAAAATCAAGCTTTCATGCCAGAGAAGCCGTAGAGAAGATAGTTTCAGAACTTCAAGGTACAGATATTTGTATAGTATCAGGATTAGCATCGGGAATAGACACTTCCGCCCATAAAAGTGCTTTGAAACATAATCTGAAAACAATCGGAGTAATCGCAAGCGGATTTGATTACACGTATCCTGCAAGCAACAAGCAGCTTTACAAGGAACTTGAAGAAGGCGGCGGCCTTGTTATAAGTGAATATTATCCGACATTAGAACCGCTCAAATTCAGATTTCCTCAGCGTAACAGAATTGTTTCGGGGCTTTCGTACGGAACTCTTGTTGCGGAGGCTTCACTCAGGAGCGGTGCCTTGATTACCGCAAACTTGACTCTTGAACAAGGAAGAGAATTGATGTGTATTCCGGGACTTATTTCTAATCCTAATACAGAAGGAATTTATAAATTGCTTAAAAACGGAGCAACACTTGTGACTTGCGCAAACGATATTCTGGAAGCTTTGAACTGGGAAATAAAACCGGCCGACCAATTAAAAATAGATATATCTGACTTGAGTGAAGATGAAGCAAAAATTTTAAAGGCTCTTGAGGTTGAGGAAAAAGGGTTTGACGAATTAAGCTCTATTACAAAAATTAACACAAATGATTTGTTGATAAACTTGACAACAATGGAGCTTAAGGGGTTGATAAAGCAGACTATCGGTGACAGATACTCGTCTGCAGTATAACGTCATTGCGAGGGGTTTAGACGACGAAGCAATCCAGAAAGAATTATGAACGGATATATCTATATACTATTTAATAAACGAAACGGAACATTATATACCGGTGTAACTTCTAATCTTGTAAAAAGAGTTTATGAACATAAAAATAAATTATCAGATGGCTTCACACGAAAATATAATATTGACAAATTGGGTTATTATGAGGTATATGATACAATTATATCCGCTATTGAAAGAGAAAAACAATTAAAAGGCGGTTCTAGAAAGCAAAAAATACAATTAATTTAATCAATAAATCCACATTGGAAAGATTTATATGATACAATAATATAGAACTGGATTGCTTCGCTCGCAATGACGCTAAACTTGAAACAATCAGGTAATGATAAGGAAAAATATGGCAACAGCAAATAAAAAAGAGAAAGCATTAGTAATAGTCGAGTCTCCTGCAAAATCGAAGACAATTAAAAAGATTTTGGGAGATACATTTCAGATAGAGGCGAGTTTCGGACATATTAGAAATTTACCTGCGAAAGACCCGTCAACAGATAATTTAGGGTTTGACGTAAATCACGATTTCGAACCTAAATTTGAAATCATTCCGGGCAAACAAAAAGTTGTCACAAAATTAAATGACCTTGCAAAAAAAAGCGACAAAATTTATCTGGCTTCCGACCCCGACCGTGAGGGAGAAGCTATTGCATGGCACGTAAGACAGGTGCTTAAAGTGCCTGATGAAAAGATTTATCGTATTGTATTCAACGAAATTACACCGAAAGCCGTTAAGCATTCCGTTGAAAACCCGCGCGGAATTGATATGGATATGGTGCAAGCCCAGCAGACAAGACAAATTCTTGATAAACTCGTAGGGTTTAAGCTCAGCCCTGTCTTATGGAAACAAATCGGTAACAGAAACCTTTCCGCGGGTCGTGTTCAATCCGTTGCACTCCGTATGATTTGCGAAAGAGAAGACGAGATTGAAGCTTTCGTTCCGCAGGAATACTGGTCAATCCATACGATTTTAGAAAAAGACAGCAAAACTTTTGAGGCAGAACTCTCAAAAATTAAAGGAAAAGCTGTTGACAAAAATATTAAAAACAAAGAAGAAGCGCAAAAAATAGTTGATTTCCTAACAAATTATCCGTCAGATTTTGACGTTACAAAAGTAACCAAGAAGTCAACAAAACGCAAACCGACAGCACCGTTTATTACTTCAACCTTGCAAAGGGCAGCGAGTTCAAAGCTTGGGTTCGGGGTTCAAAAAACAATGCAGGTTGCTCAAAAGTTATATGAAGGTATGGAAATCGACGGTACTCCTGTCGGTTTGATTACCTACATGAGAACCGATAGTGTCAGGGTTTCGGATGATGCTCAAGAAATGGCAAAAACATATATTTTGGATAATTTCGGGGAAAAATATTATCCTGAAAAACCGAATGTATATGTGAAAGGTAAACAAAACGTTCAGGATGCTCACGAAGCTATTCGTCCTTCATATCCTGAAAGGACTCCTGACAGTATTAAGAAATACCTTGATAATGACCAGTATAAATTATACAAGCTTATCTGGGAAAAATTTATGTCATCTCAAATGACACCTGCAGATGTTGCGAACAAAACAATAGAAATTACTGCAGGTGATTATACCCTGAAAGCCGGAACAAGCAAGGTTACGTTTGACGGGTTCTTAAAAGTTTATAACGACGCAGAGGAAGAAGAACAGGAAGCGGAAGCTAAAATCCCTGATTTAGAACAAGGAGATAAGGTTAAATGCAACAAGGTCGAACCTAAACAGCACTTCACCCAGCCGCCTCCAAGATACAACGAAGCTTCTCTTGTTAAAGCTCTTGAAGAACACGGTATCGGTCGTCCGTCTACTTATGCTACAATTATCACGGTAATTCAGACCCGTAAGTATGTTGAAAAGAAAAACAAAGTTCTTTTCCCGACTCTTCTCGGACGTACCGTTTCAAAACAGCTTTGTGCACAATTTAAAGAAATTATGGACTATAAATTCACGGCAGGCATGGAGGGTAAACTCGATGCCATTGCTGAGAAAAAAGCTATCTGGAACAACGTGCTTAAAGAGTTTTACGCACCTTTTATGGAAACGGTAAACAGTGTAATGCAGACTGCCGAAAAGGTTAGGATTGAAACTAAAATTAATTGTCCGAATTGCGGAAAACCGATGCTTGTCAGAACAAGCCGCAAGGGAGCTCAATTCTTGGGTTGTTCAGGATATCCTGATTGTAAAACAATGATGTCGATGGACGCACTTGCCGAGCAGGAAAGTTTCGGAGATGATAGTCCGGTAAAACACGAAGAAGTTTGTCAGGAAAAATGTGAAAAATGCGGTTCGGATATGATATTCAAAACAGGTCCTTACGGCAAATATATGGAATGTACAAACGAAGAATGCAAACACCGCAAACCGTATAGACGCTCTACAGGTGTAACCTGTCCTAAATGCGGTAAAGGCGAAATCGTAGAGAGAAAATCCAAACGTGGAACAGTTTTCTTTGGTTGTAACAAATATCCTGAATGTGATTATGTTATGTGGAATGAACCTACGGGCGAGACATGCCCTGAATGTGGTGCCCTTTTAGGAAAAGTTGTAACTAAAAATGGTGCAAACCTGAAATGTTCCAATGTAAAATGTCATTTTAAAAAAGAAATTGAAACTGACAAATCCCATAATATCGAATGATACTAAAGTTTTGTTACAAATTTTTATTATAAAGACTAAGTTACGTTAATAGCCACAAGTGTATATTTTTACGTTTGTGGCTATTACGTGAAAATTCTTGTGATATAACCCTTTTACTTAAAGCTGTTCTTTTAGTTTGCTTACTAAATTTTCTCTTATTTTATTCGGATATATTATTAATCTATTTACATTATATAAAAGATATTCGTAATATAAATGTGGTATTTGGTGGTTATAAAAATGGGGGAATATCAAATGAGAAAAATCTCTAAAAAAGGATTGACCGAAATGGAGAAAGAAATTTTAAAGCATATTTCACGAGGGGCAGAAAACAGAAGGATTGCAAGTGAAATGTATATCAGTGTTGATACAGTAAAATCTCATGTTAGTAGTATTTTGAAAAAATTAGAAGCTGCTAATCGAACACATGCAACATATATTGCAATTAAAAAGAAGATTGTTGATTAACAGGTAAAAATTTTTAGCTTCCTTTTTAACAGATTTTTGATAAAATAAAATAAAGGAGTTAAAAGTATGAAGAAATTCGGATTAATAGGTTATCCGCTGGGGCATTCAATGTCTGCCGTAATTCATAATGCCGGGTTTAAAAGCATAGGCGCTGATGCAATATATGAGTTAATAGAAACGGAACCTGAAAATCTTGTCGAAAGAATAAAAATGTTTAAACGAGAAAATTATGACGGGTTTAATGTAACAATACCGCATAAAGTTCCGCTTGCTCTTTTTGTAGATGAATTCGATAAATACTCTGACATTACCGGAGCTATTAATACAGTTAAGATTCTTTCGGACAAAACAATGAAGGGATACAATACGGATGTAATTGGTTTTATCCGAGCAATTCCTGACAGTATAGATTTGAATAAAAAAAGAGCAGCCGTTCTTGGAACGGGTGGTGCCAGTCGTGCTGCGATTTTTGGTTTATCAGAGAGAGGAATCTCGGAAATAGGAGTTTATACAAGAAGTATTCCTAACTCAATAGATTATATGGCATATTTGAGGCGTAGATTTCCTCAGATAGTATTTGAAGTGCATCAGATTGACAGAGTACGAGATTTGTCAAAATATGATATTCTTGTTAATACTACTCCAATCGGAATGCAGGGAAAATCAGCTGATATGACACCGATTGAAAAAGAAGTTCTTAAAACACTTTCAAGTGAGGCTGTTGTGTATGATATAATCTATAATCCGAAAAAAACGATTCTCCTGAAACTTGCAGAGGAATTAGGCTTTAAAACAATAAATGGTATAGATATGCTTGTATGGCAAGCCGTTGCTGCGCAAGAAATATGGTTCGATAAAAGTCCATCCTTTACCGATATGAAACTTGCGTTACTGGAAAATCTTTAAGTAAAAGGATGTTATATATAAAATATCTTAAAAAGGCACCGATAACTTTTATCAGTGCCTTTCTCAATCGAAATCTTTAACCGGTGCGATTTCGATTATCCGAACCCCGCCGCTAATTTGTTTTACACATATTATTCCGGTATATGCGGCCGTAACATTGACGGCATCACCCGTAACTGTCTCGGGAAAACTCGGCTTTAAGGTTCGAAGTTGAATTTATATGTTATTCCAAATTTGTCGAATATCTCAGATAAAATTCTCGAATTCTTCGACTCATATACTTCAGAACGACTTTTAATGGTTTATTTTTCACGAATTTCTAATTTTCTTTTTGTAGTCGTTTCTGTTGTTTGTTTAGGTATTGTGATACAAAGCAATCCGTTTTCGTATTTTGCTTCGGCTTCATCAACTTTTATAGGTGAATCAAAAGAAATAGTTCTTTGATATTTTCCATATCTGAATTCACTTGTGTGATAGCGTTCATTTTTTTCTTCTTCGGCTTTTTCTTCCTTTTCTTCGTGAATTTCAGCCGTAATTGTCATAAAATCATTGTCTAATTCTACGAATATATTATCTTTTTTAATTCCAGGAAGCTGGACTTTAACTTTATAATTTTTATTGTTTTGTCTAACTTCAATTGCAGGACGCCAAATTGATGTTTTTTTAATATTCAACGGGTTTGCAAATGCATTAGTCAAAAATGTGTCGCGTAAAAAATTGTTTAGTTCTTGGTGAATACTATCAAAGTATAATTCAGGCTCCCTTATTATAAGATCGTTTTTCATTTAGGAAAATCTCCTTTCGTAGTTTTAAGATACATTTTTTTTTGATGTTTTTCATTAGATTTTCCGGTTATGTTTTTCCAAAATAAATTTATACTTTTGACTAATAGAAAATTATATTTAAACGATTTAAACATTTATAAGTTAGTACTTGTAAGGGGAGAAAATTATGACAATGAATATGCTAATGTTCGATTTTAGAGATGCTGAAAAAAAATTTTTTGAAGACAACAAATTTCAAGATTTTAATATAACTTTTTTCTCTGAAAGTTTAAATGAAGACTTTGTTCAGACTCTTTCTCCGGAGTTATTGGAAAATACGAATATTATCAGTGTCTTTATTAATTCTGATGTAACTCAGAATGTAATTGAAAAGTTTAAAAATTTACGAATTATATCAACTCGTTCAACAGGTTATAATCATATTTCAGTGAACTCTTGCCAGTATAAAAATATTGCAGTTACAAATATTGTAAATTATGGAGAAACTTCTGTTGCTCAATATACATTTGGTTTAATTATTGCGTTGGTACGTAACATTACAAAAGCAGACAGAGTAATGCGAAAACTGGAAGTTCCGTCCGGAGATTTTACAGGTCGAGATATATCAAAACTGACATTAGGAGTTGTAGGCACAGGAGCCATAGGGAGCGCAGTATGTACGATGGGTAAAAATTTCGGAATGAAACTTTTAGGATATGATATCAATCAAAAACAGGAACTTGTTGATAAGTTAGGACTTGAGTATGTATCAATTGAAGAACTTGTTCGAAATTCGGATGTTATTTCTCTTCATCTACCGTATTTTCTGGGAAATTATCACATGTTTGACGATGAATTATTTTCTCAATTTAAAGAAAATTCGTATTTTATAAACACTTCACGTGGTGAACTTGTAGACGTAGCCGCATTGTACAGGCAAATTGAGAATAAAAGACTAAAGGGTACGGCACTCGATGTTTTAGCTTGTGAAAATGTTTGTTTTAATTGTTACCAGTTTTCGCAAAAAATGAATGGTAACATGGACTGCTTAAATGAAGCTTTGTATGTGGAAAAATTAACAAAATTTGACAATGTAATAATTACACCGCATATAGCTTATGAAACTCAGGATTCAATTGATTATATTTTAGAAAAAACAATGGAAAATATTAAAAATATAATTATTGGTGATAAATTGTGCCGTATTGTTTAGTATTTGCAAACATACTGTATTTTTTGTACAATCTATCTTGATATGAGTCAAGGGCAGATATACAAAATTCATTCTGATTTTTACTACGTTGAATGTGGCGCGGAAACTTTTGAATGTAAAGTCCGTGAGGTATTAAAAAAACAAAAACAAAAAATCCTTGTCGGTGATTTTGTTGAATTTGCAAACGGATATATTGAAAAAATCTTGCCACGCAGAAATTATATAGCCCGCCCAAGCGTAGCTAATATTGACCAGATAATTATTGTTTCAGCTTTAAAAGAGCCGGATTTGAACCTTATGCAGCTAAATCGGTATATTGCACTTGCTAAATATTACGGAATTAGGACTGTTTTGTGTTTTAATAAGGAAGACCTACAATTTGAAGAAGAATTAATTCCGCAAATTCTTGATATATATAAAAAACTCGGGTTTGAAATTGTTTTTACCTCGGCAACAGAACACCTTGGAATAAAAGCATTTGAAGAAGTTTTGGACGGTAAAATCAGTGTTTTATGCGGAAATTCAGGAGTAGGGAAATCAAGTCTTGTTAACGCAATTAATCCTGAACTTAACTTAAAAACAAAAGCTGTAAGTGATAAGTTACAGCGAGGTACCCATACAACAAGACATTGTGAAATTATAAAAATCAATGAAACCTCCAGAATAGTTGACACTCCCGGATTTAGTAACGTGAAATTTGATTTTATAAAACCTGCCGATGTGGACTTGTTATTTGATGAGATGATACCGCTGCGTGACGGCTGCAAGTATGCAGATTGCCTTCATATTAATGAAGACGGTTGTAATGTTCTGGAACATTTTATTGAAATTGACGATACCAGATACGAAAGCTATTTGGTATTTGTTGAAGAGGCAAAAGCATATAAAGAAAAACTTAAATATGAAGGTAATAAAGTTGAAGATTCTAAGAAAAATATTAACAACAAAACTGTTGCTAAGATTTCCGAACGTAAACGTCAGACTTCACGAAATAATTTAAAAAGACAGGTATATAAAGACCTTGATTTTGAGGAGGAAAGAAATGAATATTAATGAATACATACAATTAATAGATAAAAATTTAGATGAATATATGCCTGAAAATCACTTTCCGGAAGATATATTTAAGTCTATGAAGTATACGGTAACTCTTCCCGGGAAAAGGCTTCGTCCTATTATGTGCCTTGAAGCTTGTCGTATTTTTGGTGGAAACTTGGAAGATGCTATCCCGACAGCCTGTGCTATAGAAATGCTTCATGCTCAAACTTTAATCCATGACGATTTGCCCTGCATGGATAATGACGATTTTCGTCGCGGCAAACCTACAAATCACAAAGTTTTCGGGGAAGCAATCGCAGTTCTTGCAGGAGATGCATTGTTAAGTTTTGCACCTCGAATTATTTTAAAAAATTCAAAAAATCTCGGTACGGAAAAACTTGTAAAAATTATGGAAGAATATACTGAATATGCAGGCGCATATGGTGTTATTGCAGGACAGATTGCGGATATCGAAGCTGAAAAGAATTGGAAAAACAACGTATTCGGAATGGAGCCTTCCAAATTGTTAGATTATATTCATACGCATAAAACAGCTGACTTATTCAGACTACCTCTTCGGGCAGGAGCAATAATTGCAGGAGCTGATGAAGAGGAGTTAAATAAAATCACAGACTTTGCTCAGAAATTAGGGGTAGCTTTTCAAATTAGTGATGATATATTGGATGAAATTTCAACTTTTGAGGAAATGGGTAAGACTCTTGGGAAAGATAAAAATGCAGGTAAATTGACTTATGTTACCTTGTATGGATTAGAAGAGTCTAAATGTAAACTGGCTTGCATTCTTGATGAGTGTTGTGATATTATTAGTGGGTTCAAAGAAAAATCAGAAGCGCTATTAGAGATAATATCAGGAATAAAAAAGAGAGTAGGATTATAGATGATTGACATAGTTGGTAAAGGTTATGAAGTTCTTGCAGCAGGACTGTTTGCAGCATTCTTTGCTCAGGTGATAAAGTTTTTTATTTTTACAATAAAAACAAGGAAAGTAAATTTTAAAATATTTACTACTACCGGAGGAATGCCAAGTTCTCACTCTGCAGGTGTTATGGGTTTATCAACTTCTGTTGGTTTGATTTCAGGGTTTGATTCAGTTGTTTTTGCAATTGCCCTTGGTTTTTCACTTGTAACTATGTATGATGCTGCCGGTGTTCGTAGAGCTGCAGGAAAAACTGCTGCTTGTCTAAATAGAATGATGGATGATTTTTATAAACACGATGTGCAAGCTATCGGCGGAAAATTGAAAGAGCTGCTTGGTCATACTCCTCTTGAAGTTATAATGGGTGCCATTTTCGGTGTGTTTTTTGCGGTGTATTTCCATAAATTTCTTGTTGGTTAAATTGTTCGGAGGCTATGATGAATAACAATAAAGTACCTTCTATTGTACTTAGAGTGCTAGGTGTTCTTGTTGTACTTATATTTTGGGCGATATACTCTTTGGCACAAGGATATTACGATTATAGCAAACATAAAAAAGACAATTTAAAACCGAAGTATGAGATAGAACAACCAAAAGAAACATACAGGGAAATAACGAAGGAAAAATTTATACCAACTTCTGAGAGTGAAGTAACAAGATTGACAATTAATCCTCTGGAAGATTATAACTTTATGTCTAAAAAGGATATTTATCGTATCCGTAAAAAATATGTAGCAAAATCTTTGTTTGCGTCTGCAAATTATGAACCGAGTGAAGCCGTTTTCGGTCAGATTGAGGATGGAAAATATTGGTGGGGTTTAAGTCAAATAATATGTGATCAGGGCTCAGATACAGCAAGCGGTCTTTCTGCAATGAGCAGGTTTATCAATAATCCAAATATTTTAATTGCTGCTTTTTTCCCTTTCAGCTATACAAAAAAACCCGAAATGGAATGGTATTGTAACGCCGATTTCCCGAAGTTTATTCCTTATGAGTTATTGTATGATAAGACTAAAAATTTAATAACTGCAAAATATAAATTGGGAAAAATTGCCATTGAAAACAACCATAATATGATATTATTCGGAATGAATGCAAGGGATTTTGGTTATGAATATATGTATATTAGCAAATTAAGCGGTATACAAATGAAAGAAGTTAATAACGCTTCTAAAAGCATACATCAGTTGAGAGATTATATTCATAACGGTGGAAGTTGCGGTATGCGCGGCGGGTGTAATAATATATCTCCAAGACAGACAGAGCTTGAATATTATGTAAAATCTCTTCCTGCAAGCATGGAGATTAAACTTTGGAAAAGTAGCCCTATATCAAGTATGATTGATGCCGATATAAATTATAAAATAATCTTTACAGAAGATTGACTTTAGGGTTGAAATTTTATAGGTGTTAGTTATAATGTATAAAGTGGCGTCACGGTTTCATTATTTCGGTCACGAATTTATTGAATATATAAATAGTGACTGGATTAGACGCTAAGCGGAGCTTAGCAGGTCGTACTTTTAAAATTGAATTTATGGGGACGTT
>CAYUQM010000010.1:0-48536 GCA_964446855.1 uncultured Muribaculaceae bacterium
TTAATCATGTCTACGGCGCAATCTCAGACTTTCTTTAATTTTTTATTTGTTTTTTTGTAATATTTCTTAATATACCAGTTAAAAACCCTCACTATTACTACTTTTCAGAAACCGGAGTTTTAAACATATTTTTTAGATTTTTCAAATCCTGAATACTGTCTTTAGTCTTTTGAACCTGATTTTTTATATCTCCGGCAGTATTTTTTGCGGTTTCTTTAACATTCTCAACACTGTTTTTAACATCCTGAACCGTTGTTTTACCTGAATTTTTCAGGGTTTCAGTATTTGTTTTCAGCTGTTCTTTAAGACTTCCGCCTGATATCCCCGAAATATCGCAAGTGGTAAGCCACTTAAAGCTTTTTATTGAAGCCGGAGAGGTTACATTGCCCGTAAATACAACTTTAAAATCCTTAGTATTTGTACTTCCGCTTGTAAGAGCAGGGATCTGAGCAGTATTTTCAGCATTCGGGTTAGAGGTTAAAGTGTTAACTAACGTTGCAGTCTGCGCACCAAATTTTGGGATAAAAGAAGTTAATTTATTAACGGACAATTGTCCAAGCGGTCCGAGGGCTGCAACAACGTCTGCACCGAGGCGCCCGAGCACAACAACATTTGTATATCCGGATACTAAATTATAATTACCTGTCACAAAATACGAGACAGAAGGACCGACAGATTTAACAGATTTCAAATCAGCAACCCCGTTTTTCAAGGACAAAGCACCTGTTATTGATGAAAAGGCTGAAGCGTTTTGAATTACAGGCAAATTTCTGACAGGCGCGAGGGCTGCTTTTAAGATAGCATTAGCCGCAAGATTTTGAGCTAGCAGCAGATTATCTAAGCGCCCTATATTTGCGTAATGCCCGTCTTTAACATCAAAACTTATATCCCCTAAAATAGAATTAAGCATTGCATTATAAGAAGGGGCAAACGAATTCAATTTTAAATCGGCATTAAATCCAAGCGTACCTGACAAGGCATTTGGAATACCTGCCGCACCTTCAATAGCGGTAACTGCATTCATCCCGCTCCCGTTCATTTTAACGGAAGTTTTTCCTGAAATCACGTTAACTGCAATATCGCCGTTAATTTTTCCCGAAAAAGCGTCACCTTTAAGATTTTTAAGAGAAAAGACATTATCTTTAAACCCGCAATCCGAAGTTAAATTCGTTGCAGCCAAACCACCCATCTTAAATTCAGGGACAGAAAAGCTCCCTTTCATAGAAGGAGTAGCAATGTTCCCGTTCAAAGTAACATTTGCATTCGCTACCAATTTAGAAAGCTCAAGTAAAGGCATAGAGATCGTTTGGGCTGATGTTGTAGAGATATTTAGATTATTAAAATGCGGATTTGTCAAATTATCCATAGAACCTTTAAGTTTAACAAGCGGAGAAGCGCTCCCAAGACTTACAGGAAGCGCGGAAGCATTCGCTGAGTATAACCCGCTGTCCTCAAACCTCATTGAATTATCAGCAACAACGATACGGGAAGAAATTAAAGTACTTTTTCCGTTAAGAGCTGAAACGTCCGCAATATTAAAATATCCTGACGGAGTTGCAATCATTTGGAAATCAACCATCTGTTTTTTATCGTTACCCGTAACAGTCAACGCCAAAGGCATTGAGCCTTTAGCCTTAATCATACTTCTGATATCTGCAGGGCAGAGCGACTTTAAGTCATCCGCAACCAAATTTCCTGCCGCTTTAAGGTTAATTGAAATATTTTTTGCGGCATAATCCGAGATTTTCCCGTTAATATCAATACGCGAATTGTCCAACAAAACGTAAGTATTATCTATATTAACATCCTTTGAGTCAACAGTAATTTTAGATTTAGGAAGTTTTAAAGCCAAAGTTGACGGCTTATTTAATATATTTATATTATCAATCAAAACATCCGCACGCGGAATAAGCTCCTTAAACTTCCCTTTTACAGAAGCATCTACCGTCAAAGTTCCCGATTTAATATCGTTTTCTTTCAATAGAGCAGCCTGCCCTACAGCGACGATAAGACCTTTTATAGACAATCTGTCCGCGGTCAGATGTAAATCAGTTTCGGTATCCGATTTAATTGTACCGAATAGTTTAAGCGGCTGAGAAAGAATTTCAAACGCTATATTATTTATATTAAGCCTATCACCCGCAAAATCGACATCGGCATTAATTTTATCAATCAAAATATTATACAAACCGTATTTTACAGAGGCTGACGGGATTTTAAAATACCCATCCGAAGAAATTTTTCTCATATTAGATTTCAAAGTAAAATCCGCATCAATTCCGCCGGTTGCGGTAAGCGTCCGTAATTCCTTATAATTAAAGGTGTCTGCAATACTTTTCACAATATTAAATATATTATTAATTTGCGCGTTTGACTTAAATGTAATGTTAATCTTCTTGGACTTACCATCCATATCACCAAGAATATTCGTAAGTTCGTTTTCTGCGGTATATAGGGCTATATCGGATATAAGTTTTTTACCTTTAAAATTAAGCTTAACGTGCCCCTCAGGAAGTTTTTTCGAGTTAACGGCAAGGGTAAGCTTTTCCAAGTCAATAAGCCCGTTTATATTAATATTATCTATAGTCACGTCTGTCTTAATATTCGCTGACAAATCTGCGCTGAGCTGATTTTTTCTAATCCCTTCAAAGATATCAATAACGTTAAATGCAATCGGCATTTGTTCAACCGTTTGATTTTCAGTCTGTTCTTGTGCAAAAACAAACTTATTTAAGTCCGTATCAGGCATAATACGGTTAAAAACTTTTACATTATAGTTAAAAGGAACCGTGTCATCCAAACTTACAGAACCTTCTGTCGAAATTTTAACATGTTTATTAAAAATGAAATCAGTAATATTAAAATCTTTACCAGTTATTGCATATTTTTTGCTGTTTCTCATATCAACAAGGGCAAAGCTGTAATTTTTCACCCTAATATCAGGTAAATGATTAGAGAGCTTAAACCCGTAAGGAAGTTCGCTCGCAACAGGAGCCTCCTTATCAGCAGGGGCAGCTTCAGGTATATAATTTTCAACCAAGAAACGACCGTCTTTTTGAACCTTAAAAACTCCATTTATACTATCTGCGCTAACAACATCAGCCTCAATACGTTTTACAAGCAAAGGAAGCAAAGACATCTTCGCTGCGGCATTTGAAACATTGAGAATTTCATCTCCGTCAGGCTGAAAAACTGCGAATTCGCCGACACGCAAGCCTACCGTTAACTTAGGGGTAGTCACAAGTCTTATCTTTTCAAGTTTTAACTTAAACCCGCAAGCTTCTTCAACTGCCTTCGCAATCTCATCATTGTAAGAATTAACAAAACCGTTCAAGAAAAACGGAACCGCCAAAAACAAAACATATAATCCGGCAAGAATTGAACCTGCTATAATCCCAATTTTTTTAATATTCATTATTCACATATCCCTCTTAGTTTTACTTTTTTAATATTGTAGGATAACAATCCCATTTTATCAATGTGTTTTTTCTAAACCAAGTAAGTTGCCGCTTAGCATAACGTCGTGTATTCTGTTTCAGCTTTTCTACAGCTTCCTCCAATGTAACAATACCGTCAAGATAAGAAATCATTTCTTCATACCCTATCGTATGGAGTAGGTTCGGAATTCTGCCATATTCTGCAAGAAGGTTTTTGGTCTCCTCCAGCATACCAGCCTCAAGCATAAGTTCAACCCTATCGTTAATCCGTTTATACAAAATATCCCGAGGAAAATTCTTTCCAATCCACTCAACGTCAAACTCGTTTTCATCCGAAACTCCGCGCACCTCATGTAAAGGTTTTCCCAAAGTAGTTACTATTTCAATCGCGCGAATAAGCTTTTTCCTATCGTTTTGCTCAATTGTCTGAGCGCCATCGCTATCAAGCTCCAGTAGCATATTATATAAATCTTCGACAGGAAGTTTTCTCAGCTTCTCTCTTAATTCGAAGTCAGGACTTACCTCAGGCATAATATAATTTTCTAGAAGCAACCTGAAATATAATCCTGTACCTCCGACAACAATCGGGGTTTTACCACGCCTGATAATATCATATATACACTTCTTCGCTTCTCTTACATATATTCCACCTGTATAATCAAATTCAGGAGAAACAATATCCATCATATAGTGCGGTATTCCAGACCGTTCCTCCACAGAAGGTTTTGCGCAAGTAACATCAAACCCCTTATACACAAGTCTTGAATCTGCTGAAATAATCTCTCCGTTATTTTCCTTAGCCAGTTCAATTGAATATGCGGTCTTGCCGCTAGCCGTCGCTCCGACTATCGCTATCACTTTCGGTTTCAATTCTTTCTGGAAGCGATTTATTAAATTCTTTATCATAATATGAGAATAATAACACAACTACATAAACAATGAAATAAAAATAAATTATCAGCATTATCATATAAGTTACAGGATTAACAAACGCAAATGTACTTAAAAACGATATTATAAAATTTAAGATTGTTATATATAAAAATAAATTAACCGACTTTCCAAATTTTACAAAAACCTTTTTTATTGAGGTTAAAAACGCAATCAAAGGATTACGCTTAGTATATATCACTTCAGGCATCCACAACATCATTAAAAATGAAAACAAAGAAGTGATTCCCATTAGCAATAAATTCAACTTAAATAGTATAATTACCTGTTCAGGCGGTAAGCTGTTTAAGAAATTCTGTGTATCTTGAGGCGAATTTATTACCATACTCATTTGAGATAGAGTAAAATGCATACTATTGATAAACGGAACACTTGCTTTGTATAGAATAAATGCCATCAACAAAGCAATCCCCACAAACATTAGAGAAACACCAACATAAGTCAGGAAATATTTTCCAACACCAATCGGCAAACATTGTATCAATTTCATTGATTCTTGGGATTTATCTTTATCTAAAATAAAATCTTTTTTTGAAAATTCAACACATTTTTTTACCATATAAAACCAACCGGAAAAAAATGCACTTGACATAAACAACATCGTAACTGCAGATAAAATCACTTCAGGGAAAGTATCAACTACCTCCTTTGAATAATTAATATAAAGAGAAATTACACACATGAAAAAGACTAACGGAACACCTAAAATAATACCTTCGCCTGCTGTTTTGAATGTATTCTTATATAACTTAATCATAATTATATTATTTCCTTACTCCAACAAAATTTAACCTGCAAACTACTTAATCATAAACTACTGTTTTTCTTTTTCATTAAAAGTTTCCTTTTACGTCTACGCATAAGATCAACAAAAGCCTCTAAACGAGTTAAATAACCTGCCTTCCCCGTCTGTTCATCCATAATTAACGGCAAAATAGGAACATCACAGTTTTCTCTCATTGCAGGAAAGATATTCTGCGACATAATCTCAGGCATACAAGTAAAAGGACTTATATGAATTATACCGTCAATACCCCTCTCCTCCGCATAAGCCACATCAGATACGCATTCCAAAGCATCGCCTCCGATATCACGCATCAAATACGGTTTTGCCAATCGATTTGCACGCTGCAAGTGTGTTTCACCTTTTCTGAAAAGCTTAGGAATAATAGCATCTTTTAAAAACCCGCTTACAGTAAGACTTTTTCGAGTTTCAACTCCCATTTTCCCAAGTTCTTTTACTATATCTTGATTAGAAAATTTATCACAAACCAAATAAATTTCGCCGGTAATGTCCACATGCAAGACTTCCCGATTTTCGTCTAACTGCACTTTATCCATTTCGGCAAAAGCCAGTTCTTTTGCATGGTTCATCTGTCTGGTATTCATAGCATCATCAATAATTTTTAAGGCTTTTTTAAACGCTTTTTCGGAAGAACCGAATACAACTTCCCTTGCCCTGCAATAAGACAACTTAGCCTGTAAATCATCAAGCAAAAAGACTTTACGTATCGCAAGAATAATAGCCTTCGTAAAGAGGATATAATCATTTTTTCCGCTGACCTTCTTTAAAAAGTCATATAACCCCTTAATCCCGTCATAAAGAGTCAACTCTATATAATTTGTTTTATAACCCATATCTGCAAGTGCATTATTAATACAGGCACCATATTCACCCAATCTGCAGCATCCTGGAGAAGCAATCATTGCAACATAATCAGCGCCACCTTCTATCGCCTCAATAAAATTACCCAAGATAAGCTTATAAGGCAGACAAATTGCCTCAGGAGAGTTCTTTGTTCCTAGCGATAATGTCTTTTTACTTGTATAAGGAGGAATAAACGGTTCTACACCAATTTTTCTCAATGCGGCTGACCAAGCAATATATATATTACCCATATGGGGAAATGCCACTTTTATTTTCTTTTTTTCTTTATCCATATTAGTATTCTCTTTTTATAAAATAAATTTCAAATCAGGATGGCGCGCAGCCAGAGTTTCATCTACTCGCTTCACCGGAGTTGTATGAGGTGCAGAAAGAACCTGCTCAGGATTCTCCTCTACTTCCTTTGCTATCTTTATCATAGTCTCAACAAACTCATCTAATTTTTCTTTAGTTTCAGATTCGGTAGGTTCAATCATCATTGCTTCGTGTACTATTAGAGGGAAGTACACAGTAGGAGGGTGGGTATTTCCATCCATCAAACGTTTTGCAATATTTAAAGTTGAAACGCCATATTTCTTTTGCCTGTCGCCTGATAATACAAATTCATGCATACAAGGCTCATCGTGCGGCAAATCATAGTATTTTTTCAATTTTTCCTTCAAATAATTTGCATTTAAAACCGCATTTTCAGTAGCTTCTTTCAAATTATTACCCATCATAAGGATATAGGCATAAGCTCTAACCAAAACTCCAAAATTTCCATAGAAAGATCTTACAACCCCTATAGAATTTTTCAAATCATAATTTCTAAAGTAATTTTTTCCGTTAAAAGCGATAACCGGAGTTGGCAAAAATTCTTTTAATTTTTCAACAACTCCTACAGGACCGGCCCCCGGACCACCGCCACCATGAGGGGTTGCAAAAGTCTTATGCAAATTCAAATGCACCACATCAAACCCCATTAATTTAGGGTTTGTATAGCCCATAATCGCATTAAAGTTTGCTCCGTCATAGTATAAGAGTGAACCGTTTTCATGCATTAACTTAGAAATTTCAAGTACATTTTCTTCAAATAACCCAAGAGTATTAGGGTTTGTCATCATAATAGCAGCAACATCTTTATCAAGAAGTCTTTTTAAATCCTCCATATCAACCTGACCGCGGCAATCAGATTTAACAGGAACGACTTCAAAACCGCACATTGCAGCACTCGCCGGATTTGTTCCATGAGCGGAATCCGGAATTAAAACCTTTTTACGATTATCAGAAATACTTTCAAAGTATTTTTTAATAATCATCATACCGGTCAACTCACCATGCGCGCCTGCTGCAGGCTGCAAAGTCACAGCTTCCATCCCTGTTATTTTCTTTAAGGCTTCTTGTAAATTATACATCAATTCCAATGCACCTTGAGAATATTCATCACCAAATAGCGGGTGTAAATTTGTATGTCCCTCCAGCGATGCCAGAAGTTCATTAATCTTGGGATTGTACTTCATAGTACAGGAGCCAAGAGGATAAAAACCTTTCTCAATACAAAAATTCTTATCGGAAAGCTCTTTATAATGACGCATTACCTCTAATTCTCCAAGTTGCGGCAGACCACATTGCCCATTCCGCAACATTGAACTTTTTAAAAAACTTAAATTCTCAATTTCATCAGTAAGAGAAATTCCATCGGTGCCGTTACTCTTTTCAAAAATCGTTTTCATTAAATAACCCCGCGTTTTTTTAAATCTTTCTTAACTTTATCTAAGCCTGCTTGTATTATTCTTGAAATTCTTGATTGAGAAATCTCAAATTCTTCAGCAATTTCTCTAAGTTTCTTTTCCTTGAAAAACTTATACTCTATCAATTCTCGTTCCCGTTTTGGCAATCTCTTTATCGCTTCAACAATTTCAGACTTAAGCTCAAGAAACTCGATAGCTTCATCCGGGGTTCTATCTTCCGCTTTAATCTGCGTTGGGACCTCTGCATCCTGCATTTCATCAATGGATAATATAGTCTTGTAAACCTCACATCTGACATCCTGCGAGCCATCTCCATCAGATTCAGCCTGTCTGCGATTTTTAAGAGAATACCACTTATAACGACGACGAACTTCATTTCTTATAGCCCATTTTATTGCAGTAGACAAGTATGTACTATTATAATGCTCAGGAGGATTAGCCTTAAACAAAATATACAAAGTATGATTGCCAATATTTATCAATTCAGGCAATTCCACAAGATGAGATACAGAAAATTTCTGATATTCAACCTTCGCAATGGTTTCTATTAAATTTTTATAATCCCTAAGATTTACCTTTTCCTCGGCAGGCATAACTATAACATCCAATCATGCATTAATTGTCTATTCCGTACCCTCATTCTATCAGAAAAAAAAATAGATGACCAGAGAATGTAATTTTACTTAACATAAGTTAAATTTAGCAAAAAGAAAGGAATGAACATGAGAGTTTTATTTTGTACGGACGGTTCAGATATAAGCTTTAACGCACTAAAAAACTTTTCTAAATGGTGCCGAGAAGCCGTTATTGATGCAATCTGCGTAGTCGATTGGAGCTTTTTACCTGAGAGTATTGAGATTGAAGAAGAAGGGTTTGAAGCTTCATGTGCAAATGCGGCAAGCGGAATTCTTGAAAAGGTAAGAATTGAAACCGAAAATTTAGGAATGAAATTCGGAGAAAAAATTCAATTCTGCGGAGAAACCGTTAGCGGCATACAGGAACAAACCCAAAAAGAAAAGTATGACTTAATTCTTATGGGCTCCCACGGTAAAAAGGGGTTGCAACGTTGGCTCGGTTCGGTATCAAGAGATATAGTAAACAGCGTTGATATATCGACTTATATCACAAAAAAAACTAACTGCTGCAAAAAAGTACTTTTCGCAGCAGACGGCTCTTCAAACTCAAGATTTGCAGCCTCTGAAGCTATAAAGTATCTTGACTTAAGAGATAAAGAAATCTACATTTGCATCGTACTAGAAAGCCCTAATCTGCTTTTTCTTGAAGGCGCACTTGACTCTCAATGGCTAATGGAAATTGAAAACCAACAGAATAAATATGCAACAAGAATTATTATTGAGTTGCAAGAAAAACTTAAACACTATAACATCTCAGCGGATAAATTTGCAATCCTGCAGGGAAATCCTGCAGAAAAAATTTCTGATTTTGCACAAAAAGAAGGCATTGACCTAATAGTAACAGGCACAAGGCACACAGAAAAGCGCCAATTTCAAAATTCTGTCAGCAAAAGAATTCTTGAAATAGCACAAAGTGATATTGTTATATTTAAATGACCCTATAAACTTCCAGCGAACGACAATCTGCTTTTCTTATATAGCCAACGTTATATTTCTCGGCAATAAATCTTATATTTGGAGCAGCAGAAATTATGACAATTCTGCTGTTCTTGTATTTATCGAACTTCTGAACCTGTTCAATTAACCATTCGCCTGCATACAAAGGCAAATAATCGCTCTCCATCTGCATATCTGTTAAAATAACGTCAAACGGCTCCTCCGAATACCCATACAATAAATCATTAGCCTCTGTCGCAGAAGCGGCAGTAATGATTTCGTACTCATTCTTAAATATACATTTTACAGCATCAACGTGGTACATACGCCAACTCGGAGCATCGTCAACAATTAACATTTTTTTCATAGTGAAATAATATCATAAAGATTTTACATAATCTATATTATTCGGAACTAAAGCGAAGCAGAAGCCGAGCGTGTGCGTCAGCACGATAGCTCGGCTTGAACAATTTTACGAGCGCAGCGAGTAAAACGAACAGCCGTTCAATCAAATCGGCGCCGCAGGCGACGAAGAAAACAATTGCGTGTTTTTCTTTTTGGTGTAACCTTTTTCTTTTTTCCTCGCAAATAAAAAGAAAAAGGTTACAAAAGCCAATTGCCTTTGAGCTCTCAATATTAAATATAAGCTGGATTGCCACGTCGGGCACGTCATGATAATATAGATTATTAAAAAAAATACCGGAACTGAGTTCCGGCATTTGACAAGTGTTAGATTGATTATTTTTCCGTTGGTATATAAATAATTAAATCTTTACCTTGACGCATTTTTGTCATATTTGCCAAGTTTACATCATCATCAAACATATAGCTTTGAGAAACCTTTAAAATTCTTTCATGCCCGTGTTTGGTAGCGGTTCCGGCGGCGTTAACCGTCAAGATATTCCCACTGGTGCTAACTTCTACATTTTTTTCATCATTGTCGAACGGTCTCAAATCAACAATTATCTTATAATTCTTGTCTGTTCGTTCTAAACGAATAAAACTTTCAGTCTTTTCCGCAAGACGTTTTTCAAAATTAAAATCTTTATCTGCCATTTTTTCAATATAACGTTCGTCTGCTCTGACCATTTTATCCATTTTTCTCATTTGTACAGCCGGGTCTAACAAGCGTTTATAATGCCAGTCGGTTACAACATAAAAAGCAACAAAAGCCCCAAGTAGAGTAATGAGTGCGGTACACATGTGGCGCATAAAATGATGTTTATGAACTGCATAATCATTTTCATAATGCTCTGAATATTCTCTGTTCTCTTCCATAGAAAACTCTCCTTTCTTTAATATTTACTATGACATCATATTTACTCAGAAAAGATTTGTCTATTAGTAGCTCCGGCTAAACCTAAAAGCCAAGAAGGTTGCAGAAAATATAAACATATGATATACTATAGATGTATCAATTGGAGGGTTAGGTCTATGGCAAAAATCTTAGTAACAATGCCTGATGCATTTTTAAATCAAGTCGACGGTCTGGCAAATAACGAACAGAGAACCCGTAGTGAATTAATCAGAGAAGCATTACGCACTTACATGCGAAGGGTTTCCGCAAACCAATCAAAAAGAGCTGATGAAAACGCTAAAATTCTTGAAAATTTACTTGGGTAACAAAAAAAAATTTAAAAGTCGTGAATTAAATTCACGACTTTTTTAATCATCACTTCTGGCAACAACCGTTGCAATTAATTCTCCGTAATTATTTACGTGCCCGTCGGTTTGCTCAATAATCCAGATATAATTTTCTTTATTTTCAATAGCTTTGTTGCCTCTTTCTACAGCCTTATCGTAGTCTGTATACTCTCCAACAAGAGTTTTTGTAAATTCGTTTTCATCTTTTTCCGTGTAAACGTGGTACATACACAATCTCCTTTCGCTTTAATTATATATTATACAGATAAAATTTGTAGTGTTTGTTTTAATATGTCTTCCGCACTTGCATTATCAGCAAGAATAGCAACCGCTTTCGACATAGCAGACTTAATTTCATCTCTTTCATAACCGAGTGAAATAAGAACAGTTTGAGCATCATCAACAGCTTGGGTATTCTGAACTTTAGACGATTGAATAACTATAGGTTCAGTTTCTTTATAATTCATAAGCTTATCTTTAAGTTCCAAGATGATTTTTTGCGCAAGTTTCGGACCAACCCCTTTTGCTCGCGTAATTTCTTTATAATTACCCTCTATAACAAAACCAATTAACTCAGAAGATTGAAATTCATCCAGTAATGTAAGTGCCATTTTACTGCCAACACCCGAAACAGAGGTCAAGATATTAAAAATATCCCTGTCCTCCTTATGCAAAAAACCGCACAAGCTCATCCTATCCTCTCTGTGAATAAGTACCGAATAAATCTTTATTTCTTCACCTGAAATCTCTTGTAAATCCCTTGCAGTAACTTCTAAACAATACCCTACACCACAGGCCTCAACGGTTACAAAACAACCTTTTGAATTGCTTATTTTACCTGCAAGACCACCTTTAATATAATCGTACATATACTATCCCCTAAGTGTATTTTTTATTTCGGAAATTGAACGTTCAAGTTCCTTATTATTTTGAATCTCTTTCTTGATTTTGTCGTAAGAATATAACATTGTCGGATGCTTTTTCTTATAATATTCAGCAATTTGCTCAAAACTCTTCTCTGTAACTTCTCTTGACAAATAAACCGCAATATGCCGAGCATTTGAGATTTTCTGTCCGCGCGACGGACTTTTAAAGTCATCAACAGTTACACCATAATAATCTCCTACAGCTTTAGCGATTTCCTCAAATGTAATTTCTCTTTTTTTATCATCACATTTCAAAACTTTCTTAACCAAATCCAGAGTAAGTTCAGAGTTTGAAAATCCTGCATAAGCACTTACCTTATTGTAAGCCCCTTCAAGTTCCCTTACATTATTTACAAAATTATTTGCAATATATTCAAAAACTTTAAATTCAGCAGATACGCCCTCCTGTGTAGCAAGATTCTGTAAAATTGCGACACGTGTTTCAAAATCCGGCGGAGTAATCTCTGTCATAATACCCATTTCAAAGCGGCTCTGCAATCTGGCAGGAAGAGTTGGGATTTCGGAAGGAAGCCTATCCGAAGTAATGACAATTTGTTTATTTTTATTCAATAAACTGTCAAATGTATGAAAAATTTCATCCATCGTTCGTTTCTTAGATTCAATAAACTGGATATCATCTATAAGCAATATATCAACATTACGATATTTTTGACGGAAAGATTCCATCTTTCCATTTCTGTCTGAACCCTTCTGAATAGATTTTATCAATTCATTTACGTACTCTTCCGTCTTTATATACTTAACCCTTAATTTTGGTTTATTGAATATAATATAGTGTCCGATTGCCTGCATAATATGCGTTTTACCAAGCCCAGGAGCACCGTATATAAATAGCGGGTTGTATTTTTTAGCAGGATTATGAGCTACGTTTTGAGCCAACGCATAAGTAAACTCACTATTATCTCCAACTACAAAATTCTCAAATTTATATTTCAAATTCAAATTCGCAAAAGATTGCATCTGAGCCAGGTTATTCATTAAAGAAGTTTCTTTTTCTTCTTCCGGAGTTGCAAGACTCTTCGGTTTCGCACTTTCCTTTTTCTTTGCCTTCTCATACTTTTTAGCAAATTCATCATCATACATTATTGAAAAATCATAATCTTTACCCGTATTTTTTCTAAAAGCTTCAATAATTTTATTATAATAATTCTGTCTTATTATCTGAGGTGCCATTGCATGAACAGTTATGAGAGTAAACTTGTCGTCCTCACAACCCGAAACATCCATCTCGTTAACCCACGGATAATATGCATGATCCGGCAAAACGGTTCGCAAATCCGACTTAACTTCTGCCCATATTCTTTTAGCTTCCAAAATATCCATAGGAATATTCTATTATAAAAAAACTTATTAGCAAAAAATATTTTTCACGGATTTTACAATATTTAATCACTAAAAATTTCAAGGGTTTTATGCAAATTAACAGGTCTGACTTAACAACAAATTTCAAAGGAACTATTCCGGTTCGCTTCTATATTGACGGAATGGAAACTTTTTCAGAAAAGGAAATAAAAAATGCAACCAGACAACTAACAACAATTCTGGCGGGTCCAATTCGAGAAGATAAACAAAAATTGAACATTGCAAGAAAATTAGCAGCCGTTGACCCTGATTACAATATCGGACGCGCATTGAATGGATTTAAGCTGCCTGAAAAATGGAAAAGCTGCACCCCTTCAGACTTCTTTAGAGTTATAAAAAACAGAGCAGGAAAATTGTTCTTACTAACAGGATATCAAGGAGAACATCTTGCCGAACTCGGTAAAGCTGTGGGTAAAGAACGAATAGCTGCAAAAGAACGGAATTGCACTAATAGTTTTGACCTGATGGTTGCAAAAAAAAATTACGAATCATTCATAAAAACCTGCCTTGAAAAATTAAAACTTAGGGTAACGGAAGGATTTGATCCTGCTACAAAACAAAGAACAGGTTCCCGTGTAGAATTAAACATTCACATGATAAGCAATCAAAAATACGGCAAATCAACATTTAAAATGGCGCTTAATGATATTTCTTTTACAAAAGAAAAATAACGCACAACCCGTAAAACGAATTGTGCGCATTTCCTTTTTGTTTCAAAATTTACACTTCAACAAATAATCTTCTGCCAACAATATTTTGTTTGCCGTTATAATATCCGGCAAAATACCCCCCTTTTACCGGCTTATTTTTAGCGTAAGATGCACTGTTATAATTATGTCCGTTATAACTTACAAACGGATTGTTATCAAACGGGTTTGAAGATTTCGGCGCAACAGCTGTCGGCGTTTGAACTTGCACCGGAGTCAATACTTGTGATAAAAGATTTACAATATTCGCCATTTACAAAACCTCTACTTACTACATGTAACTTTTTAATGAAAAATATTAACAAGTCACATTAATTATATTAAATATGAAATTTTGTAAATACACATCCTCCCATGAATTGAAATTTTATCCACCCAACCCGAGTAAAAGATTAGCATTTGTAACCAACAACAACAATCCTGCAATTGCCAGAGCCGGTCCAAAAGGCAAATAGGTCAAGTTATCTTTATTTTTTAAGCCTTTTACAACGTAAAAACAAGCGGTTACACCTAAAATTACCATTAACAAGACTGCCAATAGAGATATTAACAAACTATCAAACAGTACGGTTTTTCTGTCTATAAAATAATACAATACCACATAGGCAAAGAACCCTAACAATGAAATCATGGTTGCCCAATTTTTATTATTATATAATTTCTTAACAAACATAGGAAGCGTAAAAATTATCTGAAGAAGAATTGCCATAGCAATTATCAATACAATATTTTTCCAACCAAATACGGCCCCCAATCCAGCCGCTATATATGTATCACCCTCTCCAAAGGCTCGCTCACCGGCAATCAGGTATCCGATACGGGCAGCAATTTCCATTATAACAACACCCAACAATAACCCTAACAAAGAAATTGTCATCGGATTATTTAGCACCCAATCAGTAGATACATGAAACCCGACAATAGTATTGACCTGAGCCAAAACCTGCATAACAGCCACATACAAATTATAAATTAAACCGACAACAATCAGCGAGTACGTATGCATATCAAAGACAACACGTTCTTTAATGTCTGTCACAGAAATTACAATCAGCAAACTTGCAATTGCAAACGCAAAAAAAGTATCAACTTGCAGCCCGAAATTCATAAATACAGCAACAAAAATCACCCCCGTGACAAACTCTACAATAGGATATTGTATACTAATTTTTTCTTTGCAGAAATAACACTTTCCTCGAAGCAATATATATGACAGAATTGGTATATTATGCCACCATTTAAGCTTATTTCCGCATTTCGGACATTTAGAAGGCGGCAAAACAATAGATTCACCGCTAAAAGCTCTTAAAACAACAACATTCAAAAAGCTTCCAATAACGGTACCTACTATAAATACAAAAAATAACACAGATAAAATAAATAAATATATCATAAATTTCCCTTTAATTACGTTTCACAATTTCGTACAAACTACTCAAAGCCTTCTTCAATTGGCGCGACACTTGCATTTGAGAAATATTCAATCTGGAGGCAATTTCTCTCTGGCTTAAATCTTGATAATAGCTCAATTCAATAACACTTTTCTGCTCAGGAGGAAGTTTATTTATTGCATCTGAGAGCATGAGCTTATCTTCATACAAATCCCACGACCAGTACGAATCATCAGCAGGAATTTTATCCAATAATGCCGTTTCTTCTTCTTCGCCGGGATTTACGGCTTGATCAAGAGATATCATCGTTTTATATTTTTCGTATTCTAACACTTCACTAATCTGCTTGACAGGAATACCGACAACATCAGCTAACATTTCTTCGGTAACATCATTTTCACCCTTATTCATTAGTGTTTTTTGAGCTGCGTTAATTTTAAACAAAAGTTCCTGAATTTTTCTCGGAGTTTTTATAAAATTGGCTTTATCCCTGACATAATGACGAATCTCACCTTTAATAAAATAATTTGCATAAGTTTCAAACTTTGCATTTTTATCAGGCACATAAAACTCTATAGCCTTGATTAAACCTAAAGCTCCTACTTGCATGATGTCCTCCGTCGGAAGCGACATTTGAGATGCAATTGGGACAGAAATCATTCTTACCAAAACCATTGCTTGCTCGATAATTTTCATATGCAGAACCCTTTTACGCTTCTCATCCGTACATTTTTTAAAGGTTCTTACAATATTTTCCAATGCAATACGATTTTCTTTATGCCTGTTAACCACGAAAAATCTCCATTCCGCCATATATTAACATATATCAACTTCATTGTAAAATTATTTAAATTTATTTAATATTTAATTATATTTTGTTATTTTATGATATTATTTATAACATAGTTATTAGAAATTCGGAGAGATTTATGATTACGATAAAAGATGTTGAACATGTTGCAAAACTTGCAAGGCTTGAATTAACAGAAGAAGAAAAAGAACTTTACACAAAACAGTTGGGAGATGTTCTTAAATATGTTGATCAGATGAATGAAGTTGACACTTCTAATGTTAAACCGATGACCCAAGTCATTGATTTTGTTAATGTTATGAGAGAAGATAAAGTCAAATACGAACAAACAAAAGAAGAGCTAATGGCAAATGCTCCGGAAGAAGAAAACGGTTTTTTCAAAGTTCCGAAAATCAACTAAGCATATACAGGGAAATGACAAGCATTTCCCATTTTTAAATATTGGGGGTATGATGACAAAATATATTTTTATTACCGGTGGAGTAGTGAGTTCTCTAGGAAAAGGCATTATTGCAGCATCTCTGGGAAGACTATTAAGAGCCAGAGGGTTTTCTGTTATTAACCAGAAGTTTGACCCGTATATAAATGTCGACCCAGGAACAATGAGTCCGTTTCAACACGGTGAAGTCTTTGTTACAGATGACGGCGCAGAAACCGATCTTGATTTGGGGCATTATGAAAGATTTACCGATACAAATCTTGGGAAAGTAAACAATGTCACGTCAGGAAGCGTATACCAGCATGTTATAGAAAAAGAACGCCGCGGCGACTATCTTGGCGGAACAGTTCAGGTTATCCCGCACATAACAAATGAGATAAAATCAAAAATTATCGGAGCTACAAAACAATTTAAACCGGACTTCCAGCTTATTGAAATAGGCGGCACAATCGGTGACATTGAAAGCTTGCCATTTATTGAAGCAATAAGACAATTCAAAGCTGAAACAGGAATTGGAAATGCAATTTCCGTTCACTGTACGCTTGTACCGTACTTACCAACTTCAGGAGAATTAAAAACAAAACCATCGCAACATAGCGTAAGCGTTTTGAGAAGTTACGGACTTCAACCGGAAATTCTTGTTTGCAGAACAACTAGACCTATCCCGAAAACAGAAAAAGAAAAACTTGCTCTATTCTGTTCTGTACCGAAAGAAGCGGTTATCGAATGCCGAGATATGAAAAGCATCTATGAAGTCCCGCTTGCCTTGGAAGAACAGAAAATGGCACACGTAATACTTGATATGCTTAGAGTTGAAGACCGTACTCCGGAGCTAACTGCCTGGCAAAAACTTGTCGACAACATTAAAAACTCTAAGAATTCCATGACAGTCGCAATTGCAGGGAAGTATATCAAACTTTCCGATGCATACATTTCTGTTGTTGAATCACTTAAACATGCAGGTTATACAAACGACACCAAAATTGATATAAAATGGATAAACTCTGAAGATTGTGTCGACTACAAAAACTGCAAAGAATTGCTAAAAGGAGTCAATGCCGTAGTTGTTCCGGGCGGATTTGGGATAAGAGGTATTGAAGGCAAGCTCAACGTTATAAAATATGCAAGAGAAAACAACTTACCTTTCCTCGGCTTATGCTTGGGTATGCAATGTGCGGTTATTGAATACGCAAGAAATGTTCTCGGAATTAAAGATGCAAATTCTAAAGAATTTGATGAAAATGCTCAGCATCCTGTTATTGACCTAATGCTTGAACAAAAAAATGTTCAGGGATACGGGGGGACAATGAGACTTGGCGCTTATGATTGTGTTCTAAAAAAAGGTTCACGCGCTCAAAAGGCATACGGAGCGGAAAAAATTTCCGAACGCCACCGCCACAGATACGAAGTAAATAACGAGTACATAAAACCTTTAACCGATGCCGGACTGGTGTTCTCCGGCATGTCACCTGACGGAATGCTTGCTGAAATAGTTGAGCTTCCGGAGTTGGATTGGTTTGTTGCATCACAATTTCACCCTGAATTCAAATCCAGACCGGACAGACCACATCCACTATTCAAAGGATTAATTGACGCTGCGATAAAACAACAAAAACAATAAAGATTTAATTATTTAAATCTTTCATAGAAATATTAAACTTAAAGAAGTAAAAAGCACCAATACTTACAAGAATTAATGTTAAAATGATTTGGTGGACGGTTGAGATTGCAATTGTTGCGGACTTTGATACCCCAAATATTCCTAATGCTGCAATATATGCAACCTGATAAGGTCCCAAAAACATTGATGTTGAGGGTATCATTGTAGAAAAAGATATAAGGCTTATTACAAACAAGCTGGCAGCAATTCCCAGCTCCATATTAAACCCTGACAATATCAGAAAAACGACCCAGGCCTCTATTCCCCATATTAAGAAGCTGGAAAAAAAAGCTAAAATAAAGCACTTACAATTATTTAACACTTCAAACCCACCCATAAATGACTTCGCAAAATCACAACTTTTTTTTATCCAAGAATTTATGACCTCAGAACGAGAGAACTTTATAAGCTTTTCACAAATATAATCAATCTTGTTAAACTTAAATACAACATAAAAGAAAAGTAAACTACCGATAAATAAGAAACCAACCATATATGACAGGTGCACAATCCAATCTTGTTTACAATATAACAAAACAGCCGTAAGTAAAATAAAAAAAATACTAACTCCATCTAAAATTCGCTCTAAAATAACGGAACCAAAAATCTTCATTTTTTTTTCTTTTTTAACTGTTCCCAGATAATATGCCCTATATAAATCTCCGGATCTTGCCGGTAAAAATACATTTAGCATGCTACCAACAGTAAAAACCTCTCCCAAATGTAAACAGGAATATTTTGAATCATTAAGCAATAGAGCTTTCCAACGAATCCCTCTTATATAAAGAGTCAGTACATACAACAAGATTATTGACCAGATATACCGGAAATTAAAATCCTTAAAAGTTTGCAATACAATTTGCCAATTGATTTTATAAAAAATCAAACCCAGAAACAGGAGAGTAACAAATATCGCTATAAACTTCTTCTTATTCATACCTGAGTATTATATTAACATAAAACTTGTATTAAGCGCAATTAATATTAATATTGCCCATGGTTTTTAAGTGTGCTATAATCAATGCATTATGAAACATATATTTGAACAAAAAGTTTATTATGCTGACACTGATGCCTATGGAGTGGTATGGCACGGCTCATATTTAAGATGGCTGGAACGAGGCAGAGTTGAATTATGTGAAATGTTTGGACATCAATTAAAAGAACTTACTGAACAAGACATTCTGCTGCCGGTCGTAAACCTTAATATGAAATACAAATTTTCCGCAAGGTTAGATGATGAAATTATTATTGAAACGGAAATTTCAAAGTTCAACGGTTTATCTGTAACCTTCAAGCAAGCTATTAGGCTGAAAGAAACAGGAAAAACCTGTATAGAAGCCGAGTTTGATGTTGTTGCTATATCAAATGCAACCGGCAAACTATACCGCAAAATGCCTGAAGTCCTTGCTAAAACATTTGAAAAGGAAACAAAATGTCTTCAACCCGCTTAAACAAGTACATTGCATCTTCAGGATTATGTTCCAGAAGAAAGGCTGACGAACTCATTGAACAAGGCTCTGTAATGGTCAACGGGAAAAAAGTTACAGAACTTGGTTTTCAAGTAGGTCCAAAAGACAAAGTTTTTGTTAACCAAAAATTAATTCATCCTATTAAGCACCAATACTATCGTTTTTACAAACCGGCAGGATATATCACGACAAGTGATGACGAAAAAGGAAGAAAAACTATTTACGATTTACTGCCGGAAAACTTAATCGGTTTAAAACCGGTTGGTCGACTGGATAAAGATTCTACAGGGCTTTTAATTTTAACAAATGACGGAGAACTTATTCAAGAATTGACTCATCCTTCAGTTAAAGTTCCTAAAATTTATCTTGTTCAGGTTGGAGGACTTCTTCATCCTCACCAATTGGAGCAGCTTGCCAACGGCGTTGAAATTGAACCCGGTAAAATAGCTTATGCAGATATTGAAGTTTTAGAAGCTGACAACAATCACACAATGATGCAGGTAACTTTATATCAAGGTTTGAACAGACAAATTCGTAAAATGTTTGAGCATATCGGATATGAAGTTAAATCCTTAAAAAGAATTCAGCACGCAACAATTCAATTGACAGGTTTAAAACGCGGGGAATTTAAACCTATTAAACCGGCTCAGATAAAAGAATTGAGAAACTACCTTTCAAAATTGGCTAAAAAACAATGATTAAAGTCGCAATAACCGGAAACATTGCCTCCGGAAAATCTACTGTTCAAAAGATAATTGAAGCACAAGGATTTAATGTACTTGACACAGATATCGTCGCGCATAAGCTTTTAAGCAGTATCTCAGAAATCAAGCAGACATTTAAAGAGCTTGATATTTTTGATGCCAATGGGAATATTATACGTGAGAAACTTGGAAAACTTGTTTTCTCAAACCAAGAACTTAAGCTCCAACTTGAAAGTATAATTCATCCTGCAGTAAAAGAGGAAATTTTAAAATTTTTTGAACAAAATAAAATGGATACGCTATCTTTTGTAGGGATACCGCTACTATTTGAAACTGATATGAAAGATATTTTTGATAAAATTCTTCTTGTATACACAGACGATGCTATAAGAAAGAAAAGATTAATTAAACGAAATCAATACACCTCAGAATATGCAGATATTAGAATGGCTTCACAACTATCTCAAGAAGAAAAAAAATTACATTCTGATTATATCATCTATAACAATGGAACAAATTCGGATTTAGAAAATTCTGTTCAAAAACTGCTGCAACAATTAACTAAGCACTAACCGGAACAAACACAGTCATGTTTGAGGTTGACACAATATTATTATTAATAAAATCACTTGCAGCCTTACCATTTCCTAATGTTATTTCGACATGCCCGTATTTGCGACTATATCCGCCGGCTCCTCTATCATACACAAGAATACATCCTGCCGGAAGCTTTTTAACATCCACAGAAGCTACATCAATTTCTTTAAAATGCGGATTTACCCTCAGACTGTTTTTGAGCTGCCAAGCATCACCTCGAGCACCGCTTATACCAAGTCTTTCCAGAGAATTACTTACATATTTTGCACAATAACCAGTGGAACCTGAGCAGACATGAGATGCAATATCCTGAGCCAAACGATTTGCCAATTGAGAGTTATAACCTGCATCATTTAAGGATCTGTACTTTGTTGATGTATTAAAAGAATAATTACTACTAAAAGGATTTGTTGAGGTTTTTCGCGTTTTATTTTTAGTCCCTGAACTAAATAACGATAACATTGGAATGTTAAACTCGGGCATCTGGAAAAAATCCATAAAGAGCGGAACTGACGGAGGCAAGAAAGTTGCAAAACTCCTCAAATACAAATCGCTATCAAAAAATCTGCCATTATCCATAGAATAAAAACTATATATACTTGGAGAATAAGAATAACTTGACATGCCCCAGTCACAAAATGGAGAATAAGCATTTTGAATAGGAAATATAGGCTGATTGTATTCTGCTTCATATACAGGAGAATTATACCCACTACTAAGCATATTAGATTTTTCAAAATTCAAAAAGCGTGAAATACCTAAACTTTCCAAAATTCAACTCCAAAAATTATTATATTTTCCCCTATATTTATATAAAGTATTTTGCGCCAGTAAAATTGCATATAACGTAATAAAATTTACATTACGTTAAGTTGTAATTTATGCTATAATTACGAGGTAAGCAACAAAAAGGAGAATAAATTATGACAACAGAAGTTAGAGCAAGTCATATTCTTGTTAAAACAGAAGAAGAAGCTAAAGAATTATATGATGAAATTAAAGGTGGTAAAGATTTTGCGGAAGCTGCTATTGAATCCTCACTTTGTCCATCAGGAGCTACAGGCGGAGACTTGGGATTTTTTGGCAAAGGAATGATGGTTAAACCTTTTGAAGATGCAGCATTTTCTCTTGAGGTCGGAGAACTCTCTCAGCCTGTTCAAACTCAATTTGGATGGCACTTAATTCAACTTACCGGCAAAAATTAATGATTAAAACTTTAAGAAAAATCTTAGAAGATAATAATCTTGAGGCGATATTGATAAACTCCACCAATGAATATTTGGTGGAGTACAATCGTCTTGAAGAAAATTTGAGATATGAAGTTACGGGATTTTCAGGCTCGACAGGCGATGCTCTTATCACAAAAGATGACATCTATCTTTTTGTTGATGGAAGATACCATATTCAAGCTGATAATGAAGTAAATCACGAAACAACAACCGTTATAAAACTTCAAAATACCGAAACTATGCTGAGTACGATGAAAAATCTTTTTACCCAAAATACTACTCTGGGTATTGATTTTTCTAAAAATTCACAGAAAAGAATTGAAGATTTTAAAGAACATTTTACAATAATCCCTATTGAATTTCATCAAGTTGAAATTATCGACAATGAGAAAACTGAAAATATTCCAGCTAAACTTACAGGCAATACCAGTGAAGAAAAATTAATAATTCTTAGACAAAAAATAGATGATGAAGATGCAATTCTTATCACAAATCTGGAAGAAGTATCGTATTTGTTTAATATAAGAGATTTTTCAGAACCGTATACCGCAAAAGTCACAAAACGTGCACTTATCACAAAAAATACCGCAAAACTCTACGGAAGAAATGATTTTGAAAAATACAAAAATGATATTTTGAATATTAAAGGCAAAATATATGTGGACAAATCAACTATAAACGGTAGAGATTTTGCGATTGTCGGAGCAAAAGCAGCGTACTTTGATAAAAATCCTGTTCAATGGATGAAAGCTATCAAAACTAACGAAGAAATTGAACATTACAAAGAAGCTTTTAGAAAGACCGATTTAGCCGTAAATGCAATAAGAGCATACATTGAGGATAATAACGATATTTCAGAATATGACATAGCTAAACAACTTGAAAAAGAATTCTTGCATTATGGCGCGAAAAGTTTAAGTTTCAAATCTATTGTCGCTAAAGATAAAAATTCCGCCCTTGCACATTATTCAAAATACTCAAAAGATGAAATTATTAAAGACGGGAGTCTTATATTAATAGATTGCGGCGCATATTATGAAGGTGGACTCGCTACAGATATAACAAGAGTTTTTGTAAAAGGAACGCCAACAGATTTACAAAAACAAGTATACACAATAGTTTTAAAGGCATTCCTTAAGGGATTCAACTCCTCTCCTACAAACGGATTTGAAATAGATGCCGGGGTCAGAAAATTATTTGACGAACACCCGATTGAAGGTTTTACGTTTAATCACGGGCTTGGGCACGGAATAGGTGTAAGCGTACACGAATATCCGCCAAATTTGAGCTGTAACAGTCTTGCTAAAGTGGATTTAGAAGAAAATATGTGCTTTACAATTGAGCCGGGTCTATATAACAAAAACTACTTCGGAGTGAGACTTGAAAATTCATGCTACTATAAGAATAATAAAATTAATTCTTTTGTACAAATGAACTATGAAAAGAAGCTTATTGATTTTGACCTGCTCACGGAGCAGGAAAAAGAATGGTTGAAAGAGTTTGAGGTAATTTAATGGAAGAAATAACATCGTTAAACAATAACCTTGTAAAAGAGACAGCGAAATTACAACAAAAAAAATATCGTGATAGCGAAAACAAATTCCTGCTTGAAGGATTTAAAGCAATCTCAGAGGCGGCTAACGCAGGGATAGCAATTGAATATATTTTTGTATTAAAAGAAAAAATCTCTCGTTACAACTTCTTAGGTAACAAAGTAATTCCGACAACAGAAGCCATACTCAAAAAAATTTCAACAACCGACTCTGCACCGGAGGCTGTCGGAGTAGGGATACAAAAGCACTTTTCAATAAAGGATTTAATAGAAGCTAAAAAATTAATCTTACTGGAAAATATTAAAGATTTGGGCAATCTTGGAACAATACTTAGGTCTGCGACAGCGTTTGGAGCAGATGGAGTAATTTTATACGGAGATTGCGCCGACTTATATAATCCGAAATGCGTACGTTCAACTGTCGGAAACCTTTGGAAAATCCCTGTAGTTTATATGGATAAATTAAAAAACGGAATGTTTGATGACTTTCAAAGAATTGCAACACTTCCAAGAACTGAAAATTTATTAAAAAATTTCAAACCGGCAGAAAAAATTCTTGTTATGTTTGGCTCAGAGGCAGACGGATTAAGTGAAGAACTGATTAATTTTTCAAATACAACAGTAAAAATAGAAATGACTGAAACAGTTGAATCTCTGAATTTAAGTGTTTCTTGCGCAGTTGTTATGTACGAATTATTTATATAATTAATTTTTCTATTTCAACATTTTCGCACCCTTAAACGGCGTCATTTTTGTTTCAATTGCGTGTTCAATATTACCTATCAAATCTGCAATTTCCTCATTTTTATTGATTTGCTGCGCTTGCTGAGCATAACTCAATGCAGTTTCAGGATTGTCATTATTCAAGTACATTACTGCAAAATTATATAATACAATATACTTATCATTATCAGTTTTTGCCAAGTTAAATGCTTTACCTAAAGCTTCTATGGCTTTATCTAACTTGCCAAGCTCATCATAAGCTATTGCCATATCAATATACCCGTTTGGAAGATTTGGTGCCTCTTTTATATAGTTTTCAGCTTCTTTTAATTTCTGTGAACTCATATTTTTACTATTCCCGAACAATATCGGTGGATATATCAAGTTTGTAGTATTAATTTCAGATAAAGGAGTATTTGTAATTGTCGGAACGATATTATACAGCAACTTCAATGTACTAATATCTTGAATTGAAATATACTGAAAATCACTTTTGTAGCGCGTAAAAACAGAGTTTTCCATACCGTCCTTAGCCATAAACATCAAATCATCAGTACTGTAACTATGCCCCATTATCCCCAAGGCATGTCCAATTTCATGTAAAACTGTATTAAATAATTCTTTATCAGAAAAATAACTACCGTTTGCATCTTTATCATAAACAGTTATAGTCATTTTTTTCAAAATTCCTTTTTTAATAGTTGGAACAGTATGTGCTACAACATACTTACACCCGGACTGAGCACAGTTATTTTTTGGTAGCGGTTCAAATGTTACAACAATATCAGCAGGAGCAGGAGAATCAATAAATTTAAAAGATAAAAATCCTGAAGAGGACTGCCATTGACCAAACGCTTTAACGATTTCAGTGTTATAATAATCCGGCACATTTGCCAAATCTTGCAAATCTACATATACTCGTAGCGGAAAAGTTTTCGGATTCCAACGAATAATATCAGTGTTTATCGGAGCTTGATCTATATAGTTATTACCATAAAGCTGATTTATATTATTTTTCCATATCGAAATTTGAATCCCTGCAGAAACACTTGCGCTATCTTTTTTCCCATCTTCTGTAAACTCAAACATTTCTTTTTGAATTCTTAAACTCGGTTTAAATTTAGAAAGTGTTTGAATATAGTAATAACGGTATTCACTATTCGATGGCACCAACTGCATAGCAACAGAAAAAGACTTGTATGCCTTGGCGTAATTATCTTTTTTATAAAACCTTAATCCTTGATTAAAAAAATAATCCGGAACAATATTTATAAATACAGCATACCCAATAATACATATTAAAAAAAGTGTTGTTAATATTTTTTTAGTCGTTGACACTATCCTTTATACCCTTATCAACTTCCAGAAGTTTCGCTAGAGAACGAGTATCACCTTTCAATTTAAAATACTCCGCAAATTTTGGTGTTGTTTTTAAATTATAGCTCCTACCATTCTTATCACGAGTTCTGCTAATTAACCCCTTATCCAATAATTCTTGAACATGTTCATACGCCGTAGAACCTCTCAAATCTTTTAGATCAGATTGACGAATAGGTTCCTTCAATGCTATGACAGAAAGTGTTCTTAATGCAGAAGGTTTCAACTCTACAGGACATAATTTCTCTACTATATCCATGTGCTCTTCTTTTACTTGAAGAATATAACCGTTTTCATCATCTATTTCTAACGCTCCCGGACGTGCAGAATAGTCCATAATTAATTCTAACATGGCTTCTTCTGCTTTTTCCACATCTTCTTCATTCAAAATTTCAGCAATATCCTTTATTGATAGAGCTTGAGCTGTTGTAAACAAAACAGCTTCAATTCTGGCTTTCAACTGTTCCATTATTCTCACCTCTTACTACATATAAATCGGAATAAAATTCGTCTTGTTCCAGCTCATAATCTGTTTCCGCACTTAAGAAAAGCAATGCAATGTACGCACTGATTTTATCCATGCCAAGCAGGGTTAATTCATTTAATTCAATTTTGTCCTGACTTTCAAAAATCTGCTGCAAGTTCTCTTTTAACCTCAAAACGCAGTCTTCAATGTACTCTTCGTGCGCAAGGTTAATAATATCATCAGGCGTAAACCTTGCATAAGAGCGAACCCTATTTTTTGCACGTTCATGCGCCTGTTTTAAGGATTGTTTTTGCTCTAATTTTTCATAAAACTGCAACTGCCTGATCAAATCTCTCAATGTCACAACACGGTTACGGTTTAAGCGGACACTGGTTCTTCTCTGTAAAACATCATCAATCGTTTGAGCATTGGTTGTAGGAATATCATCCTCAGGATACTCAACAATAAACCCGTCATCGTCAAATTCTAAATTGTTTTCCGGCGCATCCTGAAATTGCAGAACGTCAACCCCGTCAAGAATTTTAGACTTCATATTAAGTAAAACAGATGCAAAAAGATATGTTCTACCGGTAATCCTCAGGTTTTGAGATTTCATTGAGCAAAAATGTGCAAGATACTTATCGGTAATATCAATAATATCAATATTCCACGGATCAATCTTCCCTGCTTTAGCCATAGAAACAAGAATGCCGATACCTTCATTTTCAGCATTTTTTTCTATTTCCGGTAAATCCAGATTGTAATTTACAACAGCTGTACTCATACTAATCTCTTAATTTTACTCCCGTTACTCTTGTAATACCTTTTTCTTTTTGAGTTACACCAATTGTTCTGTTAGCTGATTCTATCATAGGTTTGCGGTGACTAACTACTATAAATTGCGTATCTTTTGATTGGTCCTGCACCATTTGGGCGATACGTTCAACGTTCATAGTGTCCAAACTTGCATCAACCTCGTCAAACGCATAGAACGGTGACGGCATATAACGCTGAATAGCAAACACGAATGCTAACGCTGTTAACGACTTTTCACCGCCTGACATACTTTCCAATCTTTGAAGTTTTTTGTCTCTCGGCTGAGCTTCAATTGTCATACCGCCGCTTAAAGGATCTTCAGGGTTTTCGAGTTTCAACTCACCTTCACCCTCTGAAAGCTGGTGGAATACGCTCTTGAAGTTTTCGTTAATATTGTTATAAGTTTTCAAGAAAGTTTCTTTCTTCAACTGCTCATAACCATTCATTCTGTCAAGAATTTCTTTACGTTCTTTTGTCAGCACTTCAATTCTTTCTTTTAACTCGTTTTGACGCGCCAATTTTTCGTCATAAGTAGTAAGCGCTCTCATGTTAACATCACCGAGTTCTGCCATTTTCTTGTCTAGACGCTGGATTTTTGAAGTGATTTCTTCGATAGAAATTTCAACAGGTTCCAGTTTTGAAATATCAGCTCCAGTGTCTTCCAGTTCTTTTTTCGCAGTATCAAGCTGAGGTTCAAGCTCACGTCTTCTTGCCTTGAATGATTCAATTTGTTCCGCAATACGTTCAATATCGGAAGACTTAATATGGCGCTCTTTTTCCAATTCGTTTACGCTGTTGGAAATTTCATCACGCTGTTTCAGCAACTCACCTAATTTATCTTGGATAACAGAGATTTGCTCATCCAAAACTTCCACTTTTTTACTTAACTCTTGAATTTCAGACTTAAAACCTGCTTTATCCTCTTCAAGTTTTACGTTAGCCTTTTCTTTTTCCTGAATTTCTTCCTGCTTGGTTTTGATAAGGTCTTCGTTAAAGTTAATACGGCGTTCAAGGTCGTTTTTATCATTATGAACAGCCATTAAGTTAGCTTGAAGGCGCTTGATTTCAGCTTCTACGCCCTCTGTTTTCTCTTTTAAGTCTTTCAAATCCTTGTCATTAATAAGTTTTTCAACTTCCTCAATACCGGATTTAACCTCAAGCATTTTGTCGTTAATTTCAAGGTTTTTCTCTTCTAATTTATCAAGTTTTTTATTTAACTCTTGAATTTTAGGTTCTGACTGAGCTACAAACTCGGCTTTTTCTTTCAAGATGTTTTCGCTGTTTTCGTAGTTGCGTGACATATTATCAAGCTCAACCTTCGCTTTTGAATGTTCGCTCATGCAATCGGAATATTTCTGACGCACATCTTGAAGTTTAGCTTCAAGAGAAGACTTTTTGCCCTCTAATTTCCCAAGAGAAGTCTCCAACTCTTTAACTTTATTTTTAAACTCTTCGAGCTCGTTATCATCATTTTGAGAGAAAGAAAAACCTGACTTGCGAACGGAACCGCCAGTGATAGCCCCTGATTTTTCAAACAATTCTCCGGCAAGCGTAACCATACGATATTTACCGATAAGACGTTTTGCACACTCCATATCTTCAACAACAATCGTATCGCCTACAGCGTAGTAAAACGCGTTGATATACTCATCATCAAAATCAACAAGGTTAATCGCAAAATCAATTACCCCTTTGTCTTTAGGCAACGCAAGTTTTGTCGGCGCTTTCGCAACTTTGTTTAACGGAATGAATGTTGTTCGACCTGCTCTTGCGGATTTCAAGAGTTCAATTGCAACAGAAGCAACATGTTCATCATCAACAACAATATGCCCGAGACGTCCGCCAAATGCAATTTCCATTGCAGTTGAATACTCTTTATCAACCGTACCAAGCTGCATTAACGGCGCATGAACCCCTCTGAGTTTCGCGTTCATTACAGTGTCAATTGCCACATTTGATGCTGAATTTGCCGCAACCTGTTTTTGCGCTTCTAAACGAGACAATTTACCGTATGCCATACGGATATTGTAATTAATATCGTTAATTTCGTTACTCGTTGTGTCAAGCTCGTGCATTGTAGACTGCTGAATTTCTTTAAATTCAAGCATTTCTTTTTGCAGCTGCTCAACTAAAGTCTTCTTCAAATCAAAATTAGAAGAATAATTAGCTTTCATATCCTCCAGTTCAGCAAGTTTTTTCTTTGCATCTTCAACAGATTCAAGCAAATTTTTCAACTCGTTTTCAAGCGGATATTTTTCTTTTAAAAGCTGATTTTCTCTGTCTTGAAGCTCTTCAAGTTCCTTCCGCAAACGGTTTCTGTTTTCGATATGCTGCTCAGCTGTAGAACTCAAGCCTGTCATGTCCTCAAGAATTTTCTTTAACTCAGCATTTTTCTGCTTAATTTCTTCTTCAATTCTTTGAGCATTTTCAATTTTTAATGTGATATTAAGCTTAATATCTTCGATTTGTTTTTTAAAGGTTTCGATACCGTTGTTTGCGTTTTCAACGGTGCGCTTGTTGTCCATAATCTGCTTGTCGGCAAAATTCATGGCATTTTCTTTGCGGTCAATTTCTCCTTTCAGGCTTTCCTGCTGGCGCTTTAGCTCAATTTGCTGTTCTTCGCCCTTTTCCTTAACCTCTTTTGACAACTCTTCATATTTTTTACGGATAAGCTTGATTTTTTCGTCTAAATCTTTGTTTTTCAGTTCTTCTTCTTTTTTCTTTTTGGTAAATTCCAGAATATTTTCGTGCGCTTTTTCAAGGTTGCGCTTGATATCAAAGAAACGAACTTTTGTAATCTGGCTTTCAAGTCCTTGTTTTTCTTCTCGCAATTTTTGATATTTAATAGCAACTTCACGCTCTTCTTTCAATTGTTCAAGCATTGTCTCAATTTCAGCTAGAATAAGGGTCGAACGCTCAACCCTCTGCTCAACGTCTGTTAATTCATTTGTTGCCTGTTCTATACGACGGTCAAAATCGGCAATACCTGCAATTTCATCAATAATTTTACGTCTGTTTTTAGGGGTACAGTTTGTAATCCCCTGAACATCCCCTTGCATCATTACATTATAGCTGTTCGGGGTAACGTTATATTTTTCAAGAATGGCATGAACATTGGTAAGAGTTGTAACACTATCATTAACGTAATAAGTACTTGCATACCCTTGAGTAGATTTTCTAATTCTACGTGCAATACTTAAATCACCTTCACCTTCAACATCCCCAAATGTAACCTTTACAAACGCATCGTTACGCTTTGTATAAGTTGAAATAAAGTGTGATAAGTTCTCGGCACGAAGCTCACTAGCATTGGCAAGTCCGAGAGCGAACAACACGCTGTCTATAATATTACTTTTCCCCGACCCGTTCGGACCTGAAACAGTGGTAAAACCTTTAAGAAGGGGGATTTCAGATTTATTCGCGAATGACTTAAAATTATCTATCTCAAGTTGTTTTATGTACATATCTTACCTAATCATACTATTTATCTTAATTAGACTATATTTTCACAGTCATGTCAAACGGGTTTACATTTTATTACATAAAACATGTTATCGACCGTAAGGGAAATAACATAAAGGCGCCGAGCGTGTGCGGAAGCACGATAGTTCAGCTTAAAGATTTTGTGCGTAGCACAAAACGCACATACATTCAGTCAGAGCGATGCGAAGCAGCGCAGAAAACGATTGCGGGTTTTCCTTTGCCTTCTTTTGTCGTTGAAAGCTCTGCTCGAAACGTTGCAAAATGGCTTCACTCAATCAATGCCGGTTGTGAACTTTGGTTCTGTTTCTTTTCCTTTTGCTTCGCAACCAAAAGGAAAAGAAATGAACAATACGAATTACCTTTAAAAGCTTATGATTATACAATTAGCTGGATTGCCACGTCCTGTATCGCTGCGCTCGCGTAAAACGTGCCTCAGTGCCAGCCGAACCAGTCCTGCGGACAGCTGACCATTTCGGCTGGCAGCACCGCACTTCGCTCGCTTGCTCCTCGCAATGACATAGGCACTATGCGATATATACTCACATCATGTTTTATGCATAACTATCTAATACATTTAGATGATATTTTGTGAGATAACTAAAGTTTAATTATTGTTTAGTCGAGAGAAGATTCATACATTCATACACATTTATTTGGAGCTCAAAATGTCAGAACAAATTTTAGTACAACCTGCAAAATCGCAATATAACGAAAAAATCGAAAAAGCTCGTCTCTCTTTAGAACAGGCTAGAATATACCACGAAAAATATCTAATTAGAAAAGACAATAATGATTTGCAGGATGCAATAACAAATTATATAGATGCGGTTAAATATGATCCAACAATCCCTGAAACATACTACAGGCTTGCCACATTGATGTGGGAGCAAGGGCAAATAAGTATCAATACCGCTATAGATCAATGTAAAACTGCAGTTTCACTTGCTCCTGATAACATGAATGCCCATTTATACACCGGATTTTTCATGCAAATAGCAGAAAATTATCCTGAAGCAGTTGAAGAGTTTAAATCAGCAATTAAGCAAGGTAAATTAAAATCCGCAAGACCAAGGCTAATTTTGTCACAAACTCTGCTGCAAAAAATAAACTCCAACCAGGGTTCTGCAGCCGATTATATGAATTTTATTTACTACTTTTTATCAGGCAGTTTAATGCTTGCTTGGGATAGACCGTGCCTAAAAATGCTATACAAGCGCATGTCGGATGATTTTTCGGTATTTACATACAACACAGTTGGGAATTTTCTTGAAAAATTTAAGCTTTACGATAAAGCGGAAGATTTATACAAGCATGCAGTTTTAGGTACAAAACATGCTCAATTATACTACGATAAAATAGGGGACTTAGCGCTAAAAAATAACGAAATTGATTTATGTGCCGATTGCTATAGAAAGGTTTTGGAATCAAACCCGCTAAACAGAGACGTACTTGTAAAACTAGCAACAGTATTACAAACATACTTCCCTGAAAACACAGCAGAAACAATTCAGTGCTATGAAAAACTTCTTGAATTCGATATTGACACAGCGTCTATATACTACGAATTGGGTCACCTTTACCTGAGAAAAGAAGATAAAATCAATTCAATAAGTGCATTTAAACTTGCTCTTGAAAGGGATACTGAAAACCCTTATTACAATAATTCGTTAGCATATGCTTATTCTAAAGCTGAATTATATGATGACGCAATCGAACATTACCAAAAAGCCATTGCTCTAAATCCTGATAACGAGTGGACTTCCATCGTATGTCAGGCATTAGGCGGAATTTATGCCGAAGTTAACGGAAACATAGAAGCTGCTGTTGCAACATATCAGGCTGGTATAATTTTAAATCCGCAAAACTACGATTTATATATCTCGCTAGGAGACACCTATATGGCTGAATATGATTTAGACAAAGCCATAAAAGCATACTGTGACGCAATACTTGCCGACCCGGGAAATTACAGAGGATACTCCAAAGCCGGAATTGCGTTATACGAAAAAGACTATATTGAAGAGGCACTTGTTGCATATCATAAAGCTATTGAATTAAATCCTGAAAATGCTTTTGCTCAAAACAATCTTGGAATTTTATACCTTGACGGAATGCTTGATGCTGAAGAAGCTCTGGAGTATTTTGAAGAAGCAATTGCATTGGATCCCGAATACACTCTTGCATATTTTAATGCAGGCAGAGCAAGCCAAGAGATGGGCTTTACAAATGATGCCGCAAATTATTATCAAATGGCTATAAACCTGAATAAAGATTCTCAGGAACTTGATGAAGAAGATATAATGGCAAGACTTCGCAAACTTTTTGAAGTATAGTTACTCCCACAATTCTTTTAAATAAGGATAATTTTCGCAGCTAAGATGGCTGAGAGTTTGATATATCTTAATATCATCAAATCCTTTTGCTCGGAGTTTTTGTGCAATATCAGGAGCTTGCTCTAACATAAATATATAATCCTTTTCAGATTTAGTCCAGCTTAAAATCAGCTCTAAAACCCTTTTTCCGATAACATCTTGATTATCGGCAGCATTAGATATTGCTCTTGTAACAGCTTCTACGTTAACACCTTCACCTATTGACTCGACAATCATGTGGATATAAGGTTTGAATTCCCAATCTTTAAATTTTTCAGCAGCTGCTTTTACATACGGGTTATCTCTAAATAATTTAAAGAACTCTTCATCATCACAACATAAGCTCTTTCTTTCAGGATACTCTAATCCGTTTCTGATCTTTTTCTCTTTAAAATATTTATTTAACATTTCTTCATTTGAGTAATATCTTCCCTGAGGTGATACATTATCCAGTTCTAAATTTTTAAGCAATGAAATAAGATGTGGTGATTGAGCGACTTTACCAGTCATAGAAATATCAAGAATTTCTATCCTTGTGCTAAACAGGTCCTCAAACTTTTCCTTTGAAAAGGTTACTACCTTTGAGGTATCCCAAGGATTTACAACAGAAACAGTCTTATTTACGTTATCAACATCTGCAATTCTAAAGGCATGATTTCCTGCAACTTGCCCCTTACCAACATCTCCGACTTGAAAAAAGAGACTCAATTGTTCTTTTATTTGGCTGTCAGGCACATTCGTAGATACAAACATCAAAATATTCGGATTACTTCTATAAGCATCAGCTTCATTCAAATCAACATATTTTGCTGCATCAGAACTTAAATCAAAGAAATCTCTAAAACTTAATGAAGAATCTCCGCCAAAGCCGATTGCCTTGTGCCTTAATGCCTCAATATCGTCAATAGAAATCGCCAGTCTGCCCCAGAAATTTGCACCTACACGGTTATAAGACTGACCATAAGCATACTCCATTGCCTCTGCTAATTCTTTAGAAGGCTTCGCTTTTGGATTAGCAAACAATTCGCCTAACTCTTCAAGCAGTGTAATCTGTTTTTCAGGCTGTCCCTGATACTTTTGTTGAATTCTGTCAGCAAAACGTTCAGCAACAAGTTTATAGCCATAAGCTTGTTCCACAAGTTTCAATCCCTGAGCACCGGAAATACCTTGGTTATGATATAAAGAACTGTGTTTTTTAGCATCTTTAAATGTAATAGAATACGGTAATTTATCCAACGCATGCTCTGCAATATACGGTTCGTAGGTGCCTAAATCCACGGTTATATCATTTCCGTTTTGATGTATTTTGCTTAAAAGCATAGCTTTGGCCTCAGGGTTACTCATACATCCGTCAAGAATTCCACTTACAAAATAACAATTTCCAATCTGACCTTGTTGGGTTACGGCTGACCTTAACGGCGGGAAGAGATTAAAATACATATCTCTGTCCATATCTAATTTCTGAGCACCTTTAGAACTTACATAGTAAACATCATTTGTCCCCTCAATGGAAAATACTTCGCCGATTTTTCTGCTTGCGGAGGCTTCGACAACAGACTTATACTTAGGGACAAATGCATCAACAGGTTTAACCCCTGAGCGCACTGCCTGCGCCATAGTAGAAACATCGTCTAAAAATTGTTTTGAAAAGGTTGCGGATTTTGGATTGTACGAAAAATCTGCCAGAGCCGAATGAGGAAGAAGATTTTTACTTCTTAAGAGTTGAAAATCTTGATATAACTTCGGGTTATCCTTTGCTAAATTGGCAACAGTAGAGTTGAACGCAGGATTTTTCATAGGGTCTACATCTTGTCTAGACAATTTACGTTTACCGAATTTACCTGCTTTAATATGACCTGCAATTAAAGCCAAAGCCTGAGAGAAACCTTCTCCTTCAATATTTAATTGACCCATTAGTGCATAATCAGCAAGCAAGCTCAATGTAGAATCAAGCCCAATATCAGCAATACAAGCAACAAGCCGTGGGCAATTCTTAGCAATAAGTGCGGCTTTTGCAGCCATACCGGCTCTTCCTGCAACTCCGCCTGCCGCAATTAGAGCTACGTTTATTGTTAATTCTTGTAAAAGTTCATCTTTACGCTCTTTTGTAAATTCATTCTTGGTAACCTCATTTAAAGCCTCAATCCCGACTCCGCCAACCGCGCCGACAGCAGCTCCTGCTAATGCAAGAGGAGTACAAACGAACATCCCAATTATAGCCGCAGCTCCGCCAACTATCTCAACTCCTGTCCTAACCCCTTGAACGAAACTTTCCTGTTCATTTATATATGCCTGAACAATAGTCTCTACATCATCATCACCAAACATTACCGCATATCTGGTCTCGAGTGTATTTGCAGCCCATTCCGGATTTTTCGGACAATTAGCATCTCTATTTTCATCTATTTTTGCCAAGAATTTCTGAGCAATATTCGTTAAAGTATAAGAATTCATAGGAATAGATGATTCGTTTTGTATCATCGGTTCATTAAAGTCGGGAAACTCTCCATCCTTAAACTCTTTAAATTTTATATTGTTATATCCGCTAAAATCTTTTAACAGCTCCAACTGCTCTTCGGGAGTCGTTGCCCCTAATTCTCTGAGTGCAGAAAAAATGGCACCCTCTAACGCACGCATAGACATTTTTTCTTGAAAGGGATCTACGCCATAAGCGTTATTAGCTTTATTAATATTAATCTGCTTGTCCAAAAGCTCATGAATTCTGTCTGCTTTTGCATAAACTGAGACAGTCATCATATATTCACTTTTAGCATCTTCTAAGCGTTCGAAATCTCTCGTGCTGTAATTTCGTCCGAAGGAATCTCTAAAAACTTCCTCAAAAGTTATAAGCCGTTCCCCATTCTCCGGTTCATAAGTTTCGTGAGGCACATATTCGGTACTTGTGCTGAACGACGTAAATTCACCTGACGTATAAACAGTTGTTGTATTCTTAGTTATCGCAACAGCTTCAAATGTTTCGGAAAATTGTTTTAACGCTTCCTCGTAATAAGGGCTGTCAGAATTTGGTATTTTCAAAGCTTCTCTAATGAGAAATCTTAAACCGTTTTCATCGACACCGTTAACATATTCATTAAGCTGTGTCTTTTGTTCCTCCGAAAAGTTTTCAACTCCAGGGAAAATTGTAATAAGATTTTTTTTCAAAATATTATAATATTCTGAAGCAGTCAATTCATTGTTATGAGCTTTTCTTAAAAGTTCGGCAGTTTCATTTTTCATGTAAAGCACACGTGCAACATTGCTTTTTGATAAGTTTGAGCCCAAAATTTCTTTTATAGCGTTGTACCCCTTGCTGATACAACCCTCATCAAACCCCTCCAGCATAGCCATGCCATTTCTAAATTCATCAAACAAAAAATCAATAGTAGCATCTTTTATATCATCTTCCGACCTTACATTATTATCAAAATCAAAGACAAATTCATCAGAAACAGATAATTGTTGCTCGGAATTTGAAATCGAAATATTAAAAATTTCGGCGACAGAGTCAATATCTACCTTATTACCCCCAAACAAACCTTTATTCGCTTTAAAGAACTGTTTAAACTCTTTCTTACTTATATCTCCATCAGTGTTTTTATCATATTCTTTTAACTTATCTATAAACAAAGAAATTTCAGAGGAATCGATTATATCATCCCCATTGAGATTAATCGCATTAAATATTGCAAAAAGTTTTTTATCGCCTAACTTTTCGATATCTTCTTTTCTAATTTGACCTAATTTTGATAAATCAAAAGAATTATTATTTAAATTAAAAAATTCAGACACAATAATACCTTTTACAATTAAGTAACATGAACACCAACGGATTAATTCCGTTAAAACTTTGACCTATCGGACAAATATTAAAAAAAATTAACAAAATAATTCTCATCCAAATAGAGGATATTTAATTCAAAACCTAAAGATCAGGACTAACTAAACCGTATATGAAAACATAAGATATGAAAAACGCTAAGTTTTTCATACCTCCTCCCCAAGTCTGGTAGCCGTTCTTAATAAAGACGGCTTTTTTTTTGCCCAAATTCTGATATAATAAACTTATGAGTGAAGATAATTACGAAGATTTTATTTCAACAGTCAGCCACGAACTAAGAACTCCGCTAACATCCATCAGAGGGTTCTCTCAGACGATGCTGTCCTCTTGGGACAAACTGGATGACGAAAATAAAAAAAGGTTTCTCAAAATAATTGAAGACCAATCTAACAGATTGATTTCGCTTGTGGAAAACATGCTTTCCGTCACAAAACTTCAGTCTTCAAAAGACACTTTAGTTTATAAAGAAACGGAAGTGTTACCGACAATCAACACTGTTACCTCAATAGTTAAAAACCAGTATCCGCAGCATAGTTTTGAGATTAATATTAACCCTAAAACTCCGACTATTCTTGTAGACAGGGATAAGTTCCAGCAAGTTATGATGAACCTGATTGAAAACGCTGCAAAATACTCTAACCCGAATACTACAATAAAAATTAAAAGCGGTTTTTGCGAAAATTGCGAATACGTTTCAATAAGCGTATCTGACGAGGGTATAGGGATTACGGAAGAGGACGCCGAAAAAATATTCAATAAGTTTTCAAGAATTGACAACCCTCTGACCAGAAAAGTTCAAGGGAGCGGATTGGGGTTATATATTACAAAAAATATAGTTGAAAAAATGAATGGGAAAATCGCAGTAAGTTCAATCCCGCTAAATGACGAAACTGCTATTACAACCTTTGAAGTTAAGTTTCCTGTATGGGTTGTGGAAGCTCAGGCGAGGGAAAAATGCAGACAGTAACGTTAATTATTGATAAACGTCTTGAGCTCTCGACCAAGTACAAAAAACTTCTGGAAAATGAGTATTCGATTGTAATAATTTCCAGAGATTTAATCTCTGCAATGAAATTTATTCAGGACAAAGAACCTGATTTAATTATAATCTCAGACAGCGTTGACGGTGATTTGGCAGGGTTTTGTAAAAAAATAAGAGGGCTGACATACAACATGCGCCCAGTTATCATTGCGTTATCTAAATCCGCCGAAATCGAGGATAAAATAAATGTATTGGAAAACGGTGCCGATGATTTTATAAGCGAACCTGTCAGTCCGCAGGAGTTTGTTACCCGTATCAAAGCGCACATAAGACGCGAATTTGAGTCAAATTTGGATGCAAAACAGCTGCTTCCGAACAAAAATTACTCAATGCGGGCGCTTAAAAGAATTTTAACGGCACCTAAAAACTGGGCTTGCCTATATATAAGTATTGATAACTTTGAAAATTACCGTGAAGCTTACACAAAACTCGCTTCAGACAAGCTCGTTCAAACATATTCCGCAATAATAACCTCATCTCTTAGCGAAAGCGATTATTTCGGAAGCTTTTCCGATAACGAGTTTCTTGTTATAACAGATGAAATAAAAGCCGAAAAAATCGCGAATTTCTTAACCTTTGCCTTTGATATGGTTGTAGATAAATTCTACTCAGCAGCAGACACATCCCGCGGATTTATGATTATGCAGGGTGACAGCCTTGCAGGGAAACGCTCAGATTTTGTAAAAACGACAATCGGCATAATATCCGCGCAAACGCGAGATTACCACGACAATCACGAACTGCTTACCGATTTGATTAACATCCATAATCTTGCAAAAATTCAGGGAAAATCTCACTATCTGATAGAAAGAACAAAACTTTCGGGGGAAGATTCTGTTTACCGCAAAAATTTTAACAATAAGGTCTTGATTATAGAACCCGATGAAGCTATGGTTCTGCTTCTTTCAACCATCTTAAACCTTCAAGGTTATGAAATTTTACATGAAAAATCCGAAGAGCCGCCTGCTGTTATAATTTTGGATTCAGGACATGAAGATAACCAAAAACATCTGGATACCTGTCGAAGTTTTAAAGCAAACAATGCATATAAAAATACGAAATTGATAGTAACAAGCACTTTGGCAGATAAAGAAGCAATCCTAAAAGCAGGTGCCGATCTTTATCTGCCAAAACCTTACGAAATTTCTGAGCTTATAAAATGGGTCGATATATTTATTAAAGAAAATAATTATTATAATTAAGATTTATGTTTGATGAGTTTTCCCGGAACAAAAAGCCCACAAACAACTGCAATAAGACCAGCCAGAGGAATAACGATATTAATTAAAAATGTTACAATAGCAATAATAACACCTATTTTCAAACTTCCGGTTATATCATAGTATCTTTTTGAGATTGATACAAAAGACAGATAAACGAGAACTAATATCAAAATAATAAGTAGCGGAAATAATAACATCGCAAATGTTTTAAGCAAGCCAACAAAAACCGCTACAAATAAGATACCCAGCTGCAACCAAAAATAATCTTTCCGCCCTATTGGACCGTCAAATTTCCATATACTTTCACTTTCATCAAAGTCCACAGAGTTATTAATTTCATAATCCATTTAAAAAAACCTTTCTCATAATTTACACCACAAAGAAAGTGTAGTTAAAATTGCAAAAAAGGAAACCATCTATATAATTGATTTCTAGAATTTAGCATTTATAAACTAACGTCTTAAAAGCAAATTCATTCCCGCTGCAAAATAGTTCTTAAATTCCGCAAACGAACGGATTTTTAGAAGCATCTTAAATATATAAGTCGGTCTTAAGTAGAACTTCTTAATCGCGCGTTTATGGAGCTTGAAGACTTCATCCTTTGTAAGGCTATGAGTATTTACTGAAGGATAGAAATATGCGCTCTTAAATGATGTATCCGAATCTATAAGTTTATGCTCTTTTGCGTATTCATAAAATTTCGTACCCGGAAGAGGGGTTGCTGTATAGAAGCTTATAAAGTCACTGTCAAGCTCTATCGCAAAATCAATGGTATCCTCAACCGTATCTTTTGTCTCCCAAGGAAGCCCGATAACAAAGTAGTTATAAATTTTAAACCCGAATTTTTTAAATATTTTTACCGTTAATCTTACGTCATCCAAGGTTATGCGTTTACCCATTTTGTCAAGCATTTCCTGAGAACCGCTCTCAACTCCGATACTCACAAGACGGCAGCCAGCCTTATACATCATCGCGGCAATTTCTTCATCCGCAGTATCGGCACGGGTGTTTGCAGACCAGGTAATATCAAGCCCGCTGTCAATAATAAGCTGACAAAGCTCCATAACCCATTCTTTATCAATATTAAAAATATCAGACCAAAATAAGAAATTTTTAATCCCGTACTTTTCAACGCATTCTCTAATCTCGTCAACAATATTCTGCGGAGAACGTTTTCTGACTTTAGCACCCGAAACAGGGGTCGCCAAACAAAAGAAACAATGGAAAGGACAACCGCGGGAAACTTTTACAACCGCCTGAACCTCGCCCGTATCAGGGCGTCTGTAAATACTGTTATCCACAAGGTGACGCGCAGGGAACGGAATACTGTCCAAATCTTCAACAAACGGCCTTGCGCCCGTATATTTTACACGGATATCATCTCGATAATATATTCCTAAAATTTCGTGAGAAGGTTTACCTTCAAGGATTTCTTTTAAAGTATCTTCTGCTTCTCCTTGGATAACTATATCCAGCTCTTTTGCAAAATACATAGCCTCAAAAGCAATAGTCAAAAACGCTGCACCCTTCGCAATGGTAACGATATTCGGGCAAATTTCTTTTGCAACGGATGTTACGGAAATATCATTTTTAAATGTCGGAGTCGCAACATTTACCAAGAGATAATCAGGTCGAAACTCTTTCAAATCAGCTTCAAAATCCCCGCCCTGACTGTAATCAACGATTTTTGCCTCTAACCCGACTTTCTCAGAAACTGCAGCCAGATACATCAAGTCACTTGGCGGCAATGGAGGAATAACAAGAAGCTCTTTTGTCGGCTGCTGACACCTATCTTCTCTGTTCATAACAGGAGAAGGCGGATAAATTAACAGAATTTTTTTCTTTTTGTCTTCTGCCATTACTTTTCCTTAACATTTTTAGCAACTATAGCGGCAAGCGCAAGACTTAACGCACCAATAAAGAAACAGTATTCCCAGTGATAATTTACAAGTCCTTCTGCTGCGGTGAATGTACATTTTGAAATAATCCAAGCAACAAGAGTACATACAAACACTTGCGGACCGGCAATAAAGATATTAAAAATACCCATTACGGAACCTTCTGTCCCCGGCTTAATGTACTGAGAAAGCATTGCAAACGGAAGCGCACAAATACTTGCCCAGCCGATACCTGCAAGCCCCATCATAGCCGCAACAACATAAAGATTATGAGAAACTCCCATTCCCAAATAAGCAAGTATCATTGAAATAATTGAAATAATATGTACTTTTTTGTTTCCGTATTTTGCGGACAAAATACCGATAGGAATTGCAACAAGGAAACAAATGAGATTAAATATTGCAAAACATATTGAAGAGAAGTTCGTACCATTCAAGGTTGCATTCTCATATAGTTTGGCTGTAGTTACATCAACAGTTGTCAAATCAGGAACCCCGAACACCGTATGTACAGCGTATTGTGTAAAGAAAATCATCATACACATAGTACCAATCCAAGTAAAAAACTGCATTAAACAGATTTTTGAAACTTCAGGAGATAACGCAAAGAAATCTTTCAAAGACTGCCAAAAACTAACGTTCTGAACCTCTTGAACTTCTTCTGATTTTTCATTATTAACAGTTGATTTTTCTTTGATAGTAATACAAGTCCAAAGCATACCAAGCGTAAAGGCAAGCGCCGCCATAACAAACTGGGCAGGAATAGACATCTGGTAATTGAAAGCCCATTTCAAAAACGGAGCAGTAGCGGCCGCAACAACCGAACCCAATCCGATAGCGAGACTTATATAAGAATTTGCAAGAGAATGCTGCTCTTGAGGTACAACATCCGGAACAAGTGCCCTGTAAGGACCTTGCGCAATGTTAACACAGGCATCAATTACCCAAATCATAATCGCAGCAATCAAAAGAGCCGTCCAAGAAGGAAGATTTAAACCGGTTAAGTTATGAAGATGTTCCGCAACCGCACCTGAATTCGGGAAAATCCACAATGCAATCGCCGCAAGAATTGCACCGCCTAAAAGATACGGTCTGCGACGCCCGAACGGAGATTTTGTTTTATCACTCAAAGCCCCGACTAACGGCTGAACAACCATACCCGTAAACGGTCCTGCAAGCCAGATTAAACCGTACAAAAACGGAGAAGCGCCAAGCCCCTCGGTTACGGGACCGGACAAAATAATTCTCATCTGCCACGCAAATTGAAGCCCGAAAAACCCTAAACAAAAGTTCAAAAACTGAGCAGTAGTGAACTTTTTCATAATATTGTTATTTTCTTCCATTAACATTCTCCCCTAATCATTACATATTTATCAGGATACAAAGAATATATTTTTCAGTCAAGCCGTTAAAATTAACTCTTAAGAATTAGAAAAAAGCATATAAAATCCATTCTCGGGAAGGGTGAAATTGAGCGAAAAAAACGTTATATTATAAGTACAAGCTTATCATATCCAAGCACTTTTTCGGGGTTGCGACAAGAATATTCTTAGAGCGGGTTTGGTTGAAAATATGATGGGCTTGCTCTTTAAAAGTCTTATTCTTAATGGTTTTCACGTTTGATATATCGCCTTGTTCACCTCCTGAACAGGGTTTTTATTTTACAAAAATTATGAAATAATTAAGAGAATAACTTATTTATTATTTTTGAGTTAAAATATAAATATTGTAGTAAGGAAATTAAGGGAAATACTATGTGGGATTATTCTGAAAAAGTTATGGATCACTATAGAAACCCTCGTAACGTCGGCAAAATAGATAATGCGGATGCTGTTGGCGTTGCAGGTTCGTTAACATGCGGTGACCAGTTAAAAATATATTTAAAAATAGAAAACGGAATTGTAACCGATGCGAAATTTCAAACATTTGGGTGTGGCTCCGCAGTTGCAAGCTCCAGTATTCTGACAGAAATGATTATCGGAAAACCTGTTGAAGAGGTTCGAAAAATTACTAACAAGGATATCGCGGACGAACTCGGTGGACTTCCTCCTGAAAAAATGCATTGTTCCGTCATGGGATATGAAGCATTGGAAGATGCATTAAAAGGCTATATTGATAAAGATGAACTCGGCGAAGCAATAGACGCCTTACACAAAGAAGAATCAAAAGATAAAATAGTGTGTACATGCTTCGGAGTAACCGAAAATCAAATCTGGGAAGCCATCAAAAATAACGGATTAAAAACAGTAGAAGAAATCACTAATTACACAAAAGCAGGCGGAGCATGCGGTAAGTGCAAAGCTGCGATACAGGATATCCTTGATACATATTACCACAAGGAGAAAGAAGATAAAAAAGAAGAAAAAACTTCACTTTCACCTGCTCAAAAAATACTAAAAATTAACAGTATTATAGAAAATCAAATCTCTCCTGAACTCCAAAAAGACGGAGGGGATATTACTCTTGTAGATATCAATGACAATAAGGTTTATGTAAAACTAAGAGGCAGATGTTCAGGCTGTAAAAACTCTACACTTACGCTAAAATCATTTGTTGAAACAACACTACAAGAAGCTATTGATTCAAGTATTGAAGTCATAGAGGTGAATTAAGATGGAAAACAAACTGATTTATTTAGATAACAACGCAACAACCCGCGTTGATGACAATGTGTACGAAGTAATGTTACCCTACTTTAAAGAAGAGTACGCAAACCCATCAAGCATGTACCGGTTTGCCTCAAAAGCAGCTAACGCAATAAAAGACGCAAGAGAACAGGTTAGGGAATTCTTTAATGCAAAAAGCGAAAAAGAAATTCTGTTTACATCTTGTGGCTCAGAAAGCGCAAACACAGCCATTCGCGGCGTGTTGAACATGAACAAAAACAAAAAACATATTATAACCTCTAAAGTTGAACATCCATGCGTACTGAACCTTTATCAAACACTTGAAAAACAAGGTTATACCGTTGATTATATCGGAGTAAACTCAAATGGCGAATTGGACTTAGAACAATTAAATGAAGCAATCAATGAGGACACCGCTCTGGTTTCTATAATGTACGCAAATAACGAAACAGGTGTCATAAACCCTATTGCCAAAATATCAGAAATTATAAAAACAAAAAACTCTAACACAAAATTCTTTGTAGATGCGGTTCAAGTTGCCGGTAAAATACCTATTGATGTTCAAGAGTGCGGAGTTGACCTTATGGGGATTTCAGGGCATAAATTCCATGCCCCAAAAGGAGTTGGAGCATTATACGTTAATTCAAAAACTATAATCACACCGCTTATAATAGGTGGACATCAGGAACGAGGAAAAAGAGCCGGAACGGAAAACGTTCCTTATATCGTAGGGTTGGGCAAAGCGTGCGATATCGCTCAAAGTTATTTGAAATACGAAGCAACTGAAGTCAAAAGATTAAGAGATAAACTTGAAAGCGGAATTCTGAAAAATATCTACAATGCAAGACTTAACACAGGACTTGCAAACAGAGTTCCAAACACAACAAATATAGGCTTTGAATATATTGAAGGTGAACTCATCTTACTTCACCTGAGCGACTTAGGAATATGCGCAAGCTCGGGTTCCGCCTGCACTTCCGGCTCCCTTGAACCAAGTCACGTTCTAAGAGCAATGAATGTTCCTTTTACGGCAATACATGGCAGTATAAGATTTTCATTAAGTAAGTATAATACAGAGGAAGAAATTGATTACGTAAATCAAGTACTCCCGAGTATAATTGAAAAAATAAGGAACTTATCTCCATATCAGGATGAATTGGAAGAACTTAAAAGAAGAAAGAATTTATAGCAATAAAAAACCCGTTCCCCTAATATAGAGAACGGGTTAATTTTTGTAAATATTTTATTACATTAGTAGTAAAAGAACTTTATTTAAGTTACAATTATCCAAAACTGGAGACCCTATATGAAAATTCACAGCATAGCAAACAGTGTAACCTTTGGTTACAACAAATCTTTAAATGAAAAAGTTAACAAAAAACTTGAACAAGCCAAAGGCAATAAGGAACTTGCCGAATCTCTGCTTGAAATGAACCGGCTTTGTATGAGCACGGAAGATAAACTCAGAAAAGCAGAAAAAGCCAGAAATATCCGCATGATGGATATGTATGCAGATTTACTTCTTAATATAAAACCTATAACCACGGAAAAACTTAACCAGCGTTTTCCACTACTTAAGTATAGAGAAACCGAGCTGGCTGACTACCAAAAAGAAGTAGAAAAAAGAAAGCTTAAAGACGGATTTCATTGGCTGAATGAACTTTCTGAGGAGCTAATGGATGATGAAGAGTTTGAAAATACCATTACCTCAAAGTACAATGAAGCATTTGACCTTGGCGTATTGGGAGAAGATACAACTGTGAATAAAACATCTTCAACTCCAAAAACCAAAAAGGGAGAAACTAACCCTTCCGAATACTTAGAGAAATTTGTACCTAACGATTACTCGCCTAAAGGGTTTAGCAGCTTGGGCGGAATGCAAAAATTAAAAGATTTGTTAACAGATAAAGTAATTTTACCTATACAAGATCCGGAACTCGCCAAATTGGATGAAGTTGAATACGGCAAAAAAGCCCCAAGAGGAATATTACTTTTCGGACCTCCGGGCTGTGGGAAAACCGTAATTACCCAAGCATTAGCAATGGAAAGCGGTGTTCCAATGTATAATTTAAAAATTTCTAAAGCCGGCTCATCTTATGTCAACGGCAGCGCAATAAACATCCAAAAAGCGTATGAACACGTCGCAGATATTGCTGCACAAACAGGAAAACCTGTAATTTTATTTATGGACGAAATGGAGTCTGTAGCTTCAAAACGAAAAAGTTCAGAAGGAAGCAATGAAGATAACAAAGTAGTTGCAACCCTTTTGCCTATTTTTGAAGAAGCAAGAGGTAAAAACGTAGTAATAGTCGGTGCGACAAACTGTTTTGACCAGCTTGATGAAGCTCTTAGAAGCAGACTAGAGGAGCAAGTATATATTGGCTTACCTGATGCTGAAACAAGGAAAGACGTCCTCAAACTACTCTTAAACAAAAGAACAAAAGGGCGAGCTCTTGCTTCAAATCCTACAGAACTTGCAAAAGTAGTTGCTCTTACAGATGGATTTTCTAACAGAGATTTAACAATACTTACAGATAAAGCTGCTCTTATTGCCAGAGCAGACAAAAGAAGGGATATTACCGCTAATGATTTTAAAACTCCTGTCGGAGAAAATCAACTTATGAAGGTTAAAGAAAAACATTATCAACCTAAAACAAATATCCCTGCCATAGGATTTGCCACAAAATAATTAAATCTCCCCGACCATAGGTTGAAATATTTATAACTATCATTATAAATATTTGTATGGCAGTTAAAAATATTAAAAATTATTATGAAATTCTCGGAGTTACACCTGACAGCAGCGTATGTGAAGTAAAAGGCGCATACCGTATGCTTGCTAGAAAATTTCATCCGGATATAAATAAAGCCCCTGAAAGTGTCCAAAAATTTAAGGACATTTCAGAGGCTTACGAGACGTTATCAAATGAAAGCAAACGAAAAAAATATGACATGTTGAACGGGTTCTACAAAACCCCAAACACAGATACCCGCAAAAATGAATTTGAATACAAAAAAACATCTACAACTGCAAGACCAACAGCTCAAAAAAACACCACTGAAAAGAATGATGAAATTTACAGAAAAAAATTCATTAAAAAATCAATAAATTCTATACTTGATGAAATTACTAAAAACCACAACAAAAAATTTGAACCTAAAAACGGTGATGATATTCACACTGAAATAACAATCTCACTTAGTGAAGCTGTTAATGGCACAGAGAGAATATTAAACATAATGCATAAAGAACTCTGCCCCAACTGCAAAGGCAGAAAATTTATTAACGGGACAACCTGTAAAACTTGCAACGGAACAGGTGAATATTCCATACACAAAAAAATTACGGTAAAAATACCCAAAAACATAAAAAATAACAGCAAATTAAGACTTTTAAACGAAGGAAATCCCGGATTTCACAATGGAAAGAACGGTAGCCTATACATAACCGTAAAAATCGAGCAAAATTCCAACCTCAAAATCGACGGTGCAAATATATTATGCACAATTCCTATTACACCGTTTGAAGCTGTATTGGGAGGATCAATTGAAGTTCCATCATTTGATACAAACCTTCATATAACAATACCGCCACTAACTCATTCCGGACAAAAGTTTCGATTAGCAAAACAAGGTCTAAAGACAAATGGAAAATTTGGTGATATGATAGTTACTGTAGAAATTCAGATTTCAAAAGATTTATCTTCAGACGAGATAAAACTCTACGAAAAACTGAAAAAATTGTCACAAAGTAACATCAGAGAAAATCTAAAAAATGACTAAAGCTCTAATACGTGAAATATTTTTATCAATACAAGGAGAAGGTCCGTTTGTCGGAGAAGAACAACTCTTCATAAGGTTTTGCGGTTGTAACCTTAATTGCGCATATTGTGATACCGACTTTGAACCGTCAAAAGCAAAACTTTATACCCCGCAAGAACTTCTTGAAACAATTAATACCTACGGGAAAGAACTAACCATTTCTTTAACAGGAGGGGAACCCCTTATTTCCGTTGAATTTTTGAAAAAATTCTTACCTTTAGCCAAAACTACAGGGCACTCTATCTATCTAGAAACAAATTCAACTCTTCCAAAAGAACTTACCGCCGTTATCGAGTATATAGATATAATTTCAGCAGACATAAAACTTCCCAGTGCCACAAACGAAACCGGTAATTTAAACGACATTGAACAATTTTTCAAAATAGCTTCTTGTAAAGAAACATTTGCAAAACTGGTTTTTAACAAAAATATAACTGCAAACGAAATTGATTTTGCAGTAAAATTAGCTCAAGAAAATAATATTGAGATTATACTTCAACCGGAAATGAACGGAAACAAGTTTTGCTTATCAACAGAAGAAATGGAAACTGTTTTTAAAAGCTTTCATGAAAAATATAAAAGAGTTAGATTAATCCCGCAAATGCATAAATTTATGAATGTAAGGTAATCCGGATTTTTATAAAATTTTGTGACAATACTGTTAAAATAAGAAACTTTATAGTATGATATTATAAAGGATTGAGAGGTAAATATGGCTGTTAAGAACATTTTAACATACGGAACAAAATCGCTAAGAGAACCTTCAAAAGAAGTTCATAAAGTATCAAAAAAAATATCAGAATTGGTTAATGATTTACTTGAAACTATGTATGCAAAAAACGGAGTAGGACTGGCAGCTCCGCAAATAGGAGTAAATTACAGAGTTTTTGTTATTGATGTGTCGTCAAATGATGAACCTCTTAACCCTATGGTTTTTATTAACCCAAAAATCATTAAGAAATCAGGAGCCGTAATAAGT